>NZ_CAJPHE010000005.1:0-417878 GCF_905339875.1 Burkholderia sp. BCC1998
CACGGCCACGCCGCAGTGGGCGGTGACGGGCGGCGGGTATTACGTGAAGGTCGGCGACGGCGGCGGCGACGCGTCGCACGATCCGTCGGGCCACGCGATCATGTACGTGCTCGGCACGACGTACAACCTGTCGAAGCGCACGTTCCTGTACGGCACCGTCGCGTACGTGCACAACGGCGGGAATTCGAACTTCTCGCTGCTCGCGTCGCCGCGCGATGCGACCTCGGGCACGAGCCCGATGACGGGCGAGTCGCAGACGGGCGCGTATGTGGGGATGATGCATACGTTCTGAGCGGCGGATCTGCCGGTGCATCGGCTTCAGGGTTCGCGCGTCGTCACGCGCTGTCGTCAAGGGCGCGCATGTTTCATCGGCGCGTGTGGTGGTTTCATGCAGTGGTCCTATGTTTCGCGCTTCGCAACCGAACTTTGGGTATCGATATTCACGCTGCGTCAAATGATTCATCCCGGCCATGTCGATCTTTTCCCCCGCTTTGGAAAGCACGCGCAGATTGGGTATCGCCAGGCGTCCCGGCCGCTTCCAGTCGCCCCCGGCGCGCCAGTTTTCTTCACCGCGGCCGTTTCGGTTCGGCCGGTCATCAGTCACTCTTCTCTCGGTAAGGTGATGTCATGAAAACATCCAACAAGCAGCATGCCGGACTTGCCTCGTGGCGCCGGCGTACGCCGGCCATGATCGGAACGCTTGCCCTGTTCGGCATGATCGCAAGCGGCCCGGGTGCGGCGGCAGACTGGGTCTTTGCCGGGCAGGGTGTCGACAACACGCGTACCGCGCCGGACGAGCGCGTCATCGGCGTCGACAACGTCTCGCAGCTTGCGCCGCGCTGGACGCTGGATACCGACGGCAACGTGTCGGCCACGCCGACCGTCGCCAACGGCACCGTGTATGTGCCGGACTTCGGCGGCTCGCTGTGGGCGGTCGATGCCGCCAGCGGCAAGGTGAAGTGGAAGAAGAAGATCACCGAATACAGCGGCATCGACAACGATGCGTCGCGCACCAGCCCGGCCTACTGGGAAGGCACGCTGATCTTCGGGCAGGGCACCCAGGTTGCGAACAACCCGACCGGCGCGTTCGTGCTGGCAGCGAAGGCAGACGATGGCGCGCCGCTGTGGCGGACCAAGGTGGATTCGGATCCGACCGCGATCATTACCCAGTCGCCGATCGTCGATCGCGGCGTGGTGTATGTCGGCCTCTCGTCGCGTGCCGAGGCGCTCAAGGACAAGCCGACCTATCGCGGCGCGGTGGTCGCCCTCGACGCCAAGACCGGCAAGATGCTGTGGAAGACCTATATGGTGCCGAAGGGATATACCGGCGGCTCGGTGTGGGGCAACACGGCGGCGGTCGATCATGAAACCGGCCTGCTCTACGTGACCACGGGCAACAACTTCTCGGTCCCGCCGGGTCACTGCCGTTACCCGACCCAGAAGAACTGCAAACCCGATACGCCTGCCAACATGATCGACAGCTTTGTCGCGCTCGACCTCAAGACCGGCCGGATCGTCTGGCATACCCGTACGTTGGCGGCCGACATGTCGACCAACTACGACCACGACGACGGCCCGGACTACGATTTCGGCTCGGGGCCCAACCTGTTCAAGGCGACCATCAATGGGAAGGAGAGGACGTTGGTGGGTGCAGGCGCGAAGAGCGGCGTGTACTGGGCGCTCGATCCCAAGACCGGCAAGGTGGTCTGGCAGACGCAGGTCGGCCCGGGCAGCCTGCTGGGCGGCATGCTGTGGGGGACGGCCGCCGACGGCAAGCGCATCTACGTTTCGATCGGCAACCTGGACGGCAAATCGATCGACGTCGACAACGGTCCGAACGGCCAGAAGACGACCAAGGGCGGCATCTGGGCGGCGGTCGACGCCGCCACCGGCAAGGTGCTGTGGCGCACGGCCGACCCGCAGGGCAAGATGGACACGGTGGCGATGTCGGCCGCAAACGGGGTCGTCTATGCCGGCTCGTTGGCCGGGACGGGCGCGAGCATGTATGCGCTCGATGCGGCGACGGGCGAGATCAAGTGGAGCTACGAGAACAACGGCGCGGTGGTGTCGGGCGCTGCCATCGTCGACGGGTCGGTGTACTGGGGCGCGGGCTACCACACCAAGGTACTCGGTCTGCCGTACGACGGCACGAGTCACAAGCTCTATGCGTTTGGTCTTGCCGCAAAGCAATAAGCGCAACGCAGATACCGGCGTACGCGGATGACGGGTTGCTCGTGCGCCCGTGCAGGTCCGGGCAGGTGGATGAAGACGGGCAACGCTGGACACCGGGGCGCGCGCTGCGCTCCGGACCCTGTTCCAATCTTGCGGGAGAGACGATTTGGTTCTTCGACAAAATATCGGTCGTTGGCGGGAGGTGGCCTTCGAGGTCGCCGCATGGGATGGCGTAGGCGCGCAGGTCGACCTTTCCTGTGGCTGCATGTTTGCCCGCGAGGCGACGGGCGATGGCCCGACCGGCGGGTTACGCCATCTCGATCTCGCACTGTCGGGGGCACTCACCGGCTTGCGGCGCGAGGGCCGTTTTCTGGCCGCGCCGATGGAAACGCTGTGGATCAGCCATCCGCCCGCGGGCATCGCGGCGCGTGCCTTGTTGCTGGTCGGGCTCGGCGATCCGGCAAGCTGGACGATCGAAAGAACCGCGGATGCCGTCGCCACGGCCGCGCGGACGGCGATCCAGCAGGGTGTCGAAAGCGCGGCCTTTGCGCCGAGCATACTCGACGGCGGGCTGACGGCCGCCGCCACCGAAGGCATGCCCCAAGCGATGGTGAAGGCCGTGCTGGCCGCGATCGACACCGGGTATCGGGTCGCGGAGCTGGGTCTTGCCACGCCCCCCGCGCTGCGCCGCTGGGTGTTCGACGTCGGCGCGGCGCGCTTCGACGGCGCCGTGGAGCATTTCGGCAACGCGCTTGCAGCCGCACGGACCTGACCGACCCTGTCTGGTTGTCGCGCATGGCATCTCATGACGCCGCATCCGGACAAACCCCTCCTCATCGAAATCTGCCCCAAACCCCCGCCATACAAGCCACTCCCCGCGCATAGTGGTTTCCACCCATAGTCGCAAATAGTCAAGAACAGGTCGCCGGCGGTCGTCTTGCGGTGAATATGGCTCGTTACTTTTACTCCCACGATGCAGGCCGGGACGCACTCCGCGAATCCGCAGGACATCGGTCCAACCGAAGGGGAGAAACCATGAAGTCGACAAAGATCGCCGCGTTCGTCGCGGCCGTGCTGGCGACCGGCGCATTCGCGACCGCGGCGCAGGCCGAAACGGATGCCGCGACTTGCCGCAACGTACGCTTCGCGGATATCGGCTGGACCGACATCACGTCCACCACGGCGCTCGCGTCGACGGTGTTCGAAGGGCTCGGCTACAAGCCGACAACGACGATCGCATCGGTGCCGATCTCGTTCGCCGGCCTGAAGAGCAAGCAGCTGGACATCTCGCTCGGCTACTGGTGGCCGGTGCAGCAGAAGCAGCTCCAGCCGTTCCTCGACAGCAAGTCGATCAACGTGGTCGAACCGCCGAACCTGTCGGGCGCGAAGGCGACGCTCGCGGTGCCGAGCTACGAATACCAGGCCGGCCTGAAGACCTTCGAGGACATCGCGAAGCATCGCGCGGAGCTCGACGGCAAGATCTACGGGATCGAGCCGGGCAGCAGCGCGAACGCGACGATCCAGAAGATGATCGACACGAACCAGTACGGCCTCGGCGGCTTCAAGCTGGTCGAATCGAGCGAGGCGGGGATGCTCGTCACGGTCGAGCGCGCGATCCGCGACAAGAAGTGGGTCGTGTTTCTCGGCTGGGAACCGCATCCGATGAACATCCAGATCAGCATGAACTACCTGTCCGGCGGCGATGCGGCGTTCGGCCCGAACTACGGCGAAGCGCGCGTGTACACGCTGACGGCGCCCGACTTCATCTCGCGCTGCCCGAACGCGGGCAAGCTCGTCGAGAACCTGCGTTTCACGACGCAGCTGGAAAACCAGCTGATGCAGTCGGTGATGAACAAGACGAAGCCGGCCGACGCCGCGAAGGCGTACCTGAAGAAGAATCCGCAGGTGCTCGATGCCTGGCTCGCCGGCGTCAAGACGTTCGACGGCAAGGACGGCCTGCCTGCCGTGAAGGCCTATCTCGGCCTGTAACGGCCCGCACGCGCGGCGAGCGTGCGGCGCGCAGCGAAAAATCATCTGCAGTACGACGGAAATCGAGCGACACGAACCGAAGCAAACGAGGGCACTCAGCATGAACCACGAAGTCATCATCACCTGCGCGGTCACCGGCGCGGGCGATACGGTCGGCAAACATCCGGCGATTCCGGTCACGCCGAAGGAAATCGCGGCCGCCGCGATCGAGGCCGCGAAGGCCGGCGCGACGGTGGCGCACTGCCACGTGCGCGATCCGCAGACGGGCCGCGGCAGCCGCGACCCGAACCTGTACCGCGAAGTGGTCGACCGGATTCGTTCGGCGGACGTCGACGTGATCATCAACCTGACGGCCGGCATGGGCGGCGATCTGGAGATCGGCCCGGGCGAAGACCCGATGCGCTTCGGCAAGGGCACCGATCTCGTCGGCGGCCTCACGCGTCTCGCGCACGTCGAGGAACTGCTGCCGGAAATCTGCACGCTCGACTGCGGCACGCTGAATTTCGGCGACGGCGACTACATCTACGTGTCGACGCCCGCGCAACTGCGCGCCGGCGCCAAGCGCATCCAGGAACTCGGTGTGAAGCCGGAACTGGAAATCTTCGATACGGGCCATCTGTGGTTCGCGAAGCAATTGCTGAAGGAAGGACTCCTTGACGATCCGCCGCTGTTCCAGCTGTGCCTCGGCATTCCGTGGGGCGCGCCGGCCGACACCGGCACGATGAAGGCGATGGTCGACAACCTGCCGCCGGGCGCGCACTGGGCCGGCTTCGGGATCGGCCGCATGCAGATGCCGATGGTCGCGCAGGCGATGCTGCTCGGCGGCCACGTGCGCGTGGGCCTTGAAGACAACATCTGGCTCGATCGCGGCGTGCACGCGACCAACGGCACGCTCGTCGAGCGTGCGCGGGAAATCGTCGAACGGCTCGGCGGCCGCGTGCTGACGCCGGCCGAAGGGCGTCGCAAGCTCGGCCTGCCGGCGCGTGGCGAGCGCCTGCTCGAACGCCGCGCGGTGGCCGAGTTCGCGTGAGTTTCAACGCTGATTCCGCTTCAATGCGGCGGCGCGCACGGGTGCGCCGCCGTCCGATTCTCCTCGATTTGAAGGATGTGTTGACATGGCAGTGAAGACCGACATCAAGACGTTCGCCGCGATCGGCACCGGCGTGATCGGCAGCGGATGGATTTGCCGTGCGCTCGCGCATGGTCTGGACGTGGTCGTGTGGGATCCCGCGCCGGGCGCGGAAGCGCGCTTGCGCGCGAGCGTCGCGAATGCATGGCCCGCGCTCGAGCGCGTCGGCCTCGCGCCGGGCGCCGATCCCGCGCGGCTGCGCTTCGAGTCGACGATCGAGGCCTGCGTCGCCGACGCGGACTTCATCCAGGAAAGCGCACCCGAGCGCGAGGCGCTGAAGCTCGAGCTGCACGAACAGATCAGCCGCGCGGCGAAGCCCGACGCGATCATCGCATCGTCGACGTCGGGGCTGCTGCCGACCGACTTCTATGCGCGTGCGACGCATCCGGAGCGCTGCGTGGTCGGGCATCCGTTCAATCCGGTCTACCTGCTGCCGCTCGTCGAGGTGCTCGGCGGCGCGCGCACCTCGCCGGAAGCGGTCGAGGCGGCGATGGAGATCTATCGCAAGCTCGGCATGCGGCCGCTGCACGTGCGCAAGGAAGTGCCGGGCTTCATCGCGGACCGGCTGCTCGAAGCGCTGTGGCGCGAGGCGCTGCATCTCGTCAACGAGGGCGTCGCGACGACCGGCGAGATCGACGATGCGATCCGCTTCGGCGCGGGCATCCGCTGGTCGTTCATGGGCACGTTCCTGACCTACACGCTGGCCGGCGGCGACGCGGGCATGCGACACTTCATGCAGCAGTTCGGCCCCGCGCTCGAACTGCCATGGACGAAGCTGGTCGCGCCGAAGCTGACCGATGCACTGATCGACAGCGTCGTCGAAGGCACGAGCGAGCAGCAGGGCACGCGCAGCATCAAGGAACTCGAACGCTACCGCGACGAGTGCATCACCGAGGTGCTGAAGGCGATCGCCGCGGTGAAGGCGCGGCACGGAATGCGATTCGAGGACTGAACGAACATGACAGGCGATACCCCGCTGACGATCTACCGCGACGTCGTGCGGCCCGAATGGGTCGACTACAACGGCCATCTGCGCGACGCGTTCTATCTGCTGATCTTCAGCTTCGCGACCGATGCGCTGCTGGACCGCATCGGTCTCGACGACGCCGCGCGTCGCGAGCGGGGCCGCTCGGTCTACACGCTCGAAGCGCACGTGAACTATCTGCAGGAGATCAAGGAGGGCACGCGCGTGCGCGTCGATGCGCGGGTGCTCGCGCACGACGCGAAGCGGCTGCACCTGTATCTCGAACTGTTCGCCGATGGGCACGACGGCGCGGTGTCGGCGAGCGAGCAGATGCTGCTGCACGTCGACACGCGCGACGGCGCGAAATCGGCGCCGTTCGACGACGACGTCGCCGCGCGCGTGGCCGAACTGCATGCGGTGCAGCGCGATTGCGCGGCCCCTGCGTATGCAGGCCGCGTGATCGGACTGCCGCCGCGCCGCTAGCGTCGACGTTCAACCCTGGACCGCGGAGCGCACACGATGCTCGAACCGGAAATCGCGGCGTTCGTCGCGGCCGTCGACGCGTGGTATCCGGCCGACGCAGCGGCGCGCTCGGCCGACGAGCAACGCCGCGTCTACGATCGCTTCGCGGCCGCATGGACGCCCGCCGAACTGCCGGCCGGCATCGTCCGGCACGATGCGGTGTGGCATGCACCGGACGGACACGCGATCGCGCTGCGGCGCTACGCGCCCGCACAGGGCGAGCCGCGCGGCACCGTGCTGTTCTTTCATGGCGGCGGCTTCGTCGTCGGCTCGCTCGACAGTCATGCGTTGATCACCGCGCAACTGGCGGCCGACACGGGGCTTGCCGTGATCGCGGTCGACTACCGGCTCGCGCCCGAGCATCGCGCGCCGGCCGCGCTCGACGATTGCCTGGCCGTCACGCGCGCCGCACGCGACGCAGCGCGCTGGCCGTTCGACGCGTGCGCGCGACCGCTGACGCTCGCCGGCGACAGTGCCGGCGGCAACCTCGCGGCCGCCGTCGCGACCGCGCTGCGCGATGCGGGCGAAGGCGGCATCGACGGGATCGCGCTCGTCTATCCGATGCTCGGCTTCGAACCGCAATTACCGGCGCGCGAAACCGAGGCACACGCGCCGATGCTGACGCTCGACGACGTCCATCGCTATCGCGCGTTGTACTGGGGCAGTGAAGGCGACGATGCGCCGAGCGATGACGATCCGCTGCTGCGCGCCTCGGTGCCGCTCGCGGCGGCGCGTTTCGACGGGCTGCCGCCCGTGCTCGCGATCGGCGCGGAACACGATCCGCTGCGCGACGATGCGCGCGTCTATGTCGAACACATTCTCGCGGCCGGCGGCGCCGCGCGTTACTGGATGGGAGAGGGGCTGGTGCACGGCTGCTGGCGCGCGCTCGGAACGAGCCCGCAGGCGGCGCGGATGCACCGGATGATCGGCGGGTTTCTGCTCGCACCACACGCGTAGCGGGCGTTTTCCGGGAGGCAACGATGCAGGCAGCGCAACACCGTATCGAGGACTGGCGGACCTTTTCCGCCGACGCGGCCATTGCGGCGGCGACGATCGGCGAGGGTGCGGTGAACGTCGAGTGGAGCGACACGCGACGATCGCCGTTTCACTTCGACTGGTTGCGCGACAACTGCGCGTGCTCCGCGTGCGTGCATGCGCTCACGCGCGAACAGGTGTTCGAGATCGCCGATGCGCGCGAGGATCTGTCGGCGCTCGTCGTGCATGTCGAAACCGACGGCGCGCTGCACGTCGAGTGGAACGACGGGCATCGCAGCGCCTGGTCGCCGGGATGGTTGCGCGCGCATGCTTACGACGATGCGTCCCGCGCGGAACGTCAGGCCGCGCACGGGCGGCACGTGTGGACCGGCGACGATGCGACGGCGATCGGCGTGTTCGCGTGGCGTGACGTGATGGAGGACGACGGCGCGTTGCTCGCCTGGCTCGCCGCGTTGCAGCGCACCGGGCTGACGCTCGTCGAGGGCGTGCCGGCCGAACCCGGCCGGGTCGACCAGATCGCGCGGCGTGTCGGCCTGATCCGCGAAAGCAATTTCGGCGTGCTGTTCGATGTCGAATCGAAGCCGCGGCCGGACAGCAATGCCTATACGTCGCTGAACCTGCCGCCGCACACCGACCTGCCGACGCGTGAATTGCAGCCGGGCGTGCAGTTCCTGCACTGCCTCGCGAACGACGCAACGGGCGGAGACAGCGTGTTTCTCGACGGCTTCGCGCTCGCGGATGCGCTGCGGCACGAATATCCGGACGATTTCACGCAACTTGCGTCGACACCGTTCGAGTTCTGGAACAAGAGTGCGAACAGCGACTACCGCTGTTCGGCGCCGGTGATCGGGCTCGATGCGCGCGGCAACGTGACCGAGGTGCGCGTCGCGAACTTCCTGCGCGGGCCGCTCGATGCGCCGGCCGGCGCGGTCGCGGCCGTCTACCGCGCGTACCGGCGGTTTCTCGCGCTCGCGCGCGAGCCGCGTTTCCGTGTACAGCGCCGGCTGCGGGCGGGCGACATGTGGGCGTTCGACAACCGGCGCGTGCTGCATGCGCGCACCGAGTTCGATCCGTCGACGGGCCGCCGGCATCTGCAGGGCTGCTACGTCGATCGCGACGAACTGCTGTCGCGCTGGCGTGTGCTGTCGCGTGCGCTGCCCGCGGCTGCCGCCGGGCGCTGATCGGCGCATTCGACTTCCGCAGTCGGCTGCCGCATTCGACTTCGTTACGCATACCTCGCCGGGGAAAAAGCGCCCGGACGCAACGCGCCCGGGCGAAGCCACCCGCTGCCGGGCGGCGGAGGTATGCGTTTCACAAAAAAAGACGAGCCCGCATGAGGGGCTCGTCCGGATCCAGCTTCTTCATCGCGCGATGCGCGGTGCGCCCGCCGGGGGCGCGTCGGCTTACTGGCCGAAGAAGACCGAGTCGCGTGCGTTCGACGACGTTGCGGCAGCCGGGGCGCCCGAGTGGACGACCGGAGCCGGTTGCGCGCCGTAGCCGCTGGCGTCGGCACCATGAACGCGCGCTTCCGCCGACTGGATGTCGTTCGGGTAGTACGGGCTCGACACGCCCGGCTTGTAGCCGGCTTGTTCGAGCTGAACCAGTTCGTTGCGGACTTGCGCGCGGGTCACGGTGCTTTGTGCGAAAGCGCCGAACGAAGCGGACAGGGCGACAGCGGCAACAACTGCGGAAACGAGCGATTTCATGATGACCTCCGGTGTTTTATTGGGTTCGCTTGCGACACCATGTCTGCAGCGATTGACTAAATCTTAGTCACCGGGTCGTTCAGGGTAAACGCTGGTTTTGACGATAGATTGTTTCCAAGGCGGTAACAGTGGGACGCCGGATCATGCTTTCATCCGGCTTTCGTTTCCGTAAGCGCAATAAGTATGAAGAATGTGGCCCGACGCGCACCGCATTCAGCGCGCCTCGGCGGCCGCGTCGAACGGCTTGGCGGGCGGCCGGCCGGCGGGCGCGCCCGAACTCAGGAAACGCACGCCCGTCGCGGCTTCGGACGCCTCCCACAGCAGTGCCGCGAGGGCCGCGTCGCGTGCCGCGCGCGGCACGCTCGCCGGTGCCGGCAAGCCGCGCGACTCGAGCCAGCCGGACGGCCCGATGTACGAGCCCCCGGCGAGGTCGGGCGACGTCGCCGCATGAATCGCGGGCAACGCACCCTGCTCGGCCGGTTGCGCGAGATAACGGTTCGCCGCGCGCATCAGCGCGGCGCGCGTGGGCGAACTGTCCATCGCGGGGCCCGCGAACTGCAGGTTGGTTGCCGCGTAGCCGGGATGCGCGGCGACGCTGATTCCCGCGAACCCCGCGCGCTGGAAGCGGCGCTGCAACTCGAGCGCGAACACCAGGTTCGCGAGTTTGCTGTCGCAGTAGGCGAGATAACGGTTGTAACGGTGCTCGGCGCGCAGGTCGTCGACCCGGATCCGGCCGCCGCGGTTGAAGCCGCTCGACATCGTCACGACGCGCGCGCGCCGGGCGGCGCGCAGCGCGGGCAGCAGATGGCCGGTCAGCGCGAAATGGCCGAGGTGGTTGGTGCCGAACTGCATCTCGAAGCCGTCGTGCGTGTGTCGCAGCGGCAGGAACATCACGCCGGCGTTGTTGCAGAGGATGTCGACGCGGCCGTGGCGGTCGGCGACGTTGGCGGCGAAGCGCTGGATCGACGCGAGATCGGCGAGGTCGAGCGGATCGACTTCGACCCGTGCGGCGGGATGGAGCCGGTGAATCGCAGCGGCGGCCTGCGCGGCGCGCGCGGCATCGCGGCAGCCCATCACGACCGTCGCGCCCTTGGCGGCCAGCGTTTCCGCGATGTGCCAGCCGAGGCCGCTGTTGGCGCCGGTCACGACCGCGACCTTGCCGCCTTGCGCCGGGACGTGGCGCGCGCTCCATGCATGCATGTCTGCCTCCATCGGCGTGGCGGTGCGCCACGACGCGCAATCGTTACATTGAGTGGTGTAACGATAGTCCGCGCGGGCGGGACAGACAAGCGGGGGAATTAGACCGGCGCTTCTAGGGCGCGCAAGCGCATCACGCCGCGGGCCCCGGCACGGGTGGCCGGTGTGGGCGTTACCGGCTGCCGGCCAGCGCGAGCACTTCGGCGGCGGAGATCATTGCCGCCGCATTCGCGGGTGCCGGGCGCTCGGCCGGGCGGAATACTTCGTCGCCGCGCTGGATGACCTGGCGCGACAGCGCGCAGGTACCGGTGCGCTGCGCGAAGCGGCGGCGCCAGCGCTGTTCGCCGTAGTGACAGCGGCCGGGTTCGACCCAGCGGACGACGAGCAGCGTATCGGAGCGTTCCAGAATTTCGACGTGGACGTCGGCGGGATCGAGCACAGGCAGGGATTTGGAGGCCTTCATTTGCCGTTTCCTAAAGCTCGTGCGGTTTCGGCCGTGGCAGTGGATGTCACTACCCGAGGGCGAATCCGTAGCGGTTTCCATGAGTGGTGCGCTAAATGTAAGCGTCTGTGACCGGAAAAAACATCCTGTCTGGCTCAAATTACCTTTTGCCGAATCAGAAACAATCGACGCGCATTTTCGTGAAAAAGCCAACGACAAAAGCGCCCCGGACGCGCACGCCCGGGGCGGAAAATCGGCCCGCGCCCCCGTGTCTGCTCGCTCAGTCACGTGGACACCGCGGGGGACGGAGACGCCCGTCAGGGATCGGAGACGGGCGGGGTGCGGCGTCCGGGAAGCGCGGTCCGGTAACACCATGATCGCGCGCGCCGGCCGTTGACACCCTGACGGGAACATGACTTTTTTGTCAGTTTCGCCGTGGCGACGGCGCGACTCCGGCGCTCGGGGATCGCGCAAACGCCCACCGGTATTGGCTTTGCGCGATACGCGGCCGATCGGCGGAACCTGAAAAATACGGTAATCGAAGCCCGCCGCAGCGCCTTCCGCCCGATTCTCCCGCTCGGGAAAATACTGAATCACGCGAACGTGACAAATCCGGAATCTGTTCCTATGATTGGCTGGACCTTTAGTCCTTTGTGCCAATCAGCCGGCCCGGCCGGCTTCTTCGGGAGAGGTGCTCATGAGATTGCA
Organism: Burkholderia sp. BCC1998; assembly: GCF_905339875.1. Classification (NCBI taxonomy): domain Bacteria; kingdom Pseudomonadati; phylum Pseudomonadota; class Betaproteobacteria; order Burkholderiales; family Burkholderiaceae; genus Burkholderia; species Burkholderia sp. BCC1998. The sequence goes on from NZ_CAJPHE010000005.1 coordinate 11,826, forward strand.
GGGCAAGCACGCGCTGGTGACGGCGGCCGGGCAGGGTATCGGCCGCGCGACCGCGCTGCGGTTCGCAAGCGAGGGGGCCGACGTGCTGGCGACCGACATCAACGAAGCCGCGCTCGCGCAACTCGCGGCCGACGCCGAACGCGCGGGCGGCCGGCTAGCCACGCGGCGGCTCGACGTGACCGATGCGGGCGACATCGCCGCACTCGCCGCGCAGGAGCGCGCGTTCGACGTGCTGTTCAACTGCGCGGGCTTCGTGCACCACGGCTCGATCCTCGACTGCGACGACGCCGCGTGGGCGTTCTCGCTGAATCTGAACGTCACGTCGATGTACCGGCTGATCCGCGCGCTGCTGCCGGCGATGCTGGCTGCGGGCGGCGCGTCGATCGTCAACATGGCGTCGGCCGCGTCGAGCGTGAAGGGCGTGCCGAACCGCTTCGTCTACGGCACGACCAAGGCGGCCGTGATCGGCCTGACCAAGTCGGTGGCTGCCGATTTCGTCGAGCAGCGCATCCGCTGCAACGCGATCTGCCCGGGCACGATCGAGTCGCCGTCGCTGGAGCAGCGGATCGCCGAGCAGGCGCGCACGCGCCAGGTGTCGACCGACACCGTGCGCCAGGCGTTCGTCGCGCGTCAGCCGATGGGCCGTATCGGCACCGCGGACGAAGTGGCCGCGCTCGCGCTGTATCTCGCGTCCGACGAAGCGTCGTTCACGACCGGCGCGATTCACCTGATCGATGGCGGCTGGTCGAACTGACCGCGTCTAGCCGACCGCGTCGAACTGACCGCGCCCTTCCACTCACTTTCCATTTCCGCCCACACCACATGAAACTGCTGAGATTTGGCGACAAACACCATGAAAAGCCGGGCCTGCTCGATGCGCAGGGCAGGATCCGCGACCTGTCGGGCGTGATCGACGACGTCGCCGGCGACGCGCTCGCACCCGCGTCGCTCGCGCGGCTGCGCGAGCTCGACCCGGCGTCGCTGCCGCTCGTCGAAGGCACGCCGCGGCTCGGCGCGTGCGTCGGCCGCGTCGGCAAGTTCATCTGTATCGGGCTCAACTATTCCGACCACGCGGCCGAATCGGGGATGGACGTCCCGAAGGAGCCGGTCGTGTTCGGCAAGTGGACGAGCGCGATCTCGGGGCCGAACGACGACGTCGAGATCCCGCGCGGCTCGGAGAAGACCGACTGGGAAGTCGAGCTGGGCGTCGTGATCGGCCGGGGCGGCCGCTATATCGACGAAGCCGACGCGCTGTCGCACGTCGCCGGCTACTGCGTGGTGAACGACGTGTCGGAGCGCGAGTACCAGCTCGAACGCGGCGGCACGTGGGACAAGGGCAAGGGCAACGATACGTTCGGCCCGCTCGGCCCGTGGCTCGTGACGGCCGACGAAGTGCCCGATCCGCACGCGCTGCGGCTGTGGCTGGAAGTGGACGGCCACCGCTACCAGAACGGCACGACCGCGACGATGGTGTTCCGTGTGCCGCACCTGATCAGCTACCTGAGCCGCTTCATGAGCCTGCAGCCGGGCGACGTGATCTCGACCGGCACGCCGCCGGGCGTGGGCCTCGGGCAGAAGCCGCCCGTCTATCTGCGCGCCGGGCAGGTGATCACGCTCGGCATCGACGGGCTCGGCGAGCAGCGCCAGCGCACCGTGCAGGCCTGAAACCCTTTCCCGGACGGTTCGCCATGCCTATCATTCGATCGATGCGCGTCCTCGACGTGCGCTTCCCGACCTCGCGCCAGCTCGACGGTTCCGATGCGATGAATCCGGACCCCGATTATTCGGCCGCGTACGTCGTGCTCGAAACCGACCGCGACGGGCTCGAAGGCCACGGGCTCACGTTCACCATCGGGCGCGGCAACGAAATCTGCTGCGCGGCGATCGACGCGATGCGTCACCTCGTCGTCGGCCTCGACCTCGACTGGATCCGCGAGGACATGGGCCGCTTCTGGCGGCACGTGACCTCGGACAGCCAGTTGCGCTGGATCGGCCCCGACAAGGGCGCGATTCATCTGGCGACGGGCGCCGTCGTGAACGCGGTGTGGGATTTGTGGGCGAAGGCCGTCGGCAAACCGCTGTGGCGGCTCGTCGCCGACATGAGCCCCGAGGAGATCGTGCGCGCGATCGACTTCCGCTACCTGACCGACTGCCTGACGCCGGACGAAGCGCTCGACCTGCTGCGACGGCAGGCGCCGGGGAAGGCCGCGCGGATCGCGACGCTCGAGCGCGAAGGCTACCCGTGCTACACGACGTCGGCCGGCTGGCTCGGCTACAGCGACGACAAGCTGCGCCGGTTGTGTCACGAAGCGGTAGACGCCGGGTTCGATTACGTGAAGCTGAAGGTCGGCGCGAACCTGGAGGACGACATCCGCCGCGTGACGATCGCACGCGAGGTGATCGGCTCGGACCGCAAGCTGATGATCGACGCGAACCAGGTGTGGGAAGTCGACGAGGCGATCGACTGGGTGCGCGAGCTGGCGTTCGCGAAACCGTGGTTCATCGAGGAGCCGACGAGCCCCGACGACGTCGAAGGGCATCGCAAGATCCGCGAGGCGATCGCGCCGGTGCAGGTCGCGACCGGCGAGATGTGCCAGAACCGCGTGATGTTCAAGCAGTTCATCGCGCGCGGCGCGATCGACGTCGTGCAGATCGACGCGTGCCGGCTCGGCGGCGTGAACGAGATACTCGCGGTGATGCTGCTGGCCGCGAAGTACGGGTTGCCGGTGTGTCCGCATGCGGGCGGCGTCGGGCTGTGCGAATACGTGCAGCATCTGTCGATGATCGACTACGTGTGCATTGCCGGCACGAAGGAAGGGCGCGTGACCGAATACGTCGATCACCTGCACGAGCATTTCGTCGAGCCCTGTGTCGTGCGCGGCGCGGCGTACATGCCGCCGACGGCACCCGGTTTCTCGATCGAGATGAAGCCCGCATCGCTCGAGCAGTACCGGTTCCGCGGCTGAAGCACGCAGCACGCAGCACGACGGCGCACGGATGACCCGCGCATGGCCTGCGCGCGGCGACAACATGAACGACGGAGACGCGAAGTGGATTTGAATCTGCAAGACAAGGTCGTGATCGTGACCGGCGGCGCGTCGGGCATCGGCGCCGCGATCTCGATGCGGCTTGCCGGCGAAGGCGCGATTCCGGTGGTGTTCGCGCGCCACACGCCGGATGACGGCTTCTGGCGCGCGCTCGCGCAGAAGCAGCCGCGCGCCGCGTGCGTGTCCGTCGAGCTGCAGGACGACGCGCAATGCCGCGACGCAGTCGCGCAGACCCTCGCGCGCTTCGGCCGCATCGACGGCCTCGTCAACAACGCGGGCATCAACGACAGCGTTGGGCTCGATGCCGGGCGCGACGCGTTCGTCGCATCGCTCGAACGCAACCTGATCCACTACTACGTGATGGCGCATTACTGCGTGCCGCACCTGAAGGCGACGCGCGGCGCGATCGTCAACATCTCGTCGAAGACGGCGGTCACTGGCCAGGGCAACACGAGCGGCTATTGCGCATCGAAGGGCGCGCAGCTCGCGCTCACGCGCGAATGGGCGGTCGCACTGCGCGACGACGGCGTGCGCGTGAACGCGGTGATCCCGGCCGAGGTGATGACGCCGCTTTACCAGAACTGGATCGCCGGTTTCGACGACCCGGAAGCGAAGCTCGCGGAAATCGCCGGCAAGGTGCCGCTCGGCAAGCGCTTCACGACCGCCGACGAGATTGCCGACACGGCCGTGTTCCTGCTGTCGGCGCGCGCATCGCACACGACGGGCCAGTGGCTGTTCGTCGATGGCGGTTATACGCATCTCGATCGCGCGATCGGCTGAGGGCGGCCAGCCATGCAACCCGATCCGAACCCGACGACCCTCACGCCCGCGGCGCTGATCGAGCTGACCGGCGTCAGCAAGCGCTTTCCGGGCGTGCTGGCGCTCGACGATTGCCGCTTCGACCTGCGCGCCGGCGAAGTGCATGCGCTGATGGGCGAGAACGGCGCGGGCAAGTCGACGCTGATGAAGATTCTCGCCGGCGTCTATCAGAAGGACGAAGGCGAGATCCGGATCGACGGCCGCGCGGTGGACATCGACGATCCGCGCGCCGCGCAGGCGCTCGGGATCGGCATCATCCATCAGGAACTGAACCTGATGAACCACCTGAGCGTCGCGCAGAACATCTTCATCGGCCGCGAGCCGCGCGGCCGCTTCGGCGTGTTCGTCGACGAAGAGAAGCTCAACCGCGACGCGGCCGCGATCTTCGCGCGGATGCGGCTCGATCTCGATCCGCGCACACCGGTCGGCCGGCTGACGGTCGCGAAGCAGCAGATGGTCGAGATCGCGAAGGCGCTGTCGTTCGACTCGCGCGTGCTGATCATGGATGAACCGACCGCCGCGCTGAACAACGCGGAAATCGCCGAGCTGTTCCGCATCATCGGCGACCTGCGCGCGCACGGCGTCGGCATCGTCTACATCTCGCACAAGATGGACGAGCTGCGCCAGATCGCCGATCGCGTGACGGTGATGCGCGACGGCAAGTACGTCGCGACCGTGCCGATGGCGGATACGTCGATGGAAGCGATCATCGCGATGATGGTCGGCCGCCAGCTCGATGCGACGTTCCGAACGCCGCCCGATACGTCGGCCAACGCAGTCGCGCTCGAGGTGCGCGGGCTGTCGCGCGGCCGCGCGATCCGCGATGTCGGCTTCACGTTGCGGCGCGGCGAGATCCTCGGCTTTGCCGGGCTGATGGGCGCGGGCCGCACCGAGGTCGCGCGTGCGGTGTTCGGCGCGGACCCGGTCGACGCGGGCGAGATCCGCGTGCACGGCAGGACCGTGACGATCCGCACGCCGGCCGACGCGGTCAGGCACGGGATCGGTTATCTCTCGGAGGACCGCAAGCACTTCGGGCTCGCGGTCGGGATGGACGTGCAGAACAACATTGCGCTGTCGAGCATGCGGCGCTTCGTGCGCCGCGGCCTGTTCCTCGATGCGCGCGGGATGCGCGACACCGCGCAGTCGTACGTGCGCCAGCTCGCGATCCGCACGCCGTCCGTCGCGCAGCCGGCGCGGCTCCTGTCGGGCGGCAACCAGCAGAAGATCGTGATCGCGAAGTGGCTGCTGCGCGACTGCGACATCCTGTTCTTCGACGAGCCGACCCGCGGCATCGACGTCGGCGCGAAAAGCGAGATCTACAAGCTGCTCGACGCGCTCGCCGCCGACGGCAAGGCGATCGTGATGATCTCGTCGGAGTTGCCCGAGGTGCTTCGCATGAGCCACCGGATCCTCGTGATGTGCGAAGGGCGCGTGACCGGCGAATTGCGCGCGGCCGACGCCACGCAGGAAAAGATCATGCAGCTCGCGACGCAGCGCGAGTCGACCGTATTGTCCTGATTCCGACGCTTACCCGATCATGTCCAACGATACGCATCCCGTTCCGCCTCTTGCCACCGGCGACACGCCGGCCGGCGCAGCGGGCCTCCGTGCTCGCTTCTTCAACCCGGCCGCGCGGCAGAAGCTGCTCGCGTTCGCAAGCCTCGTGCTGCTGATCGTGTTCTTCAGCTTCGCGTCGCCGAACTTCCTCGAAGTCGACAACCTCGTGACGATCCTGCAGGCCACCGCCGTGAACGGTGTGCTGGCCGTCGCGTGTACCTACGTGATCATCACGTCGGGCATCGACCTGTCGGTCGGCACGCTGATGACCTTCTGCGCGGTGATGGCCGGCGTCGTGCTGACGAAGTGGGGCATGCCGCTGCCGCTCGGGATCCTGGCCGCGTTGTTGTTCGGCGCGCTGTCGGGCAGCGTGTCGGGCTTCGTGATCGCGAAGATGAAGGTGCCGCCGTTCATCGCGACGCTCGGCATGATGATGCTGCTCAAGGGGCTGTCGCTCGTGATCTCGGGCACGCGGCCGATCTACTTCAACGACACGCCGGGCTTCACGTCGATCGCGCAGGATTCGCTGATCGGCAGCCTGGTTCCCGCGCTGCCGATCCCGAACGCGGTGCTGATCCTGTTCCTCGTCGCGGTCGGTGCGTCGATCGTGCTGAACCGGACGATCTTCGGCCGCTACACGTTCGCGCTCGGCAGCAACGAGGAAGCGCTGCGGCTGTCCGGCGTGAATGTCGATGCGTGGAAGATCGCCGTCTACACGTTCAGCGGCGCGGTGTGCGGGATCGCAGGACTCCTGATCGCGTCGCGGCTGAATTCCGCGCAGCCCGCGCTCGGGCAGGGCTACGAGCTCGATGCGATCGCGGCCGTCGTGATCGGCGGCACGTCGCTGTCGGGCGGCGCGGGCAGCATCGTCGGCACCATCATCGGCGCGTTCATCATGAGCGTGCTGACCAACGGCCTGCGCATCATGTCGGTCGCGCAGGAATGGCAGACGGTCGTGACGGGCGTGATCATCATCCTCGCCGTCTACGTGGACATCCTGCGCAGGCGCCGCCGCTGACGCGTGCGCGCACGAACACGAACACACAGGCGCTTCACCGCCGGCCGGGCCGGCATTTCAGTCGATACCAACCAAGGAGACGCGAAGTGATCAGGAGCAAGGTGTTGAACGCGATCGTCGGGCTGACGTTCGCCGTCGGCGTGACGGCCGGTGCGCAGGCGCAGGAATCCTACATCCCGCTGATCTCGAAGGGCTTCCAGCATCAGTTCTGGCAGGCCGTGAAGGCGGGCGCGATGCAGGCGGCGAAGGACTACAAGGTGAAGGTGACGTTCGAAGGCCCCGAAACCGAGGCGATGGTCGACAAGCAGATCGACATGCTGTCCGCCGCGATCGCGAAGAAGCCGGCCGCGCTCGGCTTCGCGGCACTCGACAGCAAGGCCGCGCTGCCGCTCCTGAAGAAGGCGCAGGCCGAGAAGATTCCGGTGATCGCGTTCGACTCGGGTGTCGACAGCGACATCCCGGTGACGACCGCCGCGACCAACAACAAGGCCGCCGCCGCGCTCGCCGCCGACAAGCTCGCCGCGCTGATCGGCGACGAAGGCGAGGTGGCCGTGGTCGCGCACGACCAGACGAGCCGCACGGGCATCGACCGCCGCGACGGCTTTCTCGAACGGATGAAGTCCGCGCACCCGAAGGTGCAGGTCGTGACCGTGCAGTATGGCGAGGGCGATCAGCTGAAGTCGACCGAAGTGACGAAGTCGATCCTGCAGGCGTATCCGAAGCTCAAGGGCCTGTTCGGCACCAACGAAGGCTCGGCGATCGGCGTGGTGAACGGCGTGCGCGAGATGAAGCGCAAGGTCGTGATCATCGGCTACGATTCCGGCAAGCAGCAGAAGGACGCGATCCGCAGCGGGCTGATGGCCGGCGCGATCACGCAGAACCCGGTCGGGATCGGCTACAAGACGGTCGAGGCGGCCGTGAAGGCGACCAAGGGCGAGAAGCTGCCGAAGGTCATCGATACCGGTTTCTACTGGTACGACAAGACCAATATCGACGACCCGAAAATCACGGCGGTGCTGTACGACTGAGCGCGACGTGACGCGGCGGGCAACGGTGAATCACGAGGACACCATGGGCGCAGTGCGTATCGATTCCCACCAGCACTTCTGGCGTTACCGCGCGGCCGACTATCCGTGGATCGGCCCCGGCATGGATGTGCTCGCCCGCGACTACCTGCCCGACGCGCTATGGCCGCAGATGCACGCGCAGGCGCTCGGCGCGTCGATCGCGGTGCAGGCGCGCGCCGGGCGCGACGAGACGGCGTTCCTGCTCGATCTCGCCCGCGACGACGCGCACATCGCGGCGGTGGTCGGCTGGGAGGATCTCGGTGCGCCGGAACTCGCCGAGCGCATCGCCGAATGGCGCAGCCCGAAGCTGCGCGGCTTTCGTCACCAGGTGCAGGACGAAGCCGACGTCGGCGCGTTCGTCGCGGATCCCGCGTTCAATCGCGGTGTCGCGTGGCTGCAGGCGAACGGCTATGTGTACGACGTGCTCGTGTTCGAGCGCCAGTTGCCCGACGTGCGCGCGTTCTGCGCGCGGCACGATGCGCACTGGCTCGTGCTCGATCATGCCGGCAAGCCGCCGCTCGCCGAATTCCACCGCGATGGCGCTGCGCTCGCCCGCTGGCGTGCCGGGTTGCGCGAGCTGGGCGCGCTGCCGCACGTCGTGTGCAAGCTGTCGGGGCTCGTGACCGAGACGGACTGGCGGCGCGGCCTGCGCGGGCAGGACATCCGGCACATCGAGCAATGCCTCGACGCGGCGCTCGACGCGTTCGGCCCGCAGCGGCTGATGTTCGGGTCGGACTGGCCCGTGTGCCTGCTCGCGGCGTCGTATGACGAAGTGGCGTCGCTGGTCGAGCGCTGGGCCGAAGCGCGGTTGTCGGCGGCCGAGCGCAACGCGCTGTGGGGCGGCACGGCCGCGCGTTGCTATGCGCTGCCGGGCGATTCGAAGCCCGGCATATAAAATAGGCGCGAACGGCCCGACGCGCGTGCGCCATTCGTCAGACCGTCCGCAATGCAATCGCTTACCTGTATCAACGTATGTCCATCCAGCCGATTCAGAACCGCCGCCTCTACCAGCAGATCGCCGACAAGCTCAGCGCGATGATCGAGTCCGGCGACTTCCCGCCGGGCAGCTACCTGCCGCCCGAGCGCGAACTGGCCGAGCAGTTCGGCGTGTCGCGCACGTCGGTGCGCGAGGCGCTGATCGCGCTCGAAGTCAGCGGGCTCGTCAGCGTGCGTGTCGGCGACGGCGTGAAGGTGCGCCAACCCGAGGCGGCGGCCGCGCCGGAGCCGCGGCCCGATACGAAGGTTGCGCCGTTCCCGGTCGTCGAGATCGATCCCGAGCTGGGCATCGCGCTCGACCTCGATACCGAAATCCCGCCGTTCGCGCTGCTGCAGGCGCGCCGGCTGATCGAGCCGGAAGCCGCGTCGCTCGCCGCGAAGCACGGTTCGGATGCGCAGATAGAAGGGATTCACGCGGCGTTCCTGCGCAACCAGGAAGACAACCGCAGCGGCTCGCTCACGCATCCGGGCGACCGGCTGTTCCATATCCGTATCGCGGAAGCGAGCGACAACCCGGCTTATGCGCTGATGATCAAGCAGCTGCTCGCGCACAAGTACGACCTGATGTTCCAGCGGCTGCAGTCGCTGTACATGCCGAACGACATGCCGCACCGGTCGGAGCTCGAACACCGCGCGATCCTCGACGCGATCCGCGCGCGCGACCCGGAGGCCGCGCGCCGTGCGATGGCCGAGCATCTCGACGAGGTGATCCGGATCTTCGGCCGCGCGCTCGACTGAGCGCGGGCGAGCGCAATCAGAAGCGGTCGGCGCGGTAGGGCGTCGGGTCGGTGAACGGCGCTTCGCCCGTCATCATCTCGGCCAGCAGGCGGCCGGAGACGGGGCCGAGCGTGAGCCCGTGATGGTTGTGCCCGAACGAGAACCACAGCCCGCGATGCGCGGGCGCGGGGCCGATCACCGGCCGCATGTCGGGCGTGCACGGCCGGAAGCCGAGCCACGGCTGCGGGTCGAGCCGTTCGCCGAAGCCGAACACCGGGCGCGCGACGCGTTCCGCGCGCTCGAGCTGTACGCCGGTCGGCGGCAGGCCGCGCCGGGCGATCTCGACGCCGGTGGTCAGCCGCAAGCCGCGCCGCATCGGCGCGATCACGTAGCCGTATTCGCGATCGACGATCGGCGCCGACGGCGCGCCGCGTTCGGACGGCGCGTAGTGCATGTGATAGCCGCGCTTCTCGCGCAGCGGAATCTTGTAGCCGAACTTGCCGAACACCGTGTCGGACCACGGGCCGAGCGCGACGACCACGGCCGGCGCGGCGATCTTGCCGTCGTCCGTCGTGACCTGCCAGCCGGGCGACAGCGCGTCGAGGCTCGCCGCATCGCCGGTGAGCAGCGTGCCGCCGCCTTGCACGAAGAGTTGCGCGTAGGTTTTGACGAGCGCGGACGGATCGACGACGCTTTTCGGATCGAGCCAGTGCAGCGCGCCGCAGAAGCCGGGCGCGAGGCTCGGTTCCTGCGCGCGCAGTGTCGCGGCATCGAGCGGCGTGATGCCGAGCCCGTGGCGGCGCGCGGTGAGTCCCGCATCGGCGACGGCGCGTTCGAACGCGGCCGGCGTGCGGAACGCTTCCATCCAGCCGCTCGCGCGGATCAGCTCGGTGGCGCCGGCGCGTGCGATCAGCGCGTCGTGCTCGACGATGCAGCGCTCGATCAGCGGCAGCATGTCGCGCGAGGCCGCCGCGTGACGCAGCGGCGCCGATTCCCACCAGAACCGCGCGAGCCACGGCGCGAACGCGGGCAGCGACGTGCTGTGCCAGTAGAGATCGGTGGAGCGGTTCAGCGCGTAGCGCATCAGCGTGAACGGGCTGCGCGGGAACGGATACGGCTCGACCGACGAGCGTTCGATCAGCCCCGCGTTGCCGAAGCTCGTGCCTTCGCCGGGCGCGCCGCGGTCAACGAGGGCGACCTTGCGGCCGCGATCCTGCAGGTGAAGCGCGGCGGAGACGCCGACGATGCCCGCGCCCAGAACGATTACGTCGAAGTCCATCGGTGGTGTGACCGCGGTTGGTGTCGGTGATAAGCCGACGTTGTGGACGAGGCCGAATGACGGACGGTTCGTCGGCATGCGGCTGTTCGTTAGGATACTCGCTATGTCGTTCGATCCGCAAAATCAGGATACGGCCCGGTGGCTCGCACTTCACGATTGGCGACATTGCGAGCGTCGCTACTGCGCGAAGCGTCGGTCGAGATTCGGTGCCTTTTCTCGCGCGCCGCCGCCGCTCGAACTTGTAACTTCATGATTTAAAATGGATTCGAAGCGCCTGTGCGGGCGGCGTTCCGGGCCCTGTCCGGCGCGAGCGTTTTGTGCACGCCGAGCGTGTCGGTGGCGAGCGACGCACGTATCCGTCATGCTGCTGATGTTGGCCTCTTGAATCGATAGAGAAGCAAGGATGAAACGAGAACCTGTCGAAGGCGTTCAGCCCGAGGTGTTGCGTTGGGCGAGAGAAACGGTCGGACTGTCGATCGACGAAGTCGCGACCATGCTTCGCATCCCGTCGGCCGAGGTTGCCGGTTGGGAGGCGGGCGCGGGAGCGCCGACCTATGCTCAGCTCGAAAAGCTCGCGTATCAGGTCTTCAAGAGGCCGCTTGCGGTCTTCTTTCTTCCGGCTCCGCCCGAGGAGAAAGTGCCCCAACGTGAATTTCGGACGCTGCCGGACGCGGATATGCAGTCGCTTACCCGCGATACTTATCTGCAGATCCGGCAGGCGCAGGCGTTTCAGCTATCGCTCAGGGAGGTGTTCGGCGAGCGCAATCCCGCGGCCGACATGATCTGGAAATCCTTGTCGCTCTCGCTATCGGAGTCCGTATCGCAGCAGGCGGAGCGGATTCGTGATGCGCTCGGCATCACGCTCGAGGAACAAGCGTCCTGGCGTAATGACGATCTCGCGCTCAAGCAATGGCGAAAAGCCATCGAGGACGCGGGCATTTTTGTCTTCAAGTCGGCATTCAGGCAGCGTGAGATTTCAGGGTTTTGCTTGATGGATGATGCGTTCCCGATCATTTATCTCAACAACAGTACGACGAAGACGCGTCAGATATTCAGTCTTCTGCACGAACTGGCGCACCTGCTCCTGGGCATGAACGGCCTGAGCAAGCTCGATTCCGGCTATATCGACGCGCTTCCGCAGGCCGAGAGGAAAATCGAGCGATTCTGCAACGCGATAGCAGCGGATGTATTGATTCCGCACACGGCATTCGATCGTCTCGTGGCCGGGTTTCCCGCCGACGCTGAATCCGCGTCCGAGGAGGCGTTTGCCGAACTGGCCGGCTATTTCGGGGTGAGTCGAGAGGCCGTGCTGCGGCGCATGCTCGACCAGGGGCGAGTCAGTCAAGCGTTCTACAAGCGCAAGGCGGCGATCTGGTCGGCGCAGCGCAGAGAAGCGACGGGCGGTAGCTACTACGCGAATCAAGGCGCATATCTGAGCGACCGCTTTGCGCGAGAAGTCGTCGGTCGTCACTACCGGCATCAGATCACGCTCGAGCAAGCAGCGGACTTTCTGGGGATCAAGCCGAAGAGCTTCGCGGGATTTGAAGCGCGTGTTCTTCACGGGGCGGGTGCATGATCTATGTGTTCGACACCAGTTCCATTCGATCGCTGCAGCATTTCTATCCGCGTGTGTTCCGGAGTATCTGGGATGGTATCGAGAGGCTCGTGGGGCAGCGTCGACTGATCTCCACGAGAGAAGTGTTGAACGAGATCGAGCGACAAGCCGTGAGCGCGGATGTATTGGCGTGGGTGCGGAGCAATCGATCCCTGTTCACCACGCCGAATGCGGATGAACTCCGGTTCGTCGCGGCGATTTTGAAGATCAGGCATTTTCAGGCATTGATCGGGCAGCAGCAGCGTCTCAAGGGCACACCGGTCGCCGATCCGTTCGTCATTGCCTGCGCCAGGGTTCGTCAAGGGACGGTCGTGACCGAAGAGGGATGGCTGCGCGCGGGCGACGGGCTGGCGCCCAAGCCGCATGCAGCGAAGATACCCAACGTATGCGCGCATTTCGAGATTCCATGCATCGATCTCGAAGAATTCATGCACCAGCAGGATTGGCAGTTCTGATCCGGCGAGCATCAACGCATCCTGAACCGCTTCTCTCCCATCGCGCGAGCGAGCGCACATCGACGTCTGCCGTCCGTAGCGTCTTACACACGACTTGACGAGTATCGGTAGCCGTCGCAGCAACTGCTCGCAGTATGTGCGCTGTGGCGTGGACGCTCGAACCTCAAGCAGACTTGGCACCCTGGGTCACCAAAAGGGCGCTAACAGCGCGGCCAGATCGTCGATATCGTTCGATTCGTGGCCGGCGGTGCAGCTCGCGGGGCGATCGTGACGGGAGAAATGACGTGGCCGCTTCTGGCAGAAGGTGAGCGTCGGGCGGTGGATGAAGATCCGTCGAAGCCGGGACGAATGTATGAAGGTTGACGCGCCCGCACGCTCAATCCACTGATCAATTTTCGAAGGCGAGGCCCGATCGTCGTCGGCAAACACGTTCGCTCGCATCGTCGCGCATCGCACCGATTCGCCCTATTTTCCGATTGCGATTTGGCGGGAGTATCCCACTGGTTCGGGTTGCGAATTTTTACCTAAGATGGAAGCAATCATGTGCGTGACACGGTACCTGCGCGCGCACACGGCAGGCAGGAGGCAGGGCCGGGAACGACTGCAACCGATGTTTCCATCATGGATGCGAGTGTGTGCGCGACGGCCGCGAAGCATGCGGCCGCATCGACGCCAGCGGGCGCGGCGGCAATCGCCGCGCGGACGGCGTCCGGCCGGTCGGGCCGAGTCGCGTCGTTGCGTCACGCATTCATCGCAATCGTTTGCGTTCTGAGCGTTGTCCCTTCCGTCCTCGCCGGATCGCTTGCCGACAGGGACGACCCGGTCGATACGATGCACGTCGCAGCCACCGCGACGCCCGCCGGCCCGACGGGTCCCGCCTTTTCGTCACACGACTCCAACGTACGCCAGGTCGTGCTCGGCATCGTCAGTTTCACGCGCTGGCCGACGACGCCCGTGCGCCTGCATCTGTGCGTGACGGGCAGGCCCGACTACGCGGGCGACCTCACCGATACGATGCAGGCCGGCTCGACCGTGCTCGACGTGCAGCGCGTTCGCTTCGACGATCCCTCGCTCGGCATCGCCTGCGACGTCGTGTATCTCGGCGCGCTCGGCAACGACGAGCGAATGCGGGTGAGAACCGCGCTCGCCGGCCATCCGGTGCTGACCATCGCCGAACACGATCCGTCGTGCACCGCGGGCAGCATGTTCTGTCTGACGGTCGAAGGCGAGCACGTGACGTTCGACATCAATCTCGACGCCGTCGCGCGCAGTGGCGTGCGCGTGCATCCGAACGTGCTCAACCTCGCGCGGCGGACGCTGACGCCATGACACGTTCCGCGCCCCCCATCGCGTCCTCACGCGTGCCGCGCCCGACGCTGCAAAGCGTGTTGCGCCGTGCGCACCTGCGCCTGGCGTTCGTCGCGGTGACGATGGCCGCCGTGTCGCTGATCGTCGTCGCCGTGATCGCGTTGCGTGCGTATGCGGGCAACAACCTGAACCTGCTGGCCCGCTCGCTCGGTTACACGGTCGAGGCGGCGCTCGTGTTCGGCGACCGTGCCGCGGCGAGCGAAGCGATCGCGACGATCGCCAGCGACGAGGACGTCGCGCAGGTGGTGGTCACGGACAACAAGGGGCAGTTGTTCGCGACCTGGAAGCTGCCTGCCGGCGGCCGGATCGCCGGGCTCGAGCGCGTCGTCGCCGATCTCGCATTGCCGGGGGCCGTGACCGTTCCGGTGATGCACGACGGCATCGTCGTCGGTCAGGTGATCGTGCGTGGCCGCGGGCATCAGTTCTTCGGATTCCTGCTCGGCGGCATCGGCGGCATTCTCGGCTGTCTCGTCGTCAGCGTGTTCGGCGCTTACATCAGCTCGAAGCGTCTGCTGCGCAACATCGTCGCGCCGCTGCGCGCGCTCGCCGCCGTCGCGCACGCCGTGCGGCGCGAGCGTGCGTTCGCGCGGCGCGTCGAGCCCGTGGCGATCGCCGAACTGAACCAGCTCGGCGACGACTTCAATGCGCTGCTCGATGAACTCGAGGAATGGCAGAACACGCTGCGTGACGAGAACGCGTCGCTCGAATACAAGGCGACGCACGATGCGCTCACGGGTTTGCCCAACCGCGTGCAGTTCGAGTCGCGTCTGTCGCTTGCACTCTGCGACGCCGTGTTGACGGGGCAGCGGGTCGCCATCCTGTATCTCGACTGCGACCGCTTCAAGGAAATCAACGACTGCCTTGGCCACGATGCCGGCGATGCGGTGCTGGTCGGCGTCGCGGCACGGTTGCGCGCGCAGGTGCGCGAAACCGATCTCGTCGCTCGCCTGGGCGGCGATGAATTCGCGGTGATGCTGACGGGTGTGCGCGACACGGACAGCGTGTGCCTGATCGCCGACCAGATTTTGTCCGGCATGGTGTCGTCGATCGAGTTGCCCGACGGACGCATGGTGGCCACCATGATGAGTGCCGGCGTTGCGCTGTATCCCGACCATGCGTCCGACGCGAGCGGCTTGCTGCGCGCGGCGGATGCCGCGATGTACCGCGCCAAGCGTGCGCGGCCGGGGTCGTGGCAGTTGTCGGAAGGCGTAGCCGGGCCGGTTTGACGTCGATCGTTTCGCGCTGCGGGCGAGGCCGCGGCGGCGGGATAAGAAGCGCACGCGATGCGCGCGCATGCGAAGGAAGGGGACTGTGATGAAAAACGCGTTATCTGTGAGCATGGGGAGGATGTGCGTCGCGAGCGCGGTGCTGCTGTGCCTGCTGCTCGGCGGGTGCAAGACGCCGCCGCTTCATCGTGGGCTCACGCAGACGCAGGTCACGGCGCTGAAGTCGGCCGGGTTTCAGGAGACCGAGCAGGGGTTCGAGTTCGGGTCGACGGGGCCGATTTTGTTTGACTTTGATCGGTATAACCTCAAGCCGGTCGTCAGGCGGATCGTCGAGCGGATCGGGAGGACGTTGAGGTCGGCCGGGATCAATGGTGTGCGGGTTTATGGGTACTCGGACGAGGAAGGGGAGACGGCTTACGATCTCGAGTTGTCCCGGCGGCGGGCGGAGGTGGTGGCGATCGAGCTTGTGGATGTGGGGCTGGACGGCAAGCAGATCGCAGTGGTCGGGAAGGGGAAGAGCGATCCGGTGGGGGATAACCGGACACCCGCCGGGCGGGCGCAGAACCGGAGGGCGGCGATTGTGGTGTCGCCGCGGTGAGGGGACGTCACGTCTGCATGACCAGCGACGTCAACTGCGCCGCCCGCGTCACTTCCGTCTTCGCATAGATCGACTTGATCTGCGAGCGGATCGTGCCGATCGACACGCCGCGCAGCTCGGCGCATTCCTGCGGCGAGCGTCCGTCGCAGCACAGCAGCACCGCGAGATCGGCTTCGGCCGACGACAGTCCGTAGAACACGCGCAGCCGCTGCGCGCGTGCCGCCGGCGAGTGCAGGTCGGCTGCCGTCATCAATGCCGTGACGCCCGGCCGCTCGCGCACGAGGCGTGACTGTTGAGGCACCGGTATCAGCGCGAGCGGCAGCGGTTCGCCCGTCGCACGGCGCAGCAACAGCCCACCGCGCGAGAACGCGTGCCGCCAATGCGCATCGTCGACGCAGCCTTCCGGCGCGAAGCGCCCGTTCACGATCCGCAGCGCAGGTTCCGCCGCGATCAGTTGATCGGCTGCGCGATTCGTATAGCGGAGTTCGCGTTGCGCGCCGAGCAAGAACACCGGCACCGGAAGCGCATCGAGCGCCGATTCCGCGGCGGCCACGCGTGCTTCGAGTTCGCCGATGCGTGCCTCGATCCGCAACGCGCGGCTGATGTGTGCGCCCATGCTTTCGATCGCGACGCGCTGTGCGTCCGACAGGCCCTGCGATTCGGGGCCGCTCTGTACGCTGAGGAATGCGCCGGTGTGCTCGCCGCGATGGATATACAGGCCGGCGATGCTGCCGATTCCGTATGGCCTCAGGAATTCCTGGTAGAACACGCAGTGTTCGCGCTGCGGGCGGGACAGTTGCTTGACGTCCTCGAACCAGCGACCAGTCGGCCAGTTGCCGGCGATCGGTACGACCGGGTCATACAGATAGAACTCGGTGTTGTATGCGCGGCGGCAATCGGCAACCCACGGCTCGTCGTCGCCCGCAGCCCGGTCGATGACCGGCACTCCCGCCGCATCGTCGAACGACAGCAGCGTGGCCATGCGCACGCCTACCGACGATCGCAAGCCGTCGAGCACGACTTCCCATCTCTGATCGCCCAGTGCTGCAGCGTAGATGTCATCAAGTAATGCCGATGGAATCAACTCGTTCCGTTGCATTTGGCTACCCCGCGCGATGCGTTCTTTTTGACAGCCTTTCGGGCATCTTACTCATTCTTGCGTTGGGTTCAATATGCGTGGGTGCTTTCGGGCGGAAACATGTTGATTCAGGTATGTTTCTCGTAAGACGTAATGGCGCTTTTCAATATTCTTACGCGACTTTTCTGCATACAGGACAAGGGGTTTCGGTATCGCCAGACGATTTCAACATTGATCCTTTTCGTTTCCTAGATATCGTCGCACAAACGCCTGTCGGGAAGATTTTGGTGATCGTCGGCTATCCGTATGCGTTCCGCATCGTTCAGCAAGCGCGCCAGTTTGCGCATGCAGATTCGGATACTGGAATGTCTCGGTACGGCCAAAAGTGGTCAGCCAGCGCTACCGCGCTTGTGCCTGATTCAGAGTGAACCGGGGAACCAGTTCAAGTCGGTTAGTGACACCTCTCGGAGAAATAGTGCGGCCATTGAGTTGGAGTTTAGTGGTCCAGTCCAACTCGCCTGCGCCTTCACGTTATGCGTCCCGGCGGATGTCGATACGGTTCTCGATGGCAAACCTTACTTTTGGGTCCTTTACCTCGTACAGTGTGGCGCCGTTAGGCCCTTTGTCCTCGCACCTGCGAATGAGTCCAATACCCTCCATGGCAACCACATAGTTGGTCGTGGAACTCCCGGTACCCGCAGCGGTCGAGAGACTGTTGATGGTGAACTGATGGCCTGACAATTTACGTAGGTGAGCGATGTAGGAGTACACATCTAGGCTGTTGGCCCGCGCGTCGATCTTCCGCGGATAGTATTCGTAGTAGCTAAAATCCTTAACGAAAGAGTGCATGCCGGCCCGCATTGCATCTGCTGATATCTTTATCGCTGTTGAGTCGAGCCGATACTGTTCTCGAAGCACTTGATTCATGAGTTGCCACAAGTCACGCGGATTGGCATTCGCGAGTGGTAGCACGTTGGCCATGAAAAAGGCGTGATCGCTGAACAGCTGAGTGTGCGAAGTTACTTTGTCCGACGAGTGATGCTGAAGCCGCTTGTCGAGCACGTCTATGAGCTCATGGTCGCGCCATTTAACTTGCTCAACACAGAATTTATTTGCACGGAAGTCCGATTTCACATTCTGGAATGGAATACTCCAGATAGAGAATATGAACTGCAAGTCGCTTCCGTAAAAAATATCATTCTCCACCAGAAACGGCCGTAAGAAGTTCGCGATTACAGCCGAATCGTTTCGTAGTCGAGAATCCTCATCAATGCGATCGAGCACCAAGGTAATGGGCTTCACGCCTAGCTTTTGGCAAAGGGCTACGGTTTTCCTTAGCAAAAGCAAGCTGGCTTTGCTGTCGTCAAAGTCTGAGTCGATTGCGAGTTCGATCCGCTCGAAGTAGTCCTTGGCAGTTTGAGCGTCGTTCATGGAGGGATCAGGCAATCCAAGCGACTGGCGAATTGTATGGCTAACAATGTCTACTCCAGTGCTTGCTGCTTGGTTAGCGACACCGCGAAATAGGTTGAACACCCACGTAGCTCCGCGCTTAAAGCGTCCATGTTGAATCTTGCGCAAGTCTTCTCGGAGCGCCTCTCGAGATAGAGTGTTCGTATGATTCTTCAGCAGATAGGAGACAAGAACCTTGTCGTCTCGGTCCAATTTGGGCCTGTCAAACAAGATATTGGACATCTGTGGCAGAAGCTTCTTGAAAAGAAGATCTGCAAGCGTCGTGACATACAGCCCATAGACGTCGGCACGTTCAGGAGCCACCGGAAGGTCTGCGAAATTGGAGACCTGGGCGACCTTGGCAGCTTTCGAACGCTCGCTTACCAGCTCGAACAGGAGCGCAGTCTTTCCTGTCCCGCGTTCCCCGTAGAGGAAGATATTCTTACCCTCCGTAGTAGCCTGAATAGCTGGGGAATACGCAAGGGGGCGGACAAACGCTACGCGAAGAAACTCCTTCTCTTCCTCCGCCGTAAACACTGAAAACGGGTATTTGTCCAGCCCCAAACCTTGAGTAAACTGGTTGAAATCGATTGCCATTCAAGGCTCCTCTTCGCTACGGATCTTAAAGCGCGTGTGGCGCGTATTATGGGGCAGACGACGGGATCGGTGAGTAATTTTGAAGCGCGCTTTGCCTTGTGGGCTGCTTTGCAACGGGGGCGCAGGTTGCTTACACGCTCCGAAACACCGGTTTCGGGCTGGCTGTTCGGAGCGGCGAACGGCTCCTTCGGGTCGGAAGGCGCCGGTCGAACCGCGCAGGGCGGCGACTGGCGACTTCCGGCCAGGAAGCGCCATTCGCCTACACCAGCACTCGAACATTCCGACGTCTGTTCCGCCCTAGGAAGCGGCCATTCTGTACAAGTGGGAACCCGGAATCGATCCAGATTGTGAAGCATGAGCTATTAGCCGCATCCCGAGCGGGCTCGCCGTTTACGGTTGCACGTCCGGAAAATCGAGAATATCAGCGAGCCTAATACACGATCGCGTGTGCTGAGCCTGCCAACAACCGGCGTTTGCGTCTGGCCGGGAGATAGGTCGTACGGTTTTCCCCGTACGCCTATCGCTTGTCCGGGGTCTTTTTTGAGGATCGAGCGGTTGACGGCGTCATCTGCGCGTCATCTGGCTTAGGACCATTGTTGCCCTTGGGATGGTCCCGAAGGTTCATATTGGCATGCGCAACGTAGTTGGCGCCTATCGAGGCCGCAAGAACAAGAACAAAGTTCACAGCCGCGTCCGTGAATTGCAGTACGCCGGCATCTGTCGTCGACAGTCCTTTCAGAAGAGCTGCTCCGCCGACACCAAAGACAATCAGTCGTATTCCTGATGAGACAACTATCCTGAAATCTCGATTGTGGCGTCCTCCACGATTGACGAGAAAGACGGTAATGCCGGACCAGATTGCAAACACAACGTATTGCGCATGTGTTGCGTGAAGTGCGAAGGTGGGCATTGTCGGGTTTTATTCCTTTGGGTTGTTATCGATAGATCGGTTGCTGCGTAGAAAATGGCTCTATCCGGCTTCCGCTATTTCGTGGATCTTTCGTTAACGGACACTTTCCCCCTGTTCTTTAGGCATATCCACGATGTGTAGGGTTTCTCTTGCGCAACGCCGATGATGAGTGTGCTCCCGCCGGCATTGGCAAACCCGGTGACGTCCTTCACAAACTCACATCTTTGTTCCTGCCTAGTCATATCGTCATAGGCTCGACTCGATTTGAATTCAAGGTCCAAGGACTCGCCCGTGACCCCGAATAGCGCGACAATTTCATCGATGGTTTCGTACACGTTGCCTCTCACATGGAATTTTGGCTCAGGCGGAATTACCGCGCGAGCGTTCGCACGGTTACTGTACCAGCAGGTAACGTTTCGGCCTGACTGCCCATGGCCGACGACGTCACCTTGACCTTCGCACGCCGGACCATCGCGGGCTTCAGAGCTTCATTGTTGCCGTGATAATCGTCCGCCTTCCGTTATGCACCGGATCGTATTGAAGCCTTTTAACCTCGGATGCGATGCCGTCCAGCCCCGGATAAATGAAGGACGCGGAAACACCCAAAGTACGCAATCGCTCGCGCAATTGAGATTTCAGAGTGCCTGGCACAATGAGTTCGTCCAAGCCAGCGACCGCACCATCTGTGAGATCTTCATAGGGCCTTGCAGGGCACGAAAAAACGGATGCCTGATTGTGGTAACGACGATCCTTATACTTTGGTCGAACAAAGATGACTGTTCCCTGATTCGGCTGGATCGCAATCACACTTCTTGCAATCGTATCTGCTGTACGGAAGTCGAACAGATGCGGTTGATCGCTCACGACTTGCCGCGTCAGATACAGCTTCCCGTCACGGTCGTCACGACTCTCGACGGCAAAATACAACCCAACCAGTGGATTCGTAGACCAGTCCAGAAGTCGTGTTGGCAATCCGTGGTGTTGCGCTAGGAACAGCCATTCGAATTCGCCTTCTGGAATGAACTCTAGCTCTCTCAAGGAAAGACGCTGGAATTCCTCAATTAGTCCACGTTCCAACGTACTGATATCGCCGAGAGTATGTTCTTGGGGATGCCGAGCGATTGATGGAAGCAGCGTATATTTTTTGTCGGACAGGCCTCGGCAAAGCAACCCAGGCTGCCCCGCCGCGAGCGTCTTTTGCATAAATTCTTGCCAGAATACGTCGATGTCCGATAACGCGGTCATGCTTTTCGCTTCCTTTTGTGCTGGTCTGTCATAACCCATAGAAGGCCGGAATTTCCCTGCTTGCCGCGACCTGCCATGAACGATGAGGTCGCGCTCTGTGTTGGCGGGCAAAGTATAGCGGGCTGGATGACGATCCGCTTGGCCCGCGGAATGGAATACGCGAATGGACGGCTAGTATGAACGCGGGGGCATATGACCGCGCGAACTGCTGGAAAGTACACTTGCGGCGTGATCTGCATGTCCATCGACATGGCAGCTGGCTGCGCGAACGCTCAATTCTGCAGCATGTCCGAAGTCGAACCGAGAGCAGTCGTCGCCGACGATCTACATCAAAGGTCCGCAGTGGGTCGATCTGCGTCGATCGCGCGTTGCGGGGCGGCGCCCGGCCGCGTTCGGCCAACAAGCGTCCTGTAGGCGCAACCTCGCGCAGACGTTCGAGCGTCGATTCACCATCCCATAGCGGTCGTTCGGCGGCGCCCCCTCAGCTTGGTAGTCTCGCTGCGTGGTCAAATCGAACACTCTCCGACTGTCCGTCGACAATAGAAATCACTCGAAGGTCCGGACTAAGCAGCGTTTCCGGCGTGTGAGCATCTCCCGACGCGCGCCAATATCGGTGCGCTTCCGAAAACACGCGGCTCATATAGTCGTCGCCATATCGTACGGGAATAATATTCATGTCTGCCTGATGAGCGACACAGCTCGGAGTCGTGGGTTCGACTTCGTAGATACGGCGCGCGAACGGTGTATTAGGGGCTAAGACCCGATGCCCATTGTTTCGTGCAATTTCGAGCGTGGGGAAGACAAAGGAGCAAGTGAGTCGACTGGGAAGATCGGGATAGTGCTCCTCGCGGATTTGTTCCAGAACGTACTCCGTCAGCAGGCGCCATCCGTCGCCGAAAACGTTGCTCTGGCCGTTCGGTAGGGGAATGAGCCGACCATATTCGTGTAGCGTCCGTCCGAGGGGGCCGGCCTGAATGATAGAGCCAACTTCGTAAGAGATTGTAGTGACGAAAAACATGTGCTTATGGTGGGGCTACGCGACGACTTTATTCTCGCACGATGTGAGAGGAGGCAGAGCGACGCCCGCTATACATCCGACAAAGACGAACAAGATCAGACGCGCTGACCGGCCGTTTCGGGTCGACAGCCCTCCGTCACATTAGACGGGTGGCGGCCAAGTCCCGCCATTCGCATGCTGGGAAAGACTGACATTCAAACGACTGTTCCGCGTTCGCCATCGGCCGGTCGGTTCGTTATTGGCCCATCAACCACGCTTGCAACATTTGCTTCGAGAAGGTCCCATTACCATTGAACATCAGGGCCGCCGGCATAGCGTCGACCTGACGGACTAGCTCGCCTTCTTGTCTCGCTTTTCGATTGCCTCTTGAGCTCCAGCTGGTAGCTGGTCATAGAAACTCTCGATTTCTTTGGGCTCGGTGATCATCTTGTTTGCAATGAAATTTATCAAATCAAATAACTTAACCACTCGCTCCGGCTCTTCGGTAAGGTCTATTTCTCCGGGGTGAACTGCATTATTCCCGTTGATTCGAAGCGCGTCTAAGGATTTTTGAACTAGCGGATTTAAACCTTTTTTGACAAGGCTTTTAATATCTTCGTTAATATTTTCACCTTGCTCCCCCAACTGCTTGCACAATTTTTGCAATGCAAGTCTAAGAAGTGCTGCGGCTGCTCTAGGTGAATCAGCGAGAACATTTGCGGCCTCTTGATAGTCTATTTTTATTTCTTCAGATAGGTCAATATTGGCAGGTGGAGCGATGTTCTTCTTGGGGTAGATCAAATTATCGTTGTGCCAGAATGCAATCTGGCTGCATCTCTGGCATTTTGTTACAATCCATTGCCTGTCGATAATCTCACTAAATTTTGACTGTTGATCGACAACGCTAGACCAGGTAAAATTAATATTGGTGCCCAAGTGAGCGTAAAACTGCTTCGCATACACATGGCAATAAGGGCAGTGATACTCGCCGTTTCCAAGGATGGGGGGGAAGTATTCGAACTTATGCATAGCGTCCCTTTAGGTGATTGTCTAAATTGCTTAAAGTAGTATATTACATATAAATCGTGGCATGAAAAGACGTTGGCGTCAATCCGAGACCCTGATTGCAGAGAACTTCGGCGACGCTGACAAGTTGTTTTTAGACACCCCAAAAACACCATACAAGACACCTCCCCTTGTGAGCCTCTACTAAGCGTTGTCAACAGGGCGCATACTTTTTTATGTGCTGGCTGTTGATGTCCCCGTTTGGTCCGACTGCAGTAATGAGGTGATCCCGGCTGCCGCGTCTTGCAGCAGTCGGCCATATCGAGCCTTTGAGTCGTGCCCCTGCGAGGACATTTCAACGTCGCATTCACATCAGTAACGGCCATAGGTCTCGTATCAGTTCGGCCGGCCGCTTCGGGGCGATCTGCGCCGGTCGCGCGTTGCAGGGCGGCGGCCGGCCGCGTTCGGCCGAGGCTGTGTGAAAACGCGAAACCACACGGTTTTCGGGTGTCACTTTACCCTTCCCGAACAGCCACCAGGCCGATACAGCGCGATCTGAAGGGTCGAGTTTTTCAACTGGAGCCTTCGCCATGCGTTTTCACACGGCCTCGGCCAGGAGCGGCCGTTCGACATTGCTTTCGGATGGTCGACAATCGATGCAGCGTCAGGGTCGCTCTGGTTGCTGCCATCGGACCCATTGCGAAATCTGCTTCACGCGGCTACGAATAGCCGCAGCACGATCCGCCTCGGAGACTGCCGGCCACATTGATCCTTGAAGCTTCCAATATGTATTCCTGTACCAATCCGCCATAACCTTCATCCAAGCAAAGTGAGTTGCTCGAAGCCACGCGGACGCACCATCACGACAGGCAAGATTTCGCGCGTGCCTCAGTATTTCGGCTAACTCCTTCCTCGCCTCTAGAACGTCTGCATAGGCGTGTTTTGTCATTTCAGCCTGCGTCAACGGGAGTTTCTTATAGACCGTCGCCCACAACACAGCGTTAGTGCCGCGAAGCAACGTCTGCACTGCATTCCACATAGTTCTGCAGGCGTCAGCATCTATTTGCAAACTAGTCGCGGCTTCATGTGCAAGGATATGTCGCAACCTGAAGGTTTCGCTGAGTTCAGAGAGCAGCTTCTCAACGTCGGACACGATCAGCGGCGGATCCACCTTCCCGTTACGTTGATCGTACTCGGAGACCGAACTCGCTAAGGCGTCTCTAAAGTTGCAGTTCAGCAGCGAGCCTAGCCACGACATGACGTCGGTCGCCGAATTGCAAGAGGCGACATGCGCTACAAGCTCCCCGAACGTCACCGACTTGCCGCTGAACCATGTTAATGCATCCTTCATCGAAATTTTTTCGGTGATGCGCTCCGCTGCTCGCTCGCGATAGTCGTCACCAGAGTCAGTGATGGCAACAATCGTTCCGCGAAAGTAGGTTTGCAACGCAGCAATCAAAGCGACCACGACATGACGATGAATCTCGTCGCTTTCAGCAGAGCCAATGAGGTTTTTAAGCGAAGCCATCCTCAATTGCACGTCAAACTGCATTGTTTCCCAGCGCTGAATAGAGAGGCGCGACCTTGCGCCGATTGCCTCACGCTGAATATCTTCGAGTCGACGGACTGCCATGCAGGGCCCCCTTTATAGGCGATAGCCTAATCTACCATTATTGCAGGAGAAACCGGATCGTCCGCTACGGGTCAACGTGACCGGCCGCATCGGGTCGATTGAAGCCTGTGGAAGCTATAGAAAACGAACGTTTCCAGCGAGCAACTTCTTTATGTCGGGAAGTCGGAAGAGACGGAGCAGCAGTCGCTTCTGTATCGAACTCTGCTCTTGCCGCGCGTGAAGCCAATTCATTCGAACTGTTTCGAATGACCGCGTCCCGAGGCCGATCGGCGTCCGCGTCGATTAGCTTTTCCTTCCGCATCTTTGCATGCAATGGCGCTACGCACGCAGGTGAAATTTCGTACCTATGCCTAACGGCTAACGTTCGCGCAAGCCGCAAATATTGGGCGTCAGCGATGGTCTAATAGGC
The DNA here is from genome assembly GCF_905339875.1 of Burkholderia sp. BCC1998. Taxonomy (NCBI): domain Bacteria; kingdom Pseudomonadati; phylum Pseudomonadota; class Betaproteobacteria; order Burkholderiales; family Burkholderiaceae; genus Burkholderia; species Burkholderia sp. BCC1998. The sequence continues at coordinate 36,911 of NZ_CAJPHE010000005.1, forward strand.
AATGTCCAATGATGATCGCGCGTGCATCGCGCGCGCGCGAATGGACACAACATAACCGCTAGGCCCTATCGAAACATTGCTTTCATCGGGGCAAAAACAAAGGAGGAATCCCGACCACAAAAAACACCGTAGTAAACGAGCGCGGGCCGCAAGTGCTACCAACACTCACGACCCGCTAACCACAGCCAACTAAGCAGGAGTTGCCCATGGCTAAGCCGAATCATAAAGCACGACCACCGAAGACGGAACGTTTCGTCACGATCCAGGAAATGTGGGGTACCCCGAAAACGGACATCAAGCCGGAGAAGTTCTACCCGTACATGAAGATTGGTGGAATGTGGCTGATCGAAGATGCGTGTTTCGTACCCGGCCAGAAGGCGCGGATCGATATTGAGCCTGGCAGGCTGATCATCACGAAACTGTAAAAGGCAACGCCGCAAGACGCGGCCGCGCTGCGCGACGTCGCGCAGCGCGCCAGGCAAGGCAGGGTAGCCGCTATCAGCCGCCCCCAACGCATCACCAGGCAATATTGCACGACGACCGCGATGTTCCCGCGCCACCAGTAGCCGTGCAATTCGTACCGGCGCCGTTGTCGTAGAACGTCCGGGTCTCCGGTTGCGGCACCGACGGATCAAACGGATTCGGCGTACCGTGCGGCCCGCGCGCGGCATCGTAAGTCCGTGTCGGCGCATACGAGCCGCCGCTGCCGACAGGTCGCGAGCCATTTGCCCGCAGGTATTCGTGCCAGTTCTGCGCACGCTGTTCATATCCGGGCAAAGCGCGCCCGAGGCTGTCGCGCCCGCCCGCGCCGAGCGCAACGCGATTCGCGGGCAATACGAAATCGGATTCGGGTACAGCCGGAGTCTGCGATTCGAGCGTATCGCCTGACACACGCACCGGCCGCGTATCAGGCGTTTCGAACGGGCTGCGTTCAGCCGGCGCGGCGTACTGTACGCGTCGGGTTGCGCGTGCCGAGCGCCCATCATCGCGAGCCACGGCCTGACGTTCCGAACGAAACACGTTGGCACCGCCGGAGCGATCGACGAGCGAATCGCGGCCCGAGGCGTCGACGGTAGAAGCAGAAAGCGCACAAGCAAGCGCGGCAGCGGAAGAAAGACGGAAGGGATGATTCATATGCGATCCGAAGCAGGTGATGTGCATTGAAAAAACGGCAGATCACTGGCTGGCGAGACTGAACGACGGACGGGCGTTGAAGCGGCCCTGAAGCGACGGCGAAGCGCGGTGGGCGCGGTGGGCGCGGTTCGCGGGGAGGCTGGCTGGATTGCAGAGGCGAGTTCGCATTATTTCATAAAAATAACAAAAAGCTTTCGCTTATGCCGTAAACGTCAGCATATGGAAGGATTTGCCGATCCAACACACCGCCCCACCTCGGTGCACCTCAACGCAATCCTCAGTCGATTGATTTAAAAAGCACCGACCCCCAAAAACAAAAAATCGCACGATCCACAACCACAAATCGCCGCAAATCCCCACCCATCAAGGCACAACGCTACGAACCCACCGAAAATCGCAACCCAATTGCACCCACCGCAAACGTTCTCCATCCGCCCGAGTTGCTCCCAAATCGCCACCTCACCCTAGCCCAGTTTCTCCGTGTTTTCCCTCATAGAAGCGGCATTTTTGACAGACGATTTAAAAACCCCCATATAATTTCGACTGCCTTGCCAACGGCTGTCGGACCATCCCTCCGAACAAGCAGTTGGCAAGCGGGGCAGGCGAAACGCTTGCGCAATGCAAGACGCATCACGATGTCTTTCCGAACCAGACGTCCCCCTTGGGGGACTGCAAGAGCCGGCCCCGCTACGCAACATTCATCCGCAGGTCCGTCTTCATGTGTCTCGGGCGTGTCCCATGTCCTCGCCCCGGGTGCTGTTCGATTGCGCAAGTCATGCCGCCTTTGCCCGTATGACTAAACAACATCGAGGAGCTCCCAGATGACGCTGTCCCGTCTTACGTCCATTTCCGTCGCCGCCGTGCTGTTCGCCGCCGGCGCCGCCGCCGCGCAAGCGGAAACCGTGAAGATCGCCATCGCTGGTCCGATGAGCGGCTCGGTCGCCCAATACGGCGACATGGTGAAGGCCGGCGCGCTGACCGCGATCGAACAGATCAACGCGGCAGGCGGCGCGGGCGGCAACAAGTTCGAAGTCGTGCAGATGGACGACGCATGCGAACCGAAGCAGGCCGTCGCCGTCGCCAACAAGATCGTCAGCCAGAAGATCAAGTACGTGATCGGCCACGTGTGCTCGGGTTCGACGATCCCCGCCTCCGACATCTACGAGAACGAAGGCATCGTGATGGTCACGCCGTCGGCCACCGCGCCGCAGCTGACGGAAGGCAAGAAGCGCCACTTCATCTTCCGCACGATCGGCCGTGACGACCAGCAAGGCCCGGCCGCCGCGCACTACATCATCAACAACGTGAAGCCGAAGAAGGTCGCGATCCTGCACGACAAGCAGTCGTACGGCCAGGGCATCGCGTCGTCGGTGAAGAAGGACCTCGAAGGCGCGAAGATCCCGGTCGTGCTGTTCGAAGGCATCAACGCCGGCGATTCGGACTACTCGGCGATCATCACGAAGCTGAAGTCGCAAGGCGTCGACTTCGTCTACTTCGGCGGCTATCACCCGGAAATGGGCCTGCTGATGCGCCAGGCGCGCGAGCAGGGCGTGAAGGCGACGTTCATGGGCCCTGAAGGCGTGGGCAACAAGGACGTGACGGCGATCGCCGGCCCGGCTTCGGAAGGCATGCTCGTCACGCTGCCGGCCGACTTCTCGGCCGATCCGGCCAACGCGGCGCTCGTGAAGGCGTTCGCGGACAAGAAGCGCGACCCGAACGGCCCGTTCCAGATGCCGTCGTACGCAGCGGTGAAGATCATCGCCGACGCGATCGCCGGCGCGAAGACGACCGACCCGACGAAGGTCGCCGCGTACATGCACAAGACGACGTTCGACACGCCGATCGGCAAGGTCGCGTATGACGCCCAGGGCGACCTGAAGGCGTTCAAGTTCGTCGTCTACACGTGGCACAAGGACGCGACGAAGACCGCCGCCAAGTAATCCGGCGTACCCGCCCGCACGCCCGCCCTGTCCGAGACCCGGACGGGGCGGGCGTGCATTCGCGCCGCGCATGACCGCATTGCGCGGCCGACGGGCGGCCCGAGACGACACCGTGCGTTGCGCGCGGCCGAACGCCGTGATCCGGCGACGGCACGCGACCCAGCGCCAACGGGAGCTTCCCGCACATGACTGACTTCTTTCCTCAATTCGCCCAGCAGCTGGTCAACGGCCTGACGCTGGGTGCGATCTATGCGTTGATCGCCATCGGCTACTCGATGGTCTACGGCATCATCGGCATGATCAACTTCGCCCACGGCGAGATCTACATGATCGGCGCATACGTGGGCCTCGTGACCCTCACCGCCATCGGCATCTCCGCCGGCTATCCGCTGCCGCTCGTGCTCGGCGCCGCGCTGATCGTGTCGGTGCTCGTCACCGGCCTGTACGGCTTCGCGGTCGAGCGTGTCGCGTATCGCCCGCTGCGCGGCGGCCCGCGCCTCGTGCCGCTGATCTCCGCGATCGGCATGTCGATCTTCCTGCAGAACTACGTGCAGATCGGCCAGGGCGCGCGCGACGTGTCCGTGCCGGTGCTGATCTCCGGCGCATTCGACATCCATCTCGGCGGCGATTACGACGTGACGATTCCGTATGCGCGTCTGCTAATCGTCTGCGTGACGGTCGTGCTGATGATCGCGCTCACGCTGTTCATCTCGCATTCGCGGATGGGCCGCGCGTGCCGCGCGTGCGCCGAAGACATGAAGATGGCGAACCTGCTCGGCATCGACACGAACCGCGTGATCTCGTTCACGTTCGTGCTCGGCGCGATGCTGGCGGCCGTCGGCGGCGTGCTGATCGGGCTGACGATCGGCAAGCTGAATCCGTACATCGGCTTCGTCGCGGGCATCAAGGCGTTCACCGCCGCGGTGCTGGGCGGGATCGGCAGCATCCCGGGCGCGATGCTCGGCGGCGTGCTGCTGGGCCTCGCCGAAACCTTCGCCGCAGGCTACATGCCGGCCGAGTACAAGGACGTGGTCGCGTTCGGCCTGCTCGTGCTGATCCTGCTCTTCCGCCCGACCGGCCTGCTCGGCAAGTCGGACATCGAAAAGGTCTGAGGGAGACGCAGATGAGTCAAGTCATTTCCGTTCGCCGCCCGGCCGCCGACGCGTCGGTCGGCCAGGCGCTGAAGAATGCCGCGGCCGCTGCGCTGCTGACGGCGATCCTCACGATTCCGGTGCTCGGCCTGCAGCTGAAGCTCGACGGCTATCAGGTGGTGCTCACGCCGCACTGGCGTCCGGTGTGGATCGCGGTCGCAGCCGTGTTCCTGTTCCAGCTGTTCAAGCCGTGGCTCGTGCGCGCGAAAGCGGCGGTGAAGCTGCCGGCGATGCCCGCGATGGGCGCGCAGCAGCAGCGCGCGATCATCTGGGTGCTGCTCGCGGTCGGCCTCGTGTGGCCGTTCTTCGGTTCGCGCGGCGCCGTGGACGTCGCGACGCTCGCGCTGATCTACGTGATCCTCGGCCTCGGGCTGAACATCGTGGTCGGTTTCGCGGGGCTGCTGGATCTCGGCTATGTCGGGTTCTACGCGGTCGGCGGCTATACGTACGCGATGCTGAACCAGTATTTCGGGCTGTCGTTCTGGGAGTGCCTGCCGATCGCGGCGATCGCCGCGGCGACGTTCGGCTTCCTGCTCGGCTTCCCGGTGCTGCGTCTGCGCGGCGACTACCTCGCGATCGTCACGCTCGGCTTCGGCGAAATCATCCGCCTGCTCGCGAACAACCTGACGAGCCTCACCGGCGGCCCGGACGGCATCTCGAGCATTCCGAAACCGACGGTGTTCGGCTTCGAGATGGCGCGCTCGGCGAGCGTCGAAGGCGCGAAGACCTTCCATGAACTGATCGGGCTGGAATACAGCGGCGAGCACATGGTGATCTTCCTGTACCTGATCGCGCTGGTGCTGGTCGGCTTCACGCTGTTCGTGACGAGCCGCCTGATCCGCATGCCGATGGGCCGCGCGTGGGAAGCGCTGCGCGACGACGAGATCGCCTGCCGCTCGCTGGGTCTCAACCCGACGCGCATCAAGCTGTCGGCGTTCACGCTCGGCGCGGCGTTCGCCGGTATCGGCGGCGCGTTCTTCGCGGCGCGCCAGGGCCTCGTGAATCCTGAATCGTTCACCTTCATCGAATCGGCGCTGATCCTCGCGATCGTCGTGCTCGGCGGGATGGGCTCGCAGCTCGGCGTGATCCTCGCGGCGATCCTGCTGACCGTGCTGCCGGAAGTCGCGCGCGGCTTCGCCGAGTACCGGATGCTGATCTTCGGTCTCGTGATGGTGTTGATGATGATGTGGCGTCCGCAGGGCCTGCTGCCCGCGAGCCGTCCCCACGTGGAGCTGCCGCAATGAGCGCGAATACGGAACTGTTGAAGGTCGCCGGGCTGCAGATGCGCTTCGGCGGGTTGCTCGCGGTGGACGGCATCGATTTCGACGTGCGCCGCAACGAGGTGTTCGCGATCATCGGGCCGAACGGCGCGGGCAAGACCACGGTGTTCAACTGCGTCGGCGGCTTCTACAAGCCGACCGGCGGCGACGTCGTGCTCGACGGCCACGCGATCGCCGGGCTGCCGAGCCACCAGATCGCGTTGAAGGGCCTCGTGCGCACGTTCCAGAACATCCGCCTGTTCAAGTCGCTGACGGTCGTCGAGAACCTGCTCGTCGCGCAGCACCGCAAGGTGAAGTCGGGGCTATTGCCGGGCCTGTTCTCGACGCCCGCGTATCGTCGCGCGGAGAAGGAAGCGCTCGAACGCGCGGCCGTATGGCTCGACCGGATGGGGCTGAAGTCGGTCGCCAACCGGCAGGCGGGCACGCTGTCGTACGGGCACCAGCGGCGCCTGGAGATCGCGCGCTGCATGATCACCGAGCCGCGCCTGTTGATGCTGGACGAACCGGCGGCCGGTCTCAACCCGCAGGAAAAGATCGAGCTGCAGCACCTGATCGACAAGCTGCGCCACGAGTTCGGCGTGTCGGTGTTGCTGATCGAACACGACATGAGCCTCGTGATGGGCGTGTCGGACCGCATCCTCGTGATGGAGCACGGCCGGCCGATCGTGATCGGCACGCCGGAAGCGGTCCGCAACGACCCGCGCGTGATCAAGGCGTATCTGGGGGAAGAGTGATGCTGAAGCTGGAACAGGTCCATACGCACTATGGCGCGGTCGAGGCGCTCGCGGGCGTGTCGATCGAGGTGAAGAAGGGCGAGATCGTCACGCTGATCGGCAGCAACGGCGCCGGCAAGACGACGCTGATGATGACCGTGTGCGGCACGCCGCGCGCGTCGTCGGGCCGCGTGCTGTTCGAGGGCAACGACATTACCGCGATGTCGACGCACCAGATCATGCGGCAGGGGATGGCGATCTCGCCGGAAGGGCGGCGCGTGTTCCCGAGCCTGACGGTGCTCGAGAACCTGAAGATGGGCGGGTTCTTCGCGAGCCGTCATGAAATCGACGACGGCATCGAGCACGTGTTCAAGCTGTTCCCGCGCCTGAAGGAACGCGCGGCGCAGCGGGCCGGCACGATGTCGGGCGGCGAGCAGCAGATGCTGGCGATCGGCCGCGCGCTGATGAGCAAGCCGCGCCTGCTGCTGCTCGACGAGCCGACGCTCGGCCTCGCACCGCTCGTGATCGCGCAGATCTTCGACATCATCCGGACGATTCGTGACGAGGGTGTCACGGTGTTCCTGGTCGAGCAGAACGCGAACAAGGCGCTGGGTGTGGCCGATCGTGGCTACGTGCTCGAAACGGGGCGCGTGGTGCTGGCGGATACGGGCGCGAACCTGCTCGCGAACGACCGGATCAAGCAGGCGTATCTCGGCGGTTGACGAGAGAAGGCCGCCGGCCTGCAATGGGCCGGCGGCGCTTGCTGCATGCGTTGTCGCTTCACATGCAAGGCCGGTCACGGCCTTGCCTTCTTTCCCTAGCTGATCCTGAACGTGCTTTTCAGCACGTCGCGCAAATGCAGCGCGGCGCGATTGCTGTCGTCCGTGAGGATCGTGATCAGATGCGGCGGCAGATCCGGCAGCGCGATCCCCGCGACGTTGCTCGTCAGGTTGCCGGACACGCGGTCGTGCTCGATGATGCCGACCGCGAGGCCATTCGCGATGCACGCTTCGACCGCCGGCGAGCTCGCGCTCTCGAGCAGCATCCGGTGCGCGATCTTCGCCTTCTTCAGCGCGTTCAGCGCGGTGTCGCGGTACGGACATCCCTGCAGCTGCACGGCGATCGGCAGCGGCGCGTCGGGATTGAACTTGAAGGTGCGCGCGGCGACCCACACCGGATGGGTCTTGCTGAGCAGTTCCGCGTGCGGCAGCGCTTTCGGCACGACGGCAATCGTGATGTCGAGCTGGCCGCGGGAAAACAGCTGCTGCAGTTCCTCGCTGGAGCGCGCTTCGACGGTCAGTTCGAGCAACGGCCGGTCGGCGGCGAAGCGCGGCAGGAATTCCGCCATGAAATGCGCGGCATACGAATCGGGGATGCCGAGCCGCAACTTGCCGGTCAGGATCTGCGGCGACAGCGATTCGACCAGGCGGTCGTGGCTCGACAGGAACTCGGTGGTGTCGCCGAGCAGCTTGTGCCCGAACTGCGTGAGCTCGACGGCCTGGTTGTTTCGCGTAAACAGCCGCTGCGCGACCATCTCCTCGAGCTTCTGGATCTGTGCCGTGACCGACGACGGGCTGCGATTCACATACGCGGCCGCATCCTTGAAGCGGCCGAGCTTCGCGACGGCGTGGAAGGTACGCAGCAGGTCGACGTCCAGGGTGCGCGGCATGATTTTGATTTTCCGAATCAGTGATTCAGGTAATGTCGATTGACGGAATTATTGCGCCTCCCTATCCTCGGGTCAACAGGCAGACAACGGCAGGCATTCGATCGAGCGTGACACGTATCCCGGGGAACGATTCATGTCTATCAATGATTTTGTAGTGGATTGGTGCGGGACAGGAAGCTGAAGGCGGAGTCGGTATGGACGGTCGAGAATCACGAGAAGTATTCGACGTTGCAGCGCACGGACGATGCCGCGCGGCAACGCGAGGCGGGGCGTGAAGTCTTCTCCTTGATGCGGAACCTGAACGAATTGGGGGTTCGGAGTCCTGCATTATGTGCGGATCGCAACGGAAAAGGATCGTTGCGGGAAGCGATCGGTGCGTTGAGCGAGCGTCTCGCCACGTTGTCGCGCGGCCGCCATGTTCACTACATCGAACTCGGGCCCGAGCCGGTCAAGACGACCGAACTGATGAAGGGCGTCAGCGGTGGCGGGCCGGACCATCTGCGCTACACGGCGGTCGACATCAACGAGTCGTCGGAACACGCGATGCGCGACGCGATCATGCCGTTCCTGAAGACACCCGGCTGTTTCAACTACATCGCCGACGACTACCGGAACGTGCAGTGGAACCACATCGATCTGGGCCAGGACATGACCTTCATCACGATGCTCGGGTTCCAGGAAGGCAACGAGTTGCCGGTGACGATCGGCCGGCTGATCCGCAATCTCGGCGGCAAGTCGACCTACGTGGTGTCGGAGATGCAACTGTTCGTCGAAGGCCGCGAAGCGCACATCTACGATTTCTACCGCAACGAGAACATGGTGCGGTTCTCCGAAGTCGTCAGCCGGCAGCAGGGCTTCGAGCCGCACGGCGAGCATGACGTGTCGATCGTCCGGCTGAACCTGCTGGGCGATCAGTTCCACGTTGCGGTTACGCTGCAGCCGGTATCGAAGGCGGGCGTCCACGGGCATCTGATCACCAACGTCTGCCTGAAATACACGCCCGAGCAATTCCGCCACGTGCGCAGCAGTCACGGCAACTGCCGGGTGATCGACGAGCTGCGCAGCGGGGACGGCAGCGTCGTGTACCAGATTGCGCAGTTCAAGGGCTAGCGCCCCGGGGCCGCAACGACGCGAGCGAGGCACGCGATGAACAAGGGAAATGCACTGCCGGTGTTTGCGCGCGGGTTCGATCGGGTGAGGCTTGCGCTGCGGACCTCGCTGGCCGGCGACGCGAATGTCGCAGACGACACGGTTACCGTTGCGGAACGGATGCGCTGGACGAGCGGCTTCCTGCGCGACGGCTATCAGGTGCGGTATCGCCGCAACCTCGACGATCTCGGCTATCGCGACGTGCCGATGCGCGGCACGCAGTCGAACGCGCTCAACGCGGTGTGCAGCCTGCGCGGGTTGTTCTCCGACGAAGCGGTTCACGCGCTGCGCGAGATCGGCCGCACGCTGGAACGCAGCGCGTCGCACAGCAACTGGATCATCTCGAAGCGGGTGCGTGCGGTGACGAACCGTTCGCGCTTCATCGACGCGATGATGCACGACCGCGCGTTCCTGCTGCGGCTGTCGCGTCTGGCCGGCGCGCCGTTGATTCCGTATCCGATGATCAATGCGCGCTCGCAGTTCAACTATTACTACCCGACGCGCGAGCGCGACGACAAGGAACAGGTCGGCATGTGGCACACCGACGGCACCAGTTTCGTGCTGAACATCGTGCTGTCGGATCGATCCGAATACGAGGGCGGAAACTTTCTGTTCTACGAATCGACTGCCGAGACGTTCGATCGGCACGATCGCGAACGCGCGCATGTGAAGACGGCGGATTTGAGCCAGGCGGGCGACGCGCTGCTGATCTACGGCAGCAAGCTGTTCCATGGCGTCGAACCGGTCGAGGCAGGGCGGCGCATGTCGCTGGTGCTGTCGTTTCATTGCCCATACACGCGTGAGGACGACAACGGCTTCTGGCATCTCTCGTCGGACGACGGTATCCCGCGCACGGTCGTCAACTGGCTGGCACTGCAACGCAGCCTTCGCGACGACGCGGCGATGCAGTACCTTCGCCTCGGTCTCGAACCGATCCGGTTCGAAGACCTGGGCGACGCGCGCACATCCACGGTCACGTTCTGAGGGGCGACGTTCCGATGCAGCTTTTCCTGATCCAGCTCGTGTTCGTGTTGTCGTGGAGTTCCGGCTTCATCGGCGCCAAGCTCGGCGCGGAGACGGCCGGTGCGTTCAACCTGCTGTTCTGGCGTTTTCTGCTCGTCACGCTCTGTCTGGCGATCGTCCTCAACAGGCGGCTCGGGCGCCTGACGCTGGAGAAGATCCGCTATCACGCGGTGATCGGCTTTCTGTCGCAGTTTCTCTACCTGGCCTGCGTCTACGTCGCGATCCAGCATGGGCTGCCGCCGGGCATCGCGGCGATCGTCGCGGCGTTGCAGCCGCTCATCACGGCGGCGATGACGACGTTCGAAGGCAGCGAGCGCAGCGGCGCGCGCCAGTGGGCCGGGCTCGTGCTCGGATTCATCGGCGTCGGCATCGTGATCGGCGGGCAATACGCGCTGCCGACCGAATCGGTCGGCATCGTGATGTACATGCTGCCGCTGGTGTCCGCGCTGGGGCTGTCGATCGCGACGATCTATCAGCGGCGGCGCGCGCTCACGACGGCGCGCAGCAACGAGGACGGGTTGTTTCTGCCGCTGTTCGTGCAGGGGTGCGTGAGCCTCGTGCTGTTCGCGGCATGCGGGCTCGTCACCGGCGATCTGCATGTGCCGACGCAGCCGAACGTCTGGTTGTCCGTCGTGTGGCTGACGGTGTTCTCGACGTTCATGGCTTACCTGACGTTATGGGCGCTGCTCAAGCGCATGCCCGCGACGCGCGTGGCGACGCTCGTCTATCTCGAACCGCCCGTGACGCTGACCTGGGCCGCGTGGATGTTCGGCGACCGGATTCCGGTGACGACCTATCTCGGCATCGTCGTCGTCGCGCTCGGCGTGTGGCTCGCCAGCAAGCACGGCGAACGGTTCGGCCGGACGCGGCGGGCAGGCATGGAAGCGGCCCGCGGCAGTGAGCCGGACGCCGGGTTCACGCGTGCAACGCCAGACCCTTCACGGCTTTATCCACGGCCTTCTTCGGCCCGTGCAATGCAAGGCCGACCAGATCGAGATTCGTCGCGTCCCCGGCGCGAAACACTTCGCGATTGGCCGCGTCGTGCCCGGTCGAGAACATCGCGCGCACGTACGGCACGATCCTGACTTCGCGCGACAGCGCGTGCCGATGCGCGGCCTGCAGGCCGTCGAGATCGGCCGCGAACACCAGCATCGGCTGGCCGAACATGCGGCCGTAGCGATTCCCGGCCGCATCCTCGTAAGGCTCGCCGAGCGCTTCGGGCGCGCCGGCCGCGACGCCCGTCGCGAGAAATGCGACCACATTGAGTTTCTGCCACGCCGCGAGATCGTCGCGCACGATCAATGCCACTTTCGTATCGAACATGAGTGCTCCTCGTTGAAGCGCTCATGATCGGATAGCCGGCGCGATCAGTCTGGAACGTTTGTGCACATCCGCCGATAGGCGGCCGGCGTCATCCGGTACGCGCGGCGGAACCAGCGGCCGAGGTGACTCTGGTCGGCGAAGCCGACGTCCGCGGCGACCTGCGCCGGCGTGCGGCCCGCCGCGAGCAGCCGGCGCGCCGCGCGCAGGCGCAGGCGAACAAGGTACGCGTGCGGCGACGTCCCGTATGCGCGCTGGAACTGCCGCGTGAGCCGGAAGCGATCGGTGCCGGCCAGGTCGGCGAGTTCGTCGAGGCCGAGGTTGCCGTCCAGATGCGCGTGCAGCAGGTCGCGCACGCGCACGATCGCCGGCGGCACGGTGCCCGTGCTCGTGTCGGCGCTTGCCGCGACCGAATCGCGCAACTGACCGCCGAGGCGCGTGAGGAGACGGTCGAGCGTCTGGTCGCGCGCGAGCTTGCCTTCGTTGCCGTGGATCGCGAGAAACGCGTGGCGGATCGCGTCGACGAGGCTGCGATCGTCGACGAGCGTATGGCCGAACGCGGCTTCGACGCCGCTCAGGCCGGGAAGATCGATTCGGCGTGCCGCACGTTCGACCCACGCCTGCGGCAGGTACAGCATCGAGTAGGTGAAGCCGCCGGCTTCCGGTGCATGGCCGTCGTGCAGCGCGCCCGGCTCGATCAGGATCGCGCGGCCCGGCACGCTCGTGTGCAGCGACCGATGACACTGGAAACGCTGCACGCCTTGTTCCGTGAAGCCGATCAGCATGTCGTCGTGATCGTGCGGATCGTACGCATGCCCGCTGAAATGCGCGCGCAGGCTTTCGATTCCCGTTTCCGGATCGCGGCGCGCGACGAGCCAGTGTTCGTTCGTGCCGTTGTCGTTTGCCGCGCTCGCCATCGCTCGCCTCGCTGCCCGTGGTCGTTGCCTGCCGGATAGTGTACGCAGATCGTACGCGCTTCGTGCGGCAGCGACGGGCGGCGGGGTTACAGCGCGCGTGCGATCGCCTGTTCCAGCAGCGACAGCCCGAGATCGATTTCCGCTTCGCTCACCGTCAGCGGCGGCGCGATCCGGAACACGCCGCCCATGCCCGGCAACTGCACGATGTTCATGCTGAGCCCGAGGTTCATGCATTCGCGCGTGATCTTCGCGCCAAGGCCGTCCGCCGGTTCCTTCGTCTGCCGGTCCTTGACGATCTCGACGCCGAGCAGCAGGCCGCGTCCGCGCACGTCGCCGATGCAGTCGAAGCGCTCCATCAGGTCGAGCAGCCCGCGCCGCAGCCGGTCGCCCATCACGTTCGCCCGCTGAACGAGGCCGTCGCGCTGCACCACGTCGAGCACGCGCAGGCCGACCGCGGCCGGCAGCGGGTCCGACACGTGCGTCGTGTAGAACAGGTAGCCGAGTTCGTGCGCGCGTTCCTCGATCCGCGCGGACGTGACGACCGCCGCGAGCGGCAGCCCCGCGCCGAGCGTCTTCGACAGCGTGAGGAGGTCGGGCGTCACGCCGTCGCGCTGGCACGCGAACATCGTGCCGGTGCGCCCGACGCCGGTTTGCGCTTCGTCGAGGATCAGCAGCATCCCGCGCTCCTCGCACTTGCGCTTGAGCGCCGCCATGTAGCCTTCCGGCAGTTCGATGATGCCGCCCGAGCTGAGGATCGGCTCCGCGATGAACGCGGCGAGGTTGCCGCTCGACTGGCGATCGATCAGGTCGAATGCGTAGTCGAGTTCGGCGAGATAGTCATAAGTGCCGTTGCGCTCGAAGCGCGGCCGGTACGTGAACGGCGCCGGAATCGCGAACGAACCGACGGCGGCCGGGCCGACGCCCTTGCGGCCGGCGCTGTAAGTGGCGGATGCCGCCGCGCCCGTCATCCCGTGCCACGACTGCGCGAAGCCGACGATCTCGTACTTTCCGGTGACGAGCTTCGCCATCCGGATCGCCGCTTCGTTCGATTCCGCGCCGGTGCTCAGCAGCAGCGCGCGATCGAGCCCGGGCGGCGTGAGGTCGGCGAGGCGAGTCGCGAGGTCGACGACGGGGCGCGACAGCATCCCGCTGAACAGGTGATCGAGCTTGCCCGCGTATTCGTTGATGACGGAGACGATCTCCGGATGGCTGTGCCCGAGCACCGCGCTCATCTGGCCCGACGTGAAATCGAGGATCGCGCGGCCGTCCGCGTCGTAGACGAAGCTGCCTTGCGCGCGCTCGATGATCATCGGCTCGAACGTGCCGCCGTAGCGGATCAGGTGCTGCCTGGCGTTGTGCCAGAAGGTTGCGTCGTCGTTCAGGGACATCGGGCTTCTCCGGACAAGGGCCAAGGATCGCTTGCAGTCTAGGCGCCGGTCTGGTTTTATGGAAACGAATAGTTCTTATGCAAGGTAGAAAAGGAGCTAATACCTTGGCACGTTCGCTCGAAATCGACCTGCTGCGCTCGTTCGTCGTCATCGCCGAGGTGCGCTCGCTCAGCCGCGCGGCGGCGCGGGTCGGCCGCACGCAATCCGCGCTCAGCCAGCAGATGCGGCGGCTCGAGGAAAGCGTCGACCAGCCGCTGTTCCAGCGCACCGGCCGCGGCGTGCTGCTCACGCATCCCGGCGAGCGGCTGCTCGTGCATGCACAGCGCATCCTGCGGCAGCACGACGAGGCGATGGCCGATCTGTGCGACACCGGGTTGTCGGGCACGATCCGGTTCGGCTGTCCGGACGATTACGCGGGCGTGTTCCTGCCGTCGCTGCTGCGGCAGTTCTCGAGCCAGCATCCGCAGGCGATCGTCGAGGTCGTGTGCGGGCCGACGCCGCGGCTGCTCGAACAGCTCGACAAGCGCGCGGTCGATCTGGCGATGGTGTCCGTGCCGGACGATGGTTCGGACGGTGACTTCATCCGCCGCGAGCAACTGGTCTGGATCGGCTATCCGGGGCTCGATGCGGCGCGGTTCGATCCGTTGCCGCTCGCGCTGTCCGATCCCGATACGCTCGATCATATTGCGGCCTGTGAGGCGCTGCATCGCGCCGGCCGCGATTATCGCGTCGCGTATGCGAGCAGCAGCCTCGCGGGGCTGACCGCGCTGGTGCGTTCGGGGCAGGCGTTTGCGGTGATGACGCAGACGGCGGTGCCCGCGGATCTCGCGATCCTCGCCGGCGATCGCGGATTGCCGCCGCTGCCGGCGGTCGGCATTACGCTGCGGTTCGACCGGAAGCGGCCGTCGCATCTGACGGGGGCGTTTGCGGAGCATATTCGGGCAGTGTTGCCGGTGCTGTGAGGGCGGGGTAGGGCGTGTGGGTGATCGGTCGAGCGATGCGCCGTTTTCTGATGGTGAGGGGGAATGCTGATTCAGCAGTACCTGTGCCTTGTCTGATAGGGATCGGCACACGAAGCTACGCCACGACCTACGCTCGATCTTTTCAGGACTGGCCGATGCCGACCCGTTGCAGGCATTGCAGCCGTCGGCGTTCCGAGGGCACGTATAAGAGCGAAACGGTCATTTGACCGTCGCCCGGCGGGTGTCAAGCCATTCTCAAATGCCCGCTTGCGCCAGGTGCTCGCCGACTGCCGCGACAGTACGACTGACTGCCAGGGCGTTAACTGCCACAGCCGACGCGTGAATGCGAACGTCGTATCCGCGGCTTTCGAGACCCCAAACGCAATCACAAATATCTCACATGCTTTGGGCCGATTCGGCAACACGTCGCACTCGATCGGTTGAATCCGCCATCTGATTCAGCCGCTCATTGTGTGGTCGATGAGTGACTGGTTTCGCACTCGATACCAGCCATTCGATTGAGCAAAGTTTTGGAAAACTTGAGGATGGCTCAATGTGCTGCCACACTGAGCCATCCAACCTGCCTAAGCCTTCGGCTCATACAGGATGCCGTGATCACCCGGGTACTCGCTGTCGTGGATCACTTCGTTCATCGTGATCGGTGCGGGAATGCCGTTCGGGAATGCGTCACAGGTTTGCGCATCGACTGGCCCATGCCAGTGACTGCAACTCAGGCACTGCGGCACGATCTCGATCGGCTCGTAGTCATCCATGTGCGCCGGAATCTCTGGCTCTTTTTTCAAACTCTTGACGGACATGGCGGTACTCCATGCACAGGGTCTCGATGATCGGGCGCCGTTCAATTTGCGCGCACTTATCGCATGTGTTCGGGAATCGATGATGGCTTCGCGGCTTCGCCTACACGGTTCCAGGATGGATAGAGCCACGGACTGGTCATTTCCAGAGTCGTGATCCTCGGCACCGGTACGTCAGTACCATAGCTAAGCTCAAACTTTTTCAGCGCGTCAACAATGGTGCCGATTAGCGCCTCCGGAACGAAAATCCAGGGCCTAACCGGAAAATCGGCGGGTATAGCGCAATCACGGCGCAGCGCCTGAAGCAGTCCATCCCAGTTTTCGTGCCAGCCTACAAGGCGCTTCAGTAGGCCCGTGGGCGGTTTTGCAAACGTAATTTCGCAAAGGAACACGGAGCGGGAACGAAAATCCACGGCAACGGCGTCGCAGTACCAGTGCGGGCCTGACGTATCGGGATTGCGTCCTTCATTGAGCTGGATGCAGCATTGCGTATTCACGAAGACGGATCGATCTGCACGAAGATATTCGACGACGACATTCTCGAAAAAGTCCATATGCTGCTTGCCCCCGATCTTTTTTGGTTCGAGCCGCCGGCGGAGTCTTCCATGTGACTACCGCGTCAGCCCCGCTGGCTTCATGGCAACGTACCACTATAAAAGCCTTGGCGGCAACCGTACGATCGGTTGCCGCATAGAGCCGACGTCTGAGTGACGGCGCGAAGTCATGGGCGAACATCGCTTCGTGGCCGGCTTCTGCCCGTCGGCGACCACCGGCACGCGACCCGGAGCCGACCTTGGGTGCTCTCGAGAGCGGCGGTCGTTGGGAGATGCGCCTAAACTCGTAAGTAAGTATGCGGGGCAGCCGCCATCTTGATGGGATGTTCTACCCAGCTAAAGGTACTTGAACTTTATGATCTGTACTTTGCTGTTGAATCGTGCAGCTTTGAACTGGACTGGTTCCGTCGTATTTGCTGTCGTTCGCTCCATAATCCACGGAATCGGTCGATACGTCATCTCTCGGCCATTGATAATTAATTCCAGTATCTCGTATTCCTCCACATATGCACGCGTAAAATAGCGCCCACGGGTTTGCCACTCCCAATGAGCGGGCACAATTCGCTTTGCTATGATCTGAGCACTCCCGGTCTGTGTCTTCACTCCAGCAAAGTTGGCGATCTCGAACAATGCTCTGGCGATACAGACGAGAATGACCGCGTAGAAGACGAAAAGCACGCACGCGGCGCCAAGCTGACCGTGACTCACTAACGTGAATGGATGCGACACAACGTCATGGAAAGACACTCATGATCTCCAGATTGGTGGTTCCCTCGAGCCTGGCGAATCGGCTTGCGACTCATTCGATATCTCTCGGTCGCGCAAGTCCGCTGTCCCGCGCGGCATCGACATTCGACCGTCGGTGGAAGCGTGCAGATGAATGGCGCATTATGGCCGACTGCCGCCCGGCGCGGTCGGCCGTAGCCGACCCTGAGCGGTCTGACACAATTCCCGAAAACGGTTGTTCGATCTGCCACATGCCCTCTGGGGACACCCACTAATACTGGTCGGGCGTGATGCCGGGTTGCCATCCTGCGCGCAGCCTCATTTTTTTATGCATGGATGTTCGTAGGGCTATTTCATGGCCGCTGCTCTAATATCTTGACAAAGGCTATTTATATTTCGAGGACATTGGTTTCCCGCATTTCTAGCGATCTGCTGCAATCGGTCTGCAGGCACAGTTTCGTCAATATGCCGGATAATGAATTTACGGAAAGCTGGATCTGACGCGATGATGGGTTCAATCTGTCGAATAGTTTCCCAGTGATCGGCAAGCAAAAGAGTAATTGAATCGCTGAAACCTTCCGAAATGGCACCATCGTCACAATGTGCATATTGTACAAATCGTAGATGCAACTGCTTCCACGACCTACCAACTGCAGCAGCAGCTTCTGCCTTCTGAGCCTCCTCTGCTGTACAAACTCGTGTATCACCTACGGCCGTTGACGAGCAGAAAATGGCGACAAGCCATAGCCCAAAGTAGCGACCTATTATTTGGAATGAGTCGACGATCATTTTCATTATTAGGAACGTGGGTGCAAAGGGCGTAGGCGTTATTTCCCATCAAGCCGTCTTGAGATCACGAACACCTCGACATCTGACATAGAGCATTCTTCACTCGATGCATCGCTTGCAGTGATGACCTCTATCGTCTCACCACTTTTTTCAGTGAAGATGACGTGATGAACTTGACTGTACAAGTCATTTCCAATTCATTCCGATGCGAGTCGAACCGTCGTGGTCTTGTTGAAGTCGAGTTTGTCGTTGTCGGTTAGCCCTGCGTTCTTAAGCTTTACGAATGCCATACTAGTAGGCCAACGATCAAGCCCCGTGCAGTCCGGGTCCGCAGCCAGCGCATGGACGCCCGGGAAGGCACATGTCGCAGCAACGATGAAGGAGGGAATGTGGTTACTCATTAACGCCTCATGTTGTAGTTACCAGGATACAAAATCCTACCTTCAGGCTGGATGTCTTTTGCGAATCTGCGCACCGCTCTTTGTAACGTCGGCTCTCTCTCGGAGAGAGCCGGTAAGACGAGGCAATATTACCTTAAGGTCGTATTCGTAAATCACGAACGTTCGCAGGTTGGGACCGGCGCAGCTCTCATGGTCGGTGATTTACGTGGCTGCCACGAACGCCCGAAAGTGGCAGCGGATTCAATCGGTCGTGATCTCCGGCAACTGGCCGAACGGCGATCTTCGAGCGATACCGTGCGGCCTGCTGGTAAACTCGGGCAGTCGCACTGGCAAACTCGGCCATCCTAACTCCACGAAATATGCTCGATACCGTCCGATTTTTCTTCGTCGCGATTGTTTTCTTTGGCTCTTGGCTTGAGGCTATGCGGCGGCTGTCCGGTTGGAAGTATCTTGAGCCGTACGAGACGAGGCGGGCCGCCCCGAGCGAAAGGCAAATCTCCAATGGCTCCTATCGCTGGGTTTCGTGTCGAGCAAAATGGACAAGATTTACCGTGGCCGTTGAACTCTATCCTCAATACTTATGGGTCCGACCCAGCTTTCCTTTGAACTTGCGACTTCCCACGATCTGTATACCTTGGGATGTCATAAATGCTTCACAAAGAGATATGTTCTTTTCACGCACGGTCACATTACGTATTAACGGTTGCTCTACAGGTCTGCGCTTTTTCGGCGCGGTAGGCCAGCGAATTCTGGCGGAAGTTGAAAATAGCAAGAAGCGTACGCACAGGAGCTAGGACGGGTCACTCGTCGCTGCCGATTCCCAACACCTGCAACTGGCCGAATGGCGAACTTCGAGCGGTCCCGCTCAGGCCGCTGATAAACTCGGGCTGCCAAAGCAACTTTTCCCGGTCACATGAGCACGTAACCCGCTGCCGCAGCTGCACCCGTCATCCCAATGATGCAGCAGTACCTGCACCTTATCTGACGGGGCCTAGCGAACCAATCTACGCATACTTCTACGCTCACCAGACGTGTCCCTGCACGGGGATAGAAAACCATCCAAGGAGAGAGGAATGAATCCGGAACAGGCCCGAGCCGAAGAAACCCAGGCGATGGAGCGCATGGTGGCCGCCACGCTGCGCGTGCAGAGTGCGTTCGCCTCGATGCAGAAGCAATTTCCGCCGCAAGGCAGCGGCGAGCCTTCGCCGTTCGCGCTGCAAACCTTTGATGCCGCCCTGCAGGAACTTGAAGACGCACAGGCCGCGTTCGATGCGCTGCTGAACGATCTGATCGACGGTAACCGCTAAAGACCACGCCCTTATCTGCACCGATTGTCGACGGTCTAAAAAGCTGTGTCGAACGGCCGTTTGTGGCCGACTGCCGCCCGACGCGGTCGGCCGTAGCCGACGGCGGATTCAGCCAGTCGCTTTCCTCTACAGCGGACGTTCAAGCTTTACGTTGCACATGCCCAGATCGACCACTGGCCCAGAATCCTTAACCAGTAAATCCACGATCTGCTCGCTGACGAGCTCAGCCCAACAGCGATATTGCCCAGCCCCGGGGTGAAATCGATCACGGGCCATCTCGAGCGGCTTTGCTGCCCAATCAAGCGATATATAGCGCGCGGCAGCGTCCTTGCTAATCCACCGCCGCAGCGTGCGGTCCAGAGACGCGGCATATCGGCCCAGGTACCAGCGCAGCGGGTGCTGCGCCGCTGGCAGAATTCGTAATGGCGGTAGCCCTGTTGCTACCAGACCAAATGCGCCGGTGCGACGGCGGACTTCTTCAACCAGTCGCCGATAGTCTTGCAGGAACTGGCGTGGCGAACGTTGCGACGTTACATCGTTAGTACCCAATGCGGTCACGAGAAAGTCCGCCGGCTGTAATTCGCTCTGCCTTAATAGCGCTAGAGACTCTTCAGTGTTGACACCCGACTTTGCCACCAGTTGCCATGTAACGGGCCTGCCCAGTTTGATAGCCAGCATTTTGGCAACCGGTTGCGCTAATGCCTGTACCTGATCGTCGACCCCCACTCCTGCCGCCGACGAGTCACCGACAACCAGAATTCGCAAGGCCGGTTGCAGGGCCTCTCGCGAGCCTTCACTCCCGCAACGAGGCCCTGCTGCCTCCGGTAGGCGTAGCGCCGTTCGCCTTAGCCTGCGTGCCTGTATCACCAGAATCGGGCCGAGGACAAACTTGTAGAGTGGCAACATTTTCAGTTCAGATCAGAAGAGGAACAACGGTAGCCCCATGCACGTTCTGACACGGTCTGGGCCGAACCCGGCCCGACGATGAGCCGGCAATGCGCTCTGCCGATGATGCTTCCGAATCCGACAGTACCCGACCCATCGCGGTCAGACGGTCAACACGGAATCATCGGCTTTTGGAAATCACGTCACTCATGTAGTTATTCAGATCGCGAAAATCCTGAACGGTCCAGGAGTGCGGCGCAAGCTTTACGCCGTTCTCCCTCAAAGTTCTCGGAATCAGGTCCCCGTTCGGACGAAGTATTACCGATGAAACAATGACGCCTGGATAATCACGGAGTCGCTTTTTGAACGCAGCAGTTGTGAGGTCAGGCGTGGCAGGATTGCTTTTCTTGGCCAATGGTCCGGTGCCCTTGATATCTGCGCCATGGCACATCGCGCATCTTTGTATATAGAGATTTTTCCCGTTGATGTTTTGCGAGAAGGATAGTGAAGGTTGAGTCAACACCAACGCTCCTAGCGAAGCGATCAACAATTCTCTCGTTTTCATTTGGCCTTGTCGTATCACGCAGATTGCTGTGTCTGGGAGTATAAACGCGTGATCGTGGAATGGTCGCTCTTGGCCGTACATGGAAATTGGCCGATCAGCCTGATTGGAGGTTGGCTACGCAATCGTTGATTGCCTGTTCGAACTGCGGATTGGATAAATCGACACCGACACGCGCAAGCGAAAGCAGCAATTGCTCCGCAGCCGACAGCCGCCGGCCGCTACCGCCGCCAACCGGCGTTGCAGGCGGCCGTCACGGTCGCGATGATGGGCGCCGTCGAGAAGAGCCGTGCGGGCATCGCGGCTGGCGCACTCAATGCGAGCAGGCAAAGCGGCTCCGCATTCGGCGTGGCGATCTTCGGCGCGCTGATGAGCACCGCGCAGACCCCGGGCGCAGGCGTGCGTGTCGCGATCTTCGTGGCGATCGGGTTGTCGCTGGCGGCGGCTGGATGCTGGCGCGTCACGTTCGTGCGAGCAGTCCGCGAGCCGAAAACCGCAATCTGATTCCATTCACTCGAACAATTCAACCGGATCGCCGTCGGACGCGGCCTGCGACGCCGTGTTGGCGGGCGCGCATCACGTGTCCGGGCCGCCGTTTCGCGCATCGATGGCGCGACGCCGGCCGCCAGCCGCGTCTCGTTCTTCGATGACGCGCCGGTCCACGCATCGGCCCGGCTTGCCGATGCAATAAAAAGAACCGCGAAGCCTTGCGCTGTCGCGGTTCTTTTAACGTGCCCGAAACACGGCGCAACCGTGTTCTGGTGCCGACGGCGAGACTCGAACTCGCACAGCTTTCGCCACTACCCCCTCAAGGTAGCGTGTCTACCAATTCGGCGGCTATCTGATCTGGCGACTGCATTTGCGCTCACAGAGATCGCTGCGCATGGCGGCCGACCAATCCGCCGGTGTCGTTGCGTGCCTATGTGCTCTCTGCATAGGAAATGCCGAAACTTTGCATTGGACCGCACATTTTGCGATTTCTAGAATCGGGCGAACGTCGAGCCTTGTTCGACAGGTTCATTCAGCCACGTCGCGCTTGCCGCGCGGCAGCAATCCCCGAGGAATCGTTCCATGCAGATCAGTACACCCGTCGCCGCACTGTCCGAGGACATGAAAGCGTGGCGTCGACAGATTCACAGTCGTCCGGAAATCGCGTTTCAGGAAACCGGCACGGCAGCGTTCGTCGCGGAGTTGCTGCGCTCGTTCGGCATCGATACGCATACCGGAATCGGCCGCACCGGCGTGGTGGGCGTGATCGACGGTAACGGCGGGCCGGGCCCCACGATTGCGTTGCGCGCCGACATGGATGCGCTGCCGATCCAGGAGGAAGGCCGGCCGGTTTATCGCTCGGTCCATCACGGACTGTTTCATGGCTGCGGTCACGATGGACACACCGCGATCCTGCTCGGCGCGGCGAAGCTGCTGGCCGGCCATCGCCAGTTCAAGGGGCGGGTCGTGCTGGTATTCCAGCCGGCCGAGGAAATCGTCAAAGGCAGTCAGGCGATGCTCGACGATCAGTTGCTCGCGCGTTTCCCGTTCGACGAAATCTACGGGTTGCACAACCATCCGCAGCTCGAACCGGGCAAGATCGGGGTGCGCGTCGGATCGCAGCTTGCCGCGGTCGATTTTTTCTCGATCGAGATTCGCGGCACCGGCAGTCATGGCGGAACGCCGCATCGTAGCGTCGATCCGATCGCCATCGGCGCGTTGCTCGTCACTGCATTGCAGACCGTCGTCAGCCGCGCGATCGATCCGCTCGACAGCGCGGTGCTGAGCATCTGCCAGTTCGTTGCGGGGGCGACGGCGAACGTCATTCCCGATCGCGCGTCGCTGCAAGGCACCACGCGCGCGCTGTCGCCGCTGGCGCGCGAACGCGTGCATCGGCGCATGCGAGAGATCTGCGACGGCGTTGCGCTATCGCACGGATGCGCGATCGATCTCGACATTTCTCACGGCACGCCGGCCACGATCAATGCGGAAGCTCCGGCGCGATGTGTCATGGCAGCCGCCGAGACCGTGGTCGGCGCGGCGAACGTGCTGACCGACGTGGCACCGTTGATGGCGGGTGACGATGTCGCGCGCTTTCTCGAGGCGCGGCCCGGTTGTTATTTCTTTCTCGGGCAGGGCGGTCACATGTGCCATCACCCCGAATACGACTTCAACGACGACGTGGCACCGATCGGCGTCGCGATTTTCGACGAAGTCGTGCGTCGCCGTCTCGGCGTTTGACGGAAAGCGTCGCGCGACCGAAGCATTCATAAAAAAATGGAGGAGAACATCATGGAACATGCAACGTTTCGCGCCCGGCGGACGATGGCCGCGCTGTCGGCAGGTGTGTGCGCCGCGGCCGCAGCGGGCGCGGCATGCGCGGCCGAAGCACCGGCGCAGCGCGTCGCAAGCGGGTATACGCTTGCGCCGTTTCTGCTCTTCGTTGCGTTGACGCTCGGCATCACGTACTGGGCATCGCGTCGCAACCGCTCGGTTTCGCAGTTCTATACGGCCGGCGGCAGTGTCACGCCGTTGCAGAACGGCTTCGCGCTCGCAGGCGACTACATGTCCGCATCGTCGTTCCTCGGTGCGGTCGGCATGATGGCCGGCTCGGGCTACGACTCCATCATTTACGGCGTCGGCACGCTGATCGGCTGGCCGATCCTGCTGTTTCTCGTCGCGGAACCGCTACGCAATCTCGGACGCTTCACGCTCGCCGATGTCGTCGCATTCCGTCTCGCGGAGCGTCCGGTTCGGAGCCTGGCCGCCGTGAATTCGCTGGTGATCGTGCTGTTCTATCTCGTCATCCAGCTGGTCGGCGCCGGCAAGTTGATCCAGCTGCTGTTCGGCGTGCCTTACATGGTGGCGATGCTGGCGGTTGGCGCGCTGGTGCTCGTGTATGTGCTGATCGGCGGGATGCTGGCCACCACGTGGGTGCAGATCGTGAAGGCGGTGCTGATGGTCGCGATCGGTACGTATCTGGCGTTCAAGGTGCTGCAGGCGACCGGCTTCAGCGCCAGTCGGCTGATCGCCACGGTGGTGCAGTCCCATCCGGCCGGCTCGGCCGTGCTGGCGCCGAGCCGGCTCGTCACGAACCCCGTGGATGCGATTTCGCTCGGCATGTCGTTGATCTTCGGCATGGTAGGCCTGCCACATATCCTGAGTCGCCTGTTCACCGTACGCGACGGCGCCGCTGCCAGGCAATCGGCGTTCTACGCAACCGCGCTCATTGCGTGGTTCTATACCGCGGTCGTCGTGATCGGCGCCGGTGCGATCGTATTCGTGCTCCGCAATCCCGCTTTCCTGGATCCGGTCACGCACACGCTGATCGGCGGCGGAAACATGACGGCGATGCATCTGAGCCATTACTTCGGCGGCGACGTGTTCCTAGGCATCATGTCAGCAGTTGCGTTCGCAACGATACTGGCGGTCGTCGCGGGGCTCACGATTTCGGGCGCATCGGCGGTCGGTCACGATCTGTACAAGCGCATCCTGTGCCGGGGGCAAGCCGATCCGGCGCGCGAACTGGCGGTATCGCGCCGGGCCACGTTCGTACTGGTCGCGGCTGCGCTGCTGCTGTCGCATCTCGTGCAAAACCTGAACATCAGCTTCCTGGTCGGGCTCGCGTTCTCCATTTCGGCGAGCACCAACTTCCCGATCCTGATGCTGTCGATGTTCTGGCGAGGATTGACGACGCGCGGCGTACTGGCTGGCGGGATAGTCGGGTTGGTGTCGTCGGTCGGGCTGCTCGTGACCGGGCCGACAATCTGGGTGGGCATCCTGAAGCACGACAGTGCGCTCTTTCCGTACGCGAACCCGACCCTGTTCTCGATGACGCTGGCGTTCGGCGTCGCATGGCTCGCATCGATTACCGACTCGTCCGCTCGTGCGGCGGCGGAGCGTGCGGGATTCGATGCGCAGATGTTCCGCAGCGCGACCGGCATCGGCATCAGCGCTCCCCAAACTCACTGATCACTGGAGCAACCATGTCGAACGTCAATCACCCGGCAGTCGTTGCGCGCAGCACCGATGCGAACGCAAGCGTCGACGCACGCACGCGCGACGTGGCCCGTCTGGTCCGCCGTCGCACACGCCTGAGTATCGGCATGAGCGTGCTCGTGCTGGGCATCTACTTTGCGTTCATCCTGACCGTCGCGTTCGCCCCGGCCGTGTTGACACGCCACTTCCCGGTCGAATCGCCGATGACGGTCGGGATCGTCGTCGGGATCGGGCTTTACTGGTTCTGCGCGATCGCAACGGGCGCGTACGTGTGGATAGCCGACCGCTGGATCGACCCGCTCGTCGGGCGGATTGCCCGATGAACGGGCGGGCGCGCCCGGGCTCGCGATGACGAAGCCCGTTGCGCGGTCGCATGGCGACCGGTACGAATCGATATGCCGCGCTGTCGGAACCACGCCGAATTGTCCGGGACTTGCCGTCGAGCCGAATGGATGTCCGGATCGTCGTGCGTCGCGGTAGTCCAAGGTCACAATGCGTCGTTCGCGCAATCCACATCAGAGCCGTGTCTCCTTGTGCGCGTGTCAGTCATGAAACTGATACGCGCTTTTTTTTGACGAGGATGGCCATGTCGGTCGTGACCGACATGATCGAAGCGCCGCTCGTGTGTTCCGCACACAGTCATCGGAGGGTCATGCAACTCTTGCATCGCCGGACGACAAGAATCTCATTGGATGGTGATTTTTTAGCTGAATACGATGCATCGCGGTCTCGAAGATCCACGCGAACGCATACACCTGTGCCGCGCATGCGATGAAGAAGATCGGTTTTCCAACGATTCGGTGTGCGAAAGGGACATGCCGTAGCGAGCGGGAATGCGTGGGGCCGGATCGAAGCACAATCCAATCAATCGATGGGGCGACATGAAAAACAGAAAATCAGTGAGGAGACTGGCGACGACCGCGTTGACGCTTGCGTGCGCGACGGGGGCGGATAGCGCCCGCGCGCAGAGCTCGGTGGTCATGTACGGCATCCTGGATATCGGCATCCAGAGCTTGACCAACGCCGGATCGAACGGGAAGTCGTCGCTTGGCATGCTGGGCAGTGCGTTTCTGCCGTCCCGCTTCGGCATCAAGGGCGACGAGGATCTCGGCGGGGGCTACGGTGCAATCTTTCAGCTCGAAAACGGCTTCGACCTCGGCAAGGGCACCCTCGTGACGCCGGGCACGTTGTTCAACCGCCTTTCGAGCGTCGGGTTTCGATCGCCTTATGGCCGGCTGACGTTCGGGCGGCAATACAGCGTACAGTTCGACAAGACGGTGCTCTATGATCCTACGTATTTCGCCAACGACTCGACGCTTTCGCTGAACGCGATTCCGCTGGCGACGCTGAGGCTGAACAATGCGGTGAAGTTCCAGTCGCAGCCGTTTTACGGATTCGATGTCGAGGCTGAATATGGCTTCGGTCAACAACTTCCGGGCAACGGCCTGGCCGGCCGGTATGTCGGTGCGGCGCTCGAATATGTCCGGGGAGCGCTTGCCGCTCGCGTGCTTTACGAGCAGAGTCGCGGTACGAGCGCAGGCGGCATCGATGCGTCGGGGCGGGTCGATGAGCGGTACAGCGCGGCGCTTCGTTATACGGTGGGCGGCGTGACCGTTGCCGCGGGCGTCACGCGCGTGGTCGGAGACCTCCAGTTGACCCCGCGCGGCGTGGCTTACTGGGGCAGTGCGAAGGGTTTCGCGACGCCGACGATTCAATGGTACGTGCTGGGCGGCCGCTACGCGTTCCAGAGCACGCCGGGACACCCGACGCTGTTGGTCGGCGGAGGCGAGTATCTGCTGTCGAAGGCGACGTTTCTGTATGCGCATGTCGGCACGGTCTGGAACTCCGACGAGAGCGCGTTCGGCGTCAACAGCTTTTCCAGTGTGGGCCAGCCTGGCAAGAGTCAGGTTGGCGTGAGCGTCGGCATTCATCACCGGTTCTGATACGGCACACGGGCGCCACGATCGAGCCGTTGCGGCGAAGGGCGCGACTATACTTTCCGCACGTGGGCAGGGTCGCTGCCCGTGAACGCCTGATTTCACATGAACCTTCGCAAACTGCAACACGTCCTCGCGCTCGCTCGGTGCCAGAATTTCAGTCGCGCTTGCGCGGAGGTGCACCTGAGTCAATCCGCGCTGTCCCGCAGTATCCAGTCGATCGAAGCGGAGTTCGGTATTTCGCTGTTCGATCGCAGCGCGCAACGTATCACGCTGACGCCGCACGGCAAGGTATTCGTCGAGCGGGCGCGCCGGATCGATTTCGAAGTGCGGGAGCTCGGGCGCGACCTCGCGCTGCTCGAGCGCGGGGAGTTCGGCGATCTCTGCATCGGGCTGGGAGCGACGCCCGCCGCGCTGCTCAGGCAACCCATCCTGACGTTCGGGGCCGTTAATGCGCCCCAAGTACGCGTGGTACTCAAGCGCGGCGATACCGCCGACCTGCTCGGCATGTTGCTGGCGGAGCGCATCGACATGTTCGTTGGCGATATCGCGTCACTCACGCAGCAGCCGGAAATCGAGATCGTGCCGCTGCC
Source organism: Burkholderia sp. BCC1998 (assembly GCF_905339875.1). NCBI lineage: Bacteria > Pseudomonadati > Pseudomonadota > Betaproteobacteria > Burkholderiales > Burkholderiaceae > Burkholderia > Burkholderia sp. BCC1998. The sequence continues at coordinate 64,113 of NZ_CAJPHE010000005.1, forward strand.
GAGATGGCGGGCCGCATTCTTCTGCGGTCACGCGCATCCGCTTGCGGGCATGGCGGGCGTATCGCCCGAGAATCTATTGAAGTATCCGGTCGGCTGCACGCATCTGTCGAAGTACGCGCTCGACGATCTTCAGCAGCATCTCGGATATCCAATCGCGGATCGCATCAAGCTCCAGAGCGACGATTTCGGCGAGCTGGAGGCGGCGGCAGCCGTCAGCGATGTCGTCATTCTTGGCAGCCGGCCAGTATTCGACGAGGCGGTTCGGGCAGGAAGGTTGCATCCGGTGCCGCTCGATCCGCCGCTGGCTGGTTCGGCCTGTTTCGGGATCGTCACGCTCGCGGGCAGAACCCAGTCGGCCACGATGCTGAGAATCAATGCCCTGGTGCAACGTGTGTTCGACAATTTCGCGGAAGACTTGCCGACACGCTAGCTCGGTGAGCGGGGGCCTGTTTCTCTATGAGGCGGGCGATATCGACACGGTGCGGCGACTCGTGCACGAAGACCCGTTCAACACGGAAGGGGTTTGGAGGACGGTCGATATCCGTTTTTTTCCGAACCGGGCAGACGAGCATTGATGCGTGTTTGCGTGCGGCTCATCGTATCCGGGAGGTGCGGATGCGAAAGGGCGCATGCGGATGCGGGCCGCGGTTTGCGCAGTCTCGCCGGCCGGGGTTGCCTCGGTCGTTGCGCAGCGGACAACAAAAAACCCGCGAAGCCATGCGCTGTCGCGGGTTCTGCAAATGCACGAAACACGGAAAAACCGTATCTGGTGCCGACGGCGAGACTCGAACTCGCACAGCTTTCGCCACTACCCCCTCAAGATAGCGTGTCTACCAATTTCACCACGTCGGCACTTCAGTACTGCAAGGGGCGCAATTCTAGCGCCACATTGCGCGTTTGTGAAGGGGGTGTGACGCGATCGCGGGGCAGGCGAGGGGGAACCCGGTAAAATTCGCCGGATCGATCCGACGATCCTCGCAACCGCAACCCGTTTTCTCCCCGTGACGACGACCCTCGAACAACTGCAGGCCGGCCAGCTGTCGGGCGCCCGGCAACTGAAGCTCGCGTGCGGGCTGACCGAATTCCCGCGCGAGATCTTCGATCTGGCGGATACGCTCGAAGTGCTCGATCTGTCCGGCAATGCGCTGTCCGCGCTGCCGGACGACCTGTCGCGGCTGCATCGCCTGCGCATCCTGTTCGCGTCCGGCAATCGCTTCACCGAATTTCCTGAAGTGCTCGGCACGTGCGCGCAGCTCGACATGATCGGCTTCAAGGCGAACCGGATCCGCACGGTGCCGCGCGATTCGCTGCCGCGTGCGCTGCGCTGGCTGATCCTGACCGACAACGAAATCGACGCGCTGCCCGCCGAGATCGGCGATTGCGCACGCCTGCAGAAGCTGATGCTCGCGGGCAACCGATTGCGTGCGTTGCCGCCCGAAATGGCCGCCTGCCGTGCGCTGGAGCTGGTGCGGCTGTCGGCGAACCGGCTCGACGCGCTGCCGGACTGGCTGCTGCGCCTGCCGCGCCTCGCGTGGCTCGCATCGGCGGGCAATCCGTTCGGCGCCGCGCCGGAAGCCGCGGCGTCGGCCGGGCCGGGCGTCGCGGATATCGACTGGACGTCGCTGACCTGCGACGAGAAGCTCGGCGAAGGCGCGTCGGGCGTAATCTACCGCGCGCAATGGCGTGTGGACGGCGCCGCGCCGCGAGCGGTCGCGGTCAAGCTGTTCAAGGGCGCGGTGACGAGCGACGGCCTGCCCGATTGCGAAATGGCCGCCTGCCTGCACGCCGGGCGCCATCCGAACATGATTCCGGTGATCGGCAAGGTGCGCGGCCATCCGGACGGCACGCACGGCCTCGTGATGGAACTTGTCGATCCGGCGCTGACCAACCTCGCCGGGCCGCCGAGCTTCGCGTCCTGCACGCGCGACGTGTACGCGGCCGACGCGCGATTCGCGCCGGCCGACGCGTCGCGGATCGCGCTCGGCATCGCGTCGGTCGCCGCGCATCTGCACGCGCGCGGCATCATGCACGGCGACCTGTACGCGCACAACATCCTGCACGACGGCAAGGGCGGCGCGCTGCTCGGCGATTTCGGCGCGGCGTCGGTCTACGACGTGAACGACCGCGAGCGCGCGGCGCGGCTCGAACGACTGGAGGTCAGCGCGTTCGGTCATCTGCTCGGCGAGTTGCTGGCGCGCTGCGAGCCGCGTGCATGGGAAGGCTCGCACGCACTCGACGCGCTGGCGGCCGAGTGCCTGAACGAGGATATCGACGCGCGGCCGTCGTTCGGCGAGATTGCGGCAGCGCTGGCCGCATCGAAGGACTGACGATTCCGCCCGCGCCGCGGCGCGGGCCGTCGCCGTGCGGATGCTTACGCCTGCCGCGCGGTCAGCAGCTTGATCCCGAGCCCGACGAACAGCAGCCCGCTCGCGCGCTTGGCCGCGCGTACCCACGGGCTGATGGCGATGCCGCGATGGAGCCGGCGCACGCCGAACGAATAGACGCTGTGCACGATGACGACGGTGCAGGCGATCGTCGCGTACATCGCGACGAACTGCATCGCGAGCGGGCGATCGTGCGCGATGAACTGCGGCATGAATGCCGACAGGAAGATCATCGTCTTCGGATTGCTGCCCGACACGAACAGCGCTTCGCGGAACAGTTTCCTGCGGTCGGGCTCGACGATCGCGGCCTCGCCGTCCGGCGAACGGCGGTTGCGCCCGCCGCGCAGTTGCCGGATGCCCAGATAGATCAGATACGCGGCGCCGACGACCTTCATCGCGATGAACAGCGGCGGCATCTCGGCCAGCACGGCGCCGACGCCGAACGCGACGAGCATGACCACCGCGCCTTGCGCGACGAGGTTGCCCGCGATCGTCGCGGCGGTGCCGCGCGAGCCGTAGCGCACCGTGTTGCGGATGACGAGCAGCACGTTGGGGCCCGGCGACAGCGTGGTGGCGAGATAGGCTGCGGCAAACAGCAGCCAGGTCTGAATGGACATGCGGCGCTCCGAAAGGCGGGTTCCGAGGTCGGGGTGAATCCGTGCATGATGCCACGGCGGCGCGGTTCACCCCGACACACGGCGTCAACGCGCGTCGCGCACGCAGTAGGCGGCGATCGACGACGGCGAGTCGATCGCGGACGGCCGCGTCATCCAGGCGATCCACCCCGCCCATAACCCGCAGACGATCAGCACGGCGACATTCAGCGGCGTCCGGTAGCGGACGATCAGGTTGGCCAGCGGCAGGCGTTCCTTGCTCATGTGCATCTCCTTCGGTCGTTGCGCAGGCGGCGTTACTGGCCGGTGTAGGACGGCGCCTTCGCGTCGCAGGTCACGGACGCCGTCGCGCCGTCGGCGAAATGCAGCCGCAACGGCACCTTCGCGCCGGGCGCGACGGGCTGGCGCGGCTCCTCCAGCATCACGTGATAGCCCTTCGGCCTGAACGTCACCGTGCCGTGCGCGGGCACGTCGACCGCTTCGACGTGAACCATCTTCGCGGTGCTGCCGGCCGTCTGCGTTTCGTGCATCATCGCCATCCCGAACGCGGGCGTATCGATGCCCGTGAGCGTGACGGGCTTGTCGCCGTCGTTCTTCAGCGTGAAATAGCCGGATGACGGCACCGTCGCCGGCATCGTGCGGATCCAGCATGCATCGGCCTGGACGGCCGACGCGGCGAACGTGGCGGGCGCCTGCAGCGCCAGCAGTGCGAACAGCAGGCTGGTCGGAATCGAGCGTTTCATTGTTGGTGTTCCTGATCGGGTAGGGAAGCGCGGGCAGCGTATGCGGTTACTTCAGCGTGAACGCGTAGCGGCCCTGCGTGCGATGGCCGTCGCTCGCCACCGCGACCCATGCGACCGTGTACGTGCCGGGCGTCAGGTTCGCCAGTGCGACATGCATCCGCTTCCGGTTGCCGGCGTCGACCGCGGATTTCCCGTCGGCGACCGACTGGCCGTGGCTGTCGGTGACGACGATCGAACTGAATGCGGGTTCGAGCGTTTCGCTGAAGTCGATCGTGACCGCGTGCGGCGCGCTCGACAGCGTGGCGTCGGCGGCCGGTTCCAGGGTTTTCGGGTGCGCGTGCGCGTGTGCGGCCTGGGCGACGACGAAGCCGAGAGCGACGAGTGCGCCGCGGAGGAATGCAGTGGTTTTCATGACGGGATGATCCGGTTGGAAATGATAAGGAAAACGATGTATTCGAATTCGGCACGCGGCCGCGCGTTCGCGCGCGCGCAACGGCCTGAAGCGGGCGAGCGCACGCACGGCACGGCGCCGCGAGCAATACGGTCGAACATGATCGTCCTTCGAAACGTGACACGGCATGCACGCGCGGACGCGTGCGGACGGCGCGATGCGCTGCAGCATCACGCGCGGTGACGACGAATCAGGACGCGAGCGGCGGGGCGCGCGGCTGCGCGGCCGTGAGCGGCAGCGCGCGGCGCAGGCTTTCGAAGCGGGTTGCTTCGCGGTGCTGGAGCGGGTGGACGTTGGCCGCGAACGTCAGTTCGGGCGCGGGCAGGGCCGGCGTATGGGCGAGCAGGCTGCAATAGCCGCAGGCCTGCAGATGCGCCTGCAGGCTTTTCGACGACGCATCGCCGGCGTGGCCGCCGTCAGCCGGCGCGGCCGTGCAGTGGCCGGCAAGCAGTGCGTCGACGCGGCCTTGCGTCGTCAGCGCCTGCGAGATCGTCGGCGCGAGCGCCGTCATCAGGATGGCGAGCATCCCGATCAGACTGACGATCTTCCGGAAACGACGACTCAGCATGCGATGCGCGGGGCGGCGTAGGGTAACGATGGAGCGGATTATGCCATGCACCCGCGGCTAGGGCATGCGGGCACGTGGATACCGGGAATGACGCGCGCCGCGCTCACGCGTGCTTCGCCAGATATTTCGTGATCAGCATCATCTGCGCGGCCCAGCCGTGATCGTTCATCTCGCGCGCCTTCGCACGGCGCGCTTCGATCAGCTGGTCGAAACCCGTCTCGGTGACCGTCAGCAGCGTGCCGCCGTCCTTTTCCGCGAGCGCGAACGTGACGAGCGTCATCGGCTCGGACGTGTAATCGAAGTTCGGGTCGATCGCGAACGGGTGCCAGCGAAAGGAGAACAGTTGTTTCGGCTCGACGCGATCGACGACGATTTCGAACACAGTGCCCGCATACGGCTCCTGTGCCTTGGCGATGTCGTCGTCGACGCGCGTCGGCGTGATGCGGCCGAACAGCGGCTGGTCGGGCACGAACGGCCCGTCGAACGACACGCCGAACCAGATGCCGAATTCGCCGGCATTGCTGACGGCTTCCCAGACGCGCGCCAGCGGCGCGGCGAGCAAGGCTTGCTTCTCGATGCGATCGGTGGACTGGGTCATCATCTTCTCCAGGCAGGCATCATCGTTGCGGGACGGCGCGCGGCAGCGCGCCGCGTTCAGTCGATCATCACCGCGTCGGGAACGTCGAGCACGACATCCGAAGTCGCGACGGCCACGCACGGCAGCGTATAGCCATCGGCCTTTTCCTCGCGGCTCAGACCGGGCCATTCGATCGTATAGCGTACGCTGCCGCTGACGATCCTGCACAGGCAGCTTCGGCACGTGCCGTTGCGGCACGAGCGCGGCAGCCTGACGTGCGCGAACGCGGCGGCCTCGAGCAGCGTCAGCGAATCGGGCGCGTCGAACGTCGCGCCGAGCGGCTCGATGCGCACGAGAGGCGGGTGGTCGGGATCGGTCATGGGTGAAAGCGGGCGGCGAATCGGCAGCGAAGCGAGGCAAGGCAGCGCGATGCCGGAAGGCAACGCAAGCGCCAAGCATACCCGAAGCCGCCTGCGGCCGGCGCCCGTCGGGCGGGCAACCGGCCCGGAACGTGTCAGTGCCGGCGCAGGTAGCGGTACACGGTATTGCGCGCGAGCCCGAGCTCCCGCGCGGCGGCCGATACGTTGCCGCCGTGCCGTGCGAGCACGGCATCGATCACCGCGGCCTGGTGGCTCTGCAGCGTCGTCGCTTCGCGCACGTCGGCCGGTGTGGCTTGCGCCGCGGGTGCGGCGTCGCAGTCGAGCCAGAAATCGTCGGGCAGGTGCGCGAGCGTGATTTCGGCTTCGTCTTCGGCGAGCATGCCGGCCGTGCGCAGGACGTTGGTCATTTGCCGCAGGTTGCCGGGCCAGCGGTGCCGCATGAACGCGTCGAGCACGTCGGCCGCGAGGCGGCCCGGCATCGGCTCGCTGCGCGCCAGCCGCGCGAGGATCCGCTCGACCAGCGCGGGCAGGTCGGTGCGCGCGGCGAGCGGCGGCAGCGTGACCGCGAGCCCGTTGATCCGGTAGAACAGGTCTTCGCGGAACGTGCCTGCGGCGATCATCGCGCGCAGGTCGCGGTGGGTCGCGCAGACCACGCGCACGTCGACCGGCACCGCGCGTGCGCCGCCGAGCGGCATCACCGCGCGCTCCTGCAGCACGCGCATCAGCCTGACCTGCTGCGCGAGCGGCATGTCGCCGATTTCGTCGAGAAACAGCGTGCCGCCGTCGGCCTGCACGATCTTGCCGGGGCTGCCGCGCTTGCGCGCGCCGGTGAACGCACCGTCCTCATAGCCGAACAGTTCGGCCTCGATCAGCGAATCCGGCAGCGCCGCGCAGTTGACCGCGACGAACGGGCCGTCCGCGCGCGGCGATGCCTGGTGCAGCGCACGCGCGAGCCATTCCTTGCCGGTGCCGGTCTGGCCGAGGATCAGCAACGGCAGGTCGCGTCCGCGGATCTTCGCGACGCGTTCGAGCACGGCGGCCATCCGCGCATCGCCGGTGTCGAGCGTCGCGAACGTGATCGAGTCGGGATCCGGCGCCCGCGTGCGCACGGCGGGGGCGGGCGGCGTGACGGCGACGGTCGTCTTGTGCGCTTCCGCGAATTCGCAGCGGGCGAGCACGCGCACGCCGGTCGACAGCGTGAGGCGGAACGGTGCGCCGGCCGCGCGGGCTGCGTGCTGCGCGAGCTGGCCGAAGTGCATGCCGAACAGCGCGTCGCAGCCTTGATGCTGCAATGCATCGAACGTCGCGCCGAGCTGGAATTGCGCGCTCCGGTTCGCGGCGATCAGCCCCCCGTCGGGGCCGAACGCGACGAGCCCGGCGAACAGCGAGTCGACGCAATCCTCGTGGGCGTGGAAGCGCAGCCGCAGCGCTTCCGCGCACTGGTTCGCGAACAGATGGTTCTCGATCAGCTGCGCGGACATCCGCACCAGCGCGAGCGTATGGGGGCTGAAGCCGCGCGGGTCGCCGCTCACGTCGAGCGTGCCGAGGGTGCGGCCGAACGGATCGATGATCGGCGCGCACGAGCAGGTGAGGATATGGTTCGCGCGCAGGAAGTGTTCCGAGCCGTGCACGGCGACCGCCTGGCCCGATGCGAGCGCGGTGCCGATCGCGTTGGTGCCGCGTGCGCCTTCGGCCCATGACACGCCGGTGCACAGCGCGACGCGGTTCGCCTTCTCGATGAAGTCCGCGTCGCCGATGCTGTGCAGGATCACGCCGTCGGCATCGGTGAGCAGCACGAGGCTTTGCGTGTCGGCGATTTGCGCGTGGAGGTTTTCCATCACCGGGCGCGCGTGTGCGAACAATGCGTGGTTCGTGTCGAGCAGTTCGCGCAGCGCGAGCCGCGACAGCGGCGAGAAATCGGGGCGCTCGTTCGCGCGCAGGCCGACCGCGGTCGAACGGGCATGCGCCTGCGCGAGCAGGTCAGTGCGGCCCGCGGTGGCGGGCAGCACGAAAGATTGAGGCATGTCTTGTCTCCTGTCGGCCGGAGTTAGCGCTTCAGCGCTTACTCCGGCCCCATGCTTCGCGGTCGGCCGGAGTTAGCGCTTTAGCGCTTACTCTGGTCCCATGCTTCGCGGTCGACCCAAGTTAGCACTTCAGCGCTTACTCTGGTCCGATGCTTCGCAGTCGGTCCGAATTGGCCTTGACGCCCTGCACCGCACCATCCGCCACCCGGGCCGCCGCCGTCGATATCGCCTCATCATACAAGCGCCGCGCACGTTGTGCGACTGCGTACAAAAACCCCTTGCTTTTAAGCGCCCGCCTGCAATGATGGAAATGGAACACGCACGCGCCGTGTTCCGCATCGCAACATGCATGCGACGCGACATGCATCCGTTCGGGAGACGCATCATGGTTCGGACGGAACTGAGAGTCGTGCTGGCGGCCATCGCCACCTTCATCATGCTGGGCGGCATCGCCGTGGCGATCCACGGTCTGCTGTTCGACCTGAGCGACGCGGTGCAATACGGAGCGGCCGCGATTGCGGCGGGCGCCACGACCGCCGCGATCGCGCTGAACGTCTGGCCTACCGATCCTCACTGACGCCGTTCGGCAAAACGGTGCCGGATGTCGTGCTGGTCAGAGGAAATGCGCGTCGGAACGACGCACATCGCAAATTTTGCCTCCTGCGCGAAACCGTCTAAAGTGGAATGCAACCGGCATGCATTAGTCCGCGCCATACCCCCGTGGATCGTGCCTCTGCCGGCGAGCCCGCGTAAATTTTCGTCCGGCCGGTAGCGGACGACGGACGCGGTCATTTGCTTTCTACCGGTCGAGGCGGCTCCCATGCAGATCCATTTCACGAATGAGAAGCCCGAATATTCGGGGCGCGACCTGATGCTGGGTTTCACGGCGCTGGTCAATGGCGAGCGCGTCCAATGTCAGATCACCGCCGAGGCGCTGGAGGATCATTTCGGTGCGGCATCGCCGCGCTTCGAGGACATGGTCGGTGCGTACGATCAGCACCGCGAGCGGATCGAGGCAGCCGCACGGCGGTTGCTGTCCGAGACGCGCGCGCAATGCGTGACGCTGCGCAGCGGCTACGTGCGCTTCTACGAAGCGAACTGGCGCTGAGCCGGACGACCGGGCAGCGACGGAGCGGGCGCCGGATACCGGCGCCCGTGTCATATCGGCGCGGGCTCGTCCGGTAGATCGATCGCTTGTGCGGGACGATGCGCTGCACGGTCCGGGCATCGTGCGGCGCGATGGCGTGCCCGCGTTCCGTTTCGGTTGATCCCGTTTCGCTCAATCTGCGCCGATCAGCGCATACGCGCCGCTCGTTGCGTCGTGCGTGCGCGCGATGCGTGCGAAGCCTGCGTCGGCGAGGTGCATGCCTGCAATCAGCAAGCGATCCGAAGCGACTTCGGCGAGCGTGGCCGCGCGGGTCGCCGATGCCTGCGACGGATCGTGATCGAACGCGATCGACACGTCTGGGCGAGCAACCTGGATCGGCGCGAAATGCACGAGATCGCCCCAGATCAGCAGGCGCTCGCCCTGCGATTCGACGCGATAGCCGGTGTGGCCGGGCGTGTGCCCCGGCAGCGGCACGGCGGCGATACCGGGCAGCACGTCGCCTGCCGCGATGGTACGCAGCTGCGCCGCGCAGACGTCGAACGCGCGCCGCGCGATTCGGACATTGACGCGCGCGCGCTCGCTGGCCCTTTCGTACATGTCGTCGTCCAGCCAGAACATGCGTTCCCGTTCGTCGATGAGCACCTCCGCTTGCGGAAAGGCCGGGCGCTCATCCGCGTCGAGCAGGCCGCCGATGTGGTCCGGATGCGCGTGCGTCAGCAGGACCGTGTCGATCTCGCGTGCATCGATGCCGGCTTGCGACAGCGACGGACGCAGCAGACCGCCCCAGTTCCGGATGCCGCCGGCACCGGTGTCGACGAGCACGGTGCGGCCGTTTCCGCGTATCACGTAGCAGTTGATGTTGACCGCCGACGGCGTGTGCATGCCGGCCCGGTGCATGATGCGGGTCGCGTCGTCGACGTCGATGTTCGACAGCAGATCGAGGCCGGCCGTCAGCGTGCCGTCGCTGATCGCGGTCACCGTGAAATCGCCGACTTGGCGGCGTGGGAAAGAAGGGCGTGGAACGGGTGCGCTCATGCGGTCAATGTCGGGCGTGAAGGTGGGTGGTGTCGTAGCCGAAGCAGCGGATGCGTGCGACGAATCCGGTGTGGCGGAGAATCTCGCGATCCAGTTCGGCCATGAACCGGTCCATCAATTCAGTGGTGCGAAACGATGCGATGCGAAAGCGGATCTCCGCGCTGAGCGGATGCCCGCGGCCGTGCCGGATCGGCACGTACGCGACGTGGATCGTGCCGGGTGCGGCGCGCAACACCTCGGTGCAGAGCGTCTCGCAGGCTGACGACAGTGCATCGAGTGCCGCGTTGGACGGCATGCTCGTCTCGGGGATGAAAATCGTGACGCTGGGCATGGCCGGGCTCCCGTCAGCGTGCGGCCGACGTCGTCGTCGCGCTGACGAGCCGGTCGCCCATCGGCGCATAGCACCGGATCGCGGCGTCCGACGCATCGGACGCGAGCCGCGCCTGGTCGTGATCGAGGACCGCCAGCCAGCGGGCGGCCGGCTGGCGGTCCAGCGCGACCGCATGCATGGCGGTGGCTGCGATACCTGCTCGCGCGAACGGGGCGGCGTCGTCGCAAACGGCCAGCCATTGATGGCCGGCGACGGCCGGCGCGGGTGCCGCGCCGTCGTACACGTTACGGCGCCATTCGACGATGTGCGGCTGCCAGCGCGCGAAATTGCCGCCGCCCTTGTCGCGATACTCGGCCGACGTCAGCACGTCGGGGCCGTCGATCGTATGCAGCGCGAGGTAGACGGGGCCGTCGCCGCCGAGGGCGCGAAAGCGTTGCGACGTGCGGAAGCCGGATACCGAGATCAGCGCCGGCAGTTTGACGCGGCTGTAGAAGTCGTTCCACCCGGCTTCGACGGCGGGCTCGGCGATGCTGCATTCAACGGCATAGATCATGACATCTCCACGGGTGGCGAGCGGCCTTCGGGCGCGATCGGCCGGCTCGACGGGTTGAGTTTTTGTCATGATAATGAGCGGAAGAATGGGCGGAAAACGATGATTCGTCACCGTTCAATGACATTTGATCAAGCCATGACCGACGGCGGTCGGACCGGGAGCAATCGTGACGCGACGCAGGATTCCGAGCAATTCGGCATTGATGGCATTCGAGGCCGCGGCGCGGCATGGGAGCTTCGCGCGCGCCGCCGATGAGCTGGCGTTGACGGAAGGCGCGATCAGCCGGCAGATCGGCCGGCTGGAGACGTTCCTGGGCGTCGCGCTGTTCGAACGGGTCGGCAACCGCGTGCGGGTGGCGCCGAACGGCGCGCGCTACGCGGCGCAGGTTCGCGAAGTGCTGGACCGGCTCGAGCGCGACAGCCAGTACATGATGGGGCAGCCCGGCGACGGCGGCAGCGTCGATATCGCCGTGACGCCGACGTTTGCGACGCGCTGGCTGATTCCGCGGCTCAAGGGATTCCAGACGCAGCATCCGAACATCACGGTGCATTTCGCCGATCGCGCCGAGCCGTTCGTGCTGGCCGGCAGCGGCTTCGACGCGGCGATTCACTTCGAGCATCCGGCCTGGGCCGGCATGCATACGTACCGGTTGTGCGAGGAGGTGCTGGTGCCGGTCTGCCATCCGTCGCTGCTCGCGGGCGGGCAGCCGGACACCTTGCTGGGCACGCTGCCGCGCCTGCACAAGCGCCAGACGCCCGATGCTTGGTCGGCGTACGTGCAGGAGACGGGGTTGCCGGTGAACAATCCGGCCGCCGGCGCCCGCTACGATCTTTACTCGATGCTGATCGCCGCGGCGCTGGCCGGGCTCGGCGTCGCGCTGGTGCCGCGCCTCTATGTCGACGCCGAAATCGCGCAGGGGCTGCTCGCGGCGCCCTGGCCGGACGGGCGGGGCGTGGTCAAGCGCTTCTGTCTCGTGTTGCCGGAGGCGCTGGAACTGGGCGAGGGGCCGTTGCAGACCTTCGCGCGCTGGGTGCTCCGGCAGGCGGACGCGTGACCTGACGTCGCCCGCACCAGGCGGGCGCCCTTGTGAAACGACCCGGCCGCAAATGCGACCGGGTCGTCAGGGGCCGTCCTTCTCGCCATGCCGTTCGGTTCCGCGACGGGAACCGGACGGCACTACACCTGAAGGTGGCGTCTTTTCATCATGCAGCGCACCGGGGCGCGTGCGTCACTCGCTGCCGAGATAGAAGAAGCGGAACAGGAACACGGCCGCGATGATCCACACGATCGGCTTGACCGTGCGGGCCTGGCCCGTCAGCAGCTTCAGGCCGCCGTACGCGATGAAGCCGAATGCGACGCCGTTCGCGATCGAGTACGTGAACGGCATCAGCAGCGCGGTCAGCGCGGCCGGCACGGCTTCGGTCGCGTCGTCCCACGGCACGTCGACCATCTCGCGCAGCATCAGGCACGACACGTACAGCAGTGCCGGTGCCGTTGCGTAGCCCGGCACGACGCCGGCCAGCGGCGCGATGAACAGGCACGCGAGGAACAGCACGGCGACGGTGATCGCCGTCACGCCGGTGCGACCGCCGGCCTGCACGCCCGATGCGCTTTCGATATACGCGGTGGTCGACGACGTGCCGAGCACCGAGCCCGCGACGATCGCGGTGCTGTCGGCGAGCAGCGCCTTGTTCAGGCGGTTCATCTTGCCTTCGACGAGCAGGCCCGCGCGGTTCGCGACGCCCATCAGCGTGCCGGTCGCATCGAACAGCTCGACGAGGAAGAACACGAGGATCACGTTGATGATGCCGGTCGACAGCGCGGCGCCGATGTCGAGCTTGAACAGCGTCGCGTCGATCGACGGCGGCGCGGAGAACACGCCGTGGAACTGATTGCCGCCGAAGAAGAACGACAGGACGGTGACACCGATGATGCCGATCAGGATCGCGCCGCGCACGCGCAGGTGGTCGAGCGTGACGATCGTGAAGAAGCCGATGATCGCGAGGATCGTCGTGGGCTTGTGCAGGTCGCCGAGCGTGACGAGCGTGGCCGGGCTGCCGACGATCACGCCCGAGGTCTTCAGCGAGATGATGCCGAGGAACAGGCCGATGCCGGCGGTGATCGAGATGCGCAGCGATTTCGGAATGCCGTTGACGATCGCCTCGCGCACGCGGAACAGCGTGACGAGCAGGAACAGGCAGCCGGAGATGAACACGGCGCCGAGCGCGGCCTGCCACGTGAAGCCCATCCCCTTGACGACCGTATACGCGAAATACGCGTTCAGGCCCATGCCGGGTGCGCACGCGATCGGATAGTTCGCGTACAGCCCCATGATGATCGATGCCAGCGCCGCGACGAGGCAGGTCGCGACGAACACGGATTCCTTCGGCATGCCGGCATCGCCGAGGATCGCGGGGTTGACGAAGATGATGTAGGCCATCGTCAGGAACGTGGTGACGCCCGCGAGTATTTCGGTGCGGAAGTCGGTGCCGGCTTCAGCGAAGCCGAAATACCGCTTGATGGATTCCATGAAGGCGTTTTCTCCGGTCGGGTTGTCGTGTTGCTTGTTGTTCGTGCCGAATTGTTGTAAGGCAGCGCGAGGCCGGCCTACTGTAACCAGCCACTATTGCCGCGCTATCGGCGGATTGTAATAGCGCGGATAGCTCGGACGATATAGTTGCGGGGCACGATCGGCCGCGTTCGCGCGAACGGTCGGACAGGCCGGCCGCGCGAGGAAGGCGCGCATTTTACCGGTTCGGACGACGCGGGGCAGGCAGAAACGATGGAAACGATTCGATGAGGGGACGGCGGGCCGGGCCGGCCGATGCGGGCGCAACGACATGACCGGCATGCGGCGCGGCCGCCGCGCGATGACATGCGATGACATGCGACTGCAATGGCGCACCCGCATGCTGGCCGAACGCAGGACGGTCGCAATGCATGCGCGAACGCGCGCGGCATGACCGGCGCGGGTGCGCAGCGGCGTGCAGCGGCCATTCATCAGTCCAGGCGGTTGCAGATATCGGGCTATCCTGCGCCGAACCCGTTCCGTCCGCAACTGTCATTTCGCGACGCGGGCGCGACTGTGGTTTCTGTGTAAAAGATTGCAAGACGTCATCGCGTTAACCGGCAAGTCTTTCTAGGATAGATACACCGCGCACACACGCCGGCCAGTCGTTGCCGACGCGGGGGAGTCGCAGTCCGTGCAGGGCAGGCGGTGAAGTGCGGTGACGGTCGTTGCGCATTCGGGCAGGCGCGACCGGTTGCGATTGCCCGATGCGGGTTCGTCCGTCATCCCGGAGGTGAGCATGTTGAACTGGATCAGCCGTTGGGCGATGCGGCACGCCCCCACGCCGGAAAAAACCGCTGCGTCGATGCTCGTGACGGCGCGCATGGAACTGTTCGCAGCCGAACAGCGCGTCATCGATGCGAAATTACAGGCGGATTACTGGCGTACGCGGGTGTCATTTCTCGAGGAGGTGCAAAAGCAAGGCATCGACCCGTGGGTGACCTCGCAGGCGGCGCAACGCCCCGACCTCGATGCCATTCCCCGCAGCACGGGCCCGCGTCTCGCCGCCAGCACCTGATGCACGCGATGCATGCAAGGGTTGCGCACGGCGCGCGATCGCTCGCGGCACGCACGCGCGTGCCGCGTCATTCGATGCGCACCCGCGACGCATGGCGCCGCGGGTGCGTCCGTTTCCGGATGCGTTGATTCCGCGCGTTCCGGTGTCACGTCGCGCGACGGAATCGCGCATCGTCACCCCCGTCTTCGCCATCGTCCGGCGAGCAAACGTTGCATTCGCGCGAGCGCGCGTCTCAGCCGTTCGCCGCGCCGCACGTACGCCGTCGTGATCGACGCTTCGGCCGGCCGGTCGTCATCGGTGCCGAGCCAGATGCGATCGCCGCGCGCGATGCGCAGCACGTCGCCGGGTTGTACCCAGTAGTCGTCGACGCTCGGCGGCCGCGTGATCCACAGCGGCGCGCCATGCGCACGAATTTCCGCATCGCCCGGCGCGCGCCAGGTGAGCGTCGTGCGCGGCGCAACCGCGAAACGGATCACGACGGTCGGTAACGCGATCGCGCCGGCGCGGCGCGAATCGGGACGGTCGAACAACGGGCTTGCCTGGTCCATCGTCTTCTCCATTCGTTGAGCCGGACGGATGACGCGCACCAGAACAAAAAGGCCTCATCCGTTTCCGGTGAGGCCTTGTGTGACATGCGGTACTGCTCGGATGCTAACGCACAAGCGCCTCCCGTGATCCATTCTTTCGAATGTTCACCGGGCAATGATTCGCGATGGCGATGAGCTTGAACGTAGGCATGCGAACGAGTTTGTCGATGTCGTACGGCGTTGTCAACGACTATTTTCGAGAAACGTGGCGCGTCACGCGTCGCGCTGGGCGAGGCCGTTGACGAGCAGTTCGGACAGCAGGCCCGTCATGCCGTTCGGATGCGTGGCGGCGCGTGCCTTCAGCTGTTCGACGAGTTCGGCGTTGAGCTTGCACGCGAACGGCACGAGACCCTGTTCCTGGTCGAGCTTGCGCTGCGCGCGGCGATCGAGCTTCGCCGCGTCCTCGGCGCCCTTGCCGAAACGGGCGGAGCTCGACTGCTTCAGCGCGTGCGTCAGCTTGAGCGCCTTGTTCTTTTCTAGATCGGTTTTCTTCATGGCCATCGCGGCACCTCCGGGAAATGAAGCCGCGATTGTACGCATTTCGGCGGACGCCGCCCGCCGACGCCGTGACGAAGCCGTCGACGACCCGGCTCACGCGCCCTTCGTCGTGCCCCAGTTGCCGCCGTGCGCGGCCGCCTGCGCGGCCGGCGAGCGCGCCAGATACGCGAGCGCCTGCTCGGTCGAGCCTTCGTGGTGCGGCGTATAGCCCGGCTTGAAATAGCGCAGCGCCGCGCCGATCACTTTCCAGAACGACGGCAGGTGCCCGCGCCGCGAACCCTTCCACCACGCGAGCACGAAACCCGGATAGCGGCCGGCGGCCGGATCGCGCCGGTACATGAACTTCGCGCCGCTCGTGATGAAGTAGAGCAGCAGCACGATCACGAACGCCATGTGCAGGCAGCGCTCCGGGTAGTTGCCGCCCATGTGGTTGTAGATGTCGAACGCGACGGTCCGGTGCTCGACTTCCTCCGCGCCGTGCCAGCGCAGCAGGTCGACCATCGTCGGGTCGGCACGGCCTTCGTCGAGCCCGTGCGCGTTGAGCACCCAGTTGCCGAGGTAGCCGAAGAAATGCTCGAGCGACGCGATCACCGCGAGTTGCTGCCGCAGCCAGAAGCGCGTATGGCCGATCTTCAGCCCGAACGGCGCTTCGCCCAGCACGCGCGTGAACAGCCAGTTCAGCTTCTGCGTGAACGGCTTCGTGTCGATCCCGTGCCGGTCGTAATAATGCTTGAGCACGCCGCCGTGCGAGCGCGAATGCACTGCTTCCTGGCGCAGGAAGCCTTCGGCTTCGTCGCGCAGGCGTGCATCGGTGATGTGCGGCAGCGCCTTGTTGTACACGCGGCAGAACCACAGCTCGCCTTCCGGGAACAGCAGGTTCAGCGTGTTGATGATGTGTGTGCTGCCCGGGTCGTTCGGCACCCAGGTGATCGGCGTATCGCTGAAGTCGAACTTCACGTGCCGGGCCTTGATCTTGTGATAGTCGGCGGTAGCGGTCATCTGTGTCTCCGTTCCTGTGCGGCGCGCTGCGCCGTCAATGCGATGCCATGCTGATGCGGGCCAGCATCCGGCCGAGCCACGGCATGAAGCGGCCGACGAACCGCAGCGCGTGCGCCTCGGTGCCCACCGCCACGACCGGCCGGTTGCGCAGCACGCCGTCGACCATCGCCTGCGCGACGGTTTCCGGCTTCAGGCCGCGCATCTGGTACAGCTTCGTGGCGCGCTTGCGCAGCCGCGCTTCGTCCTGTGCGCTGGCGCCCGCGTATTGCGTCGACGCCATGATTCCGGTTTCCGCGAAACCCGGGCACACGGCCGTCACGCCGATGCCTTTTTCCGCCAGTTCCGCGCGCATGCATTCGCTGAGCATCAGCACGGCGGCCTTCGTCGTCGCGTAAGCGGGCAGGTCGCGCGACGGCCCGAACGCGGCGGCCGACGCGGTGTTGACGATGTGGCCGCCCGCGCCGCGCGCGGCCATCTGCTGCGCGAACAGTCGCGAGCCGTGGATCACGCCCCACAGGTTCACGTGCAGGATGCGCTCCCAGTGCCGCTCGCTCGTGTCGAGGATGCCGCCGGCCATGCCGATGCCCGCGTTGTTGATCACGATGTCCGCGCCGCCGAGCTCGCTGCCGACCCATGCCGCGAGCGCTTCCATCTCGTCGGCGGCGCCGACGTCCACGCGTTTCGCGTATGCCCGCGCACCGGTCAGCCCGAGCAGCAGCGCGGTGCGCTCGGCGCTCGAGAGATCGATGTCGCACACGACGACGGTCGCGCCTTCGCGGGCGAACGCGAGCGCCGCGCTGCGGCCGATGCCGCTGCCCGCGCCGGTGACGACCGCGACCTTGCCGCTGAACCGGCCGCTGGTCGCGCGGCGGCGTGCGTTCGCGAGCGCGGGCGGTTCCTCGCCCGATTCGACCGCGTCGATCAGCTGCTCGGCGAGGCCCGCGAAGCGTGCGGGATCGGCGAGCGGCAGCCAGTGGCCGGCCGCGACTTCACGGCGGTAGTACTGCGGCACCCAGCGCGACAGGTTCTCGGACAGCGCCGGGCTCACGTATTTGTCGCCGAGCGGCACGATCGTCTGCACCGGTGCGTGCGCGTAGCGCTCGCGCGGCGCGAACAGGCAGCGGATGAAGTTCGCGCGATAGAGGCGCACGCCGCGCGCGCCGTCGTCGGCCTGCGTCGGGCGCGGCGCGGCCGGCGTCTTCTCGATCCGGCGCAGCAGGCCCGGCCACGCGCGGCCGAGCCACAGCCGCCAGCCGAGTTCGGGGACGAACGGCAGGTGGAACAGGTACACGTACCACGAGCGCACGAGCTGGCCGCCGAGTTTGCCGAGCGACGCGGGCGTCGGGTGCAGCACGCGTTCGCGCAGCCAGAAGCCGACGTGATCGAGGCACGGCCCCGAGCACGACGTGTACGACGCGATGCGGCCGGCGAGCCGCGGATCAGTGACGAACTCCCAGCCCTGGATCGAACCCCAGTCGTGCGCGATCAGGTGCACCGCGCGGCCGGGGCAGAGCGCGTCGATCACCGCGACGAAGTCGTCGGTCAGCTTCGCGAGGTGGTAGTCGGCCGTGCGCTTCGGTACGCCGGACAGGCCCGCGCCGCGCACGTCGTAGGCGATCACGTAGTGCCTGCGCGCGAGCAGCGGCGCGACCTGCTGCCAGACGCTGCTGTCGTCGGGGTAGCCGTGTACGAGCACGACCGGCGAGCGGGCCGGGTCGCCCCAGGTTCGCACCGCGAGCGTGAGGTCGCCGGAGGCGACGGCCGTTTCGCTGTGGACCGATTCGAACAGGGCCAGCGGCGCTTCGTCGGAAAGAGGCTGCATCGTGAGTCCGTCGTTCAGGGATTCGGGAGGAAGGCGCAACGCGTGTGTGTCAGGCGGCGGCCTGCACGGCCGCGACGGCCGGCGCGCGTTCGGCCTGGCGGCGCTGCCAGCGGCGCACGTGCGGCAGGTCGTCGTCGAGCCAGTACGCGTCGTCGTCGGTGATCACCAGCAGTTCCTCGAATTTCGCGCCGACGCCGGCGAAGCCGAGATGCGGCTCCACGGCCCACAGGCCCGGCACGGGCGCGTGCTCGGAGCGGCGGTCGATCGACCACAGCGGCGACCAGCCCTGCTGCTTCGCTGCGCGGCCCTGGTCGAGCAGCAGGTTGCGTGTCGCGTTCAGCCCGAAGCGTGCGACGAAGCGCGGCTTCGACAGCTTGTGGATCTTCGCGACGCGATGCGCGAGCACCTTGAACGGATAGGCCTTGTGGCGCGGCTCGACGCCCTGGCGACGGCATAGCGCGTCGACCGCCTGTGCGACCTCGGCCATCGGACGACGCGCCTTCACGAGCTGCACGATCAGGTCGCGATGGTCCATCAGGTCGTCCTGCAGCTGTTCGAGGATCGGGTTGTGGCCGAGGCAGTGCGCGTAGCCGACGTCCGCGACGATCCCGTCGAGCACGGGCGCGACGTCGAGGATCACCGGCATGTCGGTTTCGAGCTGGCGGTTGCTGGGGAAGAACGCGAGGTTGAAGCCGCCCATGTGCTTCAGGCCCGAGAAGCCCTGGAACGCGGTGCGGTCGCCGAACCACGCGAACGGCTTGTGCAGCCAGTCGTGCACGCCGTTGTCCTGCAGCCATTCGGTCAGCAGGCGCGCGGCTTCCTTCTCGGTGATGCCGGGGTAGAGCATCGCGCCGACGGTCTCGACGCAGCGGTATGCAAGCTGCTGGACCGCGCGGAATTGCGGCAGCTCGTCGAGGTGGACTTCCGGCAGCGGATGGTGGGCGGTCATGATGCGTCTCCGTGTGTCGGCCCGGGTTCGCGCGTCGGCGCGACGCGGGTCCGGTGCAAGGCTGGGGCGCTGATCCGGAATGCATCCGCCGGTGATCCGGCGGCGGATTATTCAGTCAGCATTCAATGTGTCATTGGTCGATGTAAAGATCATAGCGGGTTCGACGTGGCGCGGAGGTGAGGATTTCTCCTAATGAAGGCCGAAATGGAGGGGAAGCTCTAGGTTTGCGGCGGTCGGGGCGGATGGCCGTCGCTGCGCACGCATCCCGAGCGGGGCAGCCGGCCGGGGAGCGCCACGCGAGGCCGCGGCGCGGGCCTGGCATGTCGCGCTGGATCAACTCCCTGTCGTGTCGCGGCGCGACGCTGTCAAATTGCCGAAATAATTTCGTCACATCATTCGCCCCCGATTCGAAGCCTTCGCGGCTTCGCGGGGCCGGTGTGCCGCGCGTCGCGCGGGGGCAGCGACCGAAGCCGATTCGACCTTCCTACGGAGACAGACCATGCAACGCCGCAAGTTCATGAACACCCTGGCCGCGGCGACCGCTGCGACGCCGCTGATGCTCAAGGCCGGCATGGCCGGCGCGAAGAGCGCGACCGCGCCGGACGCGCTGGACCCGGGCCGCTGGTCGCCGTTCAACGCCGCGCGCCTGCAGGCGGTACTCGACCAGCACGGCGTCGCGAGCGCGCGCTACGACGGGAAGCGCCGCCCGTATGCGGTGTTCGACTGGGACAACACGTGCATCATGAACGACTGCGAAGAAGCGTTGCTGATGTACCAGATCAACCATCTGCAGTACAAGCTGACGCCGGACGAGTTCGTCGGCGTGATGTGGAAGGACGTGCCGAAGGGCGCGTTCATGAAGGACTACACGACCGTCGACGGCAAGCCGGTGACGATGGAGGATCTCGCCGCCGACGTCGAGTCCGACTACCGCTGGCTCTACGCGAACTACAAGGGTTTCGGCGGCGACAAGAGCCTCGACGAGATTCGCGAGACCGACCAGTTCAAGGATTTTCGCGCGAAGCTGTACTTCATGTACGACGCGATCTGCGATACGCATCCGCTCGAAGTCGGCTACAAGTGGATCATCTACTTCTACAAGAACATGACGACCGCCGAGCTCCAGGCGATGGCGGAAGCGTCGAACAACTACGGGATCGGCGACGCGCTGCGCAAGGTCCGCTACGAAAGCCCGAAGGCGCTGCCGGGCAAGGCCGGCGTGGTGGCCGACACGCATTTCCACGGCATCCGCATTCACGAGGAAATCCGCGCGGTGATGCATACGCTGCGTGCGAACGGCATCGACGTGTACGTGAGTACCGCGTCGCTCGACGATGTCGTGCGCGTATTCGCCGGCAATCCGAACTATGGCTACGGCGTGCCGCCCGAGAACGTGATCGGCCTGCGTCTCGACATGCAGGACGGCAAGTACACGAGCACCTATCCGGCCGGCTGGCATTTCAACTGGGGGCCCGGCAAGACGGTGGGCATCCGCAACGTCCTCGCGTCGAAGAAGGGCTACGGCCCGCTGCTGGTGTTCGGCGACAGCGACGGCGACGCGTGGATGCTGCGCGACTTCAAGGACACCGCGGCCGGCGTGATCGTCAACCGGATGAAGAAGGGCGAGATCGGCGCGGACAGCAAGCTCGCGGCCGAGCAGATCGGCAAGCCGGACGCGCGCTTCCTGCTGCAGGGCCGCGACGAGCACACGGGGCTGATGATCCCGGACGAGAAGTCGATCAAGTACGGCAAGACCGACCGCAAGCTGCTGGCCTGACGCGGGCCGGGCGCCGGGCATCCGGCATCCGGCTTCCGGCCGCGGCGGCCCCGCGCCCGAGCGTCGCCCGTCGGCATCGGCCGCGGCCGCGGCGTCGCTCGGGCCGGCGCCCGCCCGTCTCACTGCTCGCGCGGCGGCCTCAATCGCTCCAGCAACGCCCCCAGCAGATCCACCGGCAGCGGAAACACGATCGTCGAATTCTTGTCCGCCGCGATCGTCGTCAGCGTCTGCAGGTAGCGCAGCTGCATCGCCTGCGGCTGCAGCGCGAGCCGCTGCGCGGCCTGCAGCAGCTTCTCCGACGCCTGCAGTTCGCCTTCCGCATGGATCACCTTCGCGCGCCGCTCGCGTTCGGCCTCGGCCTGCCGCGCGATCGCGCGGATCATCGTCTCGTTCAGGTCGACGTGCTTGATCTCGACCGTCGACACCTTGATGCCCCACGCATCGGTCTGCGCGTCGAGCGTTTTCTGGATGTCGGCATTCAACTGCTCGCGTTCGGCGAGCAACGCGTCGAGTTCGTGCTTGCCGAGCACCGCGCGCAGCGTCGTCTGCGCGAGCTGGCTCGTCGCCTCGAAGAAGCGCGCGACCTGGATCACGGCCTTCTCCGGATCGACGACGCGGAAATACACGACCGCATTGACCTTCACCGACACGTTGTCGCGCGTGATCACGTCCTGCGCGGGCACGTCGAACACGACGGTGCGCAGGTCGATCCGCACGACCTGCTGGACGATCGGGATGATCAGCACGAGCCCCGGCCCCTTCACCTTCCAGAACCGGCCGAGCATGAAGACGACGCCGCGCTCGTACTCGCGGAAGATGCGGATCGACGATGCGACGAGCACCACGATGAAGACGATCAGGACGCTGCTGAAGCCAAACGTGTAGCCCATCATGACGGTGCTCCCTGGTGTTGTTGTTCGTGTGCCGGCACGTCGTAGAGCGGTGCGACGGTGAGCGTCAGCCCGTGGCGGCCGGTCACGCGCACGCGGCAACCGGCGGCCAGCGGCGTGCTGCTCGCCACGCGCCAGCGCTCGCCGTGCACGCGCGCCCAGCCCGCCGCCGACGGTGCGGCGCCGGCCGCGCCCTGCGGCTGGTCGGCATGCAGGCCGTCGTCGAGCACTTCGCCGATGCTGCCGACCATCGCCTCGGCGCCCGTCACCACCGGCCGCCGCCGCGCGCGCAGCGCGACGCTCGACACGACGGCGACGAGCAGCCCGCCGCCGGCCGCGAGGCCCACGATCACCGGCCACGGAATGCCGTAGCCGGGCACGTCGGTGTCGATCAGCATCAGCGCGCCGATCGTGAAGGCGACGATCCCGCCGAATCCGAGCACGCCGAAGGTCGGCAGGAACGCCTCGGCGACGAGGCAGCCGAGCCCGAGCAGCACGAGCCCGAGCCCCGCATAGCTGACCGGCAGCAACTGCATCGCGAACAGCCCGATCAGCAGGCAGATGGTGCCGGCGACGCCCGGCAGCACGAAGCCGGGATTCGCGAACTCGAAGAACAGCCCGTAGATGCCGATCGTCAGCAGGATCAGCGCGACGTTCGGATCGGTGATGATCGACAGGAAGCGGCTGCGCCAGTCGGGCGCCAGCACGACGAGCGGCGCATGCGCGGTCGCGAGGTGCAGCGTGCCGGCGGTCGTCGTCACGGTGCGGCCGTCGAGCTGGCGCGCGAGGTCGGCCGGGTCCTGCGCGACCAGGTCGACGACATGCTGCGCGCGCGCCTCCGTTGCCGACAGGCTCAACGCCTCGCGCACCGCGCGCTCGGCCCACTCGGCATTGCGTCCGCGCAATTGCGCGAGGCCGCGGATGTACGCGGCGGCGTCCTGGGTCGCCTTGCGGATCTCGGTCGACTGCGTGTCGTTCGGCAACTCGGCTGGCGTTGCGGATGCGCCGGACGCGCCGGACGCGCCGGACGCGCCGGCCGGCGACGGCTTCGTCGCACCTGGCGCTCCCGGCGCGCCACCGCCGATGCCGAACTGCACCGGCGATGCCGCGCCGAGATTGGTGCCGGGCGCCATCGCGGCAATGTGGCTCGCGTAGACGATATAGGTGCCGGCGCTCGCGGCCCGTGCGCCACCCGGCGCGACGAACGCGGCGACCGGCACCGGCGAGCCGAGGATCGCCTTGATGATCAGCCGCATCGACGTGTCGAGCCCGCCGGGCGTATCGAGTTGCAGGATCGCGAGCGGCGCGTGCTCGTGCGCCGCGCGCTCGAGCGAGCGGACGATGAAGTCGGCGCTGGCCGGCCCGATCGCGCCGTTGACCGGAATCACGACGACCGGCGGTGCGGCGACGGGTGCGGTGGCGGGCCGGGTAGCGGGGGGCGGCGCGGCAACCGCCGCGCACACGACGAGCAGCGCCGCGAACAGCGCGGCGCGCGCGACCCGCGCGGACAGCGGGTGACGGGGGCGGGCGCCGGGCGATGCAGGCGCCGGCGGCGGCCCATGACGGTGAATGTGCATCGGGGCGTCCGGGCGGCGCGCGGCCGCACGCCGTCCGGCTCGCGGAAAGGGCGTTGGCCCGATATTTGAAGATTAGGCGGTTTCGGCGGAAAGCGCGAAGGCGGTGCCGCCGGCCGCGCACTCAGCCGGCGGCGCTGCCCCGCGCGAGCGCTTCTTCCCGGTACTGGGCCGGGCTGCGCCCGCTCCATTTGCGAAACGCGCGGTAGAACGCGCTCGGTTCCGCGAAACCGGCGGCGGCCGCGACGTCGGCGATGGTCCGCGCCGGATCGGCCAGCGCCTCGAACGCGAGGTCGCGCCGCAGCGTGTCCTTGATCGACTGGTACGCGTGGCCTTCCTGGTGCAGCTTGCGGCGCAGCGTCGCCTCGGCCACGTGCAGCCGCGCGGCCATCCCGCCGGCGCCGGGCCACGCGGCGGGCGGCATCCCGCGCAGCACCGTGCGCACGCGCTGCGCGAGCGCGTTCGGGTTGCGGTACTTCACGATGAAGCTGGCCGGCGCGTTGCGCAGGAAGGTCTTCAGCGTCTTCGCGTTCTGCACGACCGGCAGCGTCGCGAATTCGGGATCGAAATCGACATACGAATCGGGCTGGTTGAAGCGCATGTCGTCGCACAGCATCGACGGGTATTCATGGTCGGCCGGCGGCGTGTCGCAGCGGAAGCTCGCGTGCAGCAGCGGGATGCGTCGCCCGATCAGCCAGCAGGTGAGCCCGTACACGATGATGAAATAGGTCGCGTACGTAAACATCGCGGGCGCCGCGGCGCTATTGCGGTGCACGAAGCGCAGCCGCACGCGCTGCGGGTTCGCGTCGAGCTCCGCGTGCAGGTCGTCGAGCACGCAGTGCATGAAATTCACCGCGCGCGCCATCGCGTGCAGCCCGTCCTGCGCGGACAGCGCGGCCTGGCTCATCGCAATGAAGCTGCCGCTGCGCATCGGGTGGCGATCCTGCCCGAAAAACTCGTCGTCGAGCGCGCGCGCAATCGCGTTCCACAGCGCGCCGTATTGCTGCGCCGACACCCGCGCGCGCGGCTGCGCGAGCAGCGCGGGCGCGATGCCGGCCTGCGCGAGCAGCGGCTCGGCCGCGACGCCGCGCCGGGTGGCGAGCGCGACGCTATAGGCGACGAGGCTGATCGCGACGGTTCCCTTCTCTTCCTGCTTCATCGAAGCCGCCGGTATGGCAAAAACGCTCAGTGTAAATGAGCGGCGCGAGCATCGAACAGTCGCGCGCGCTTGCCTACACTTGTTGCATCGAAACGAAAGGTCGGTCGCGGTACGCGGCCGCGGGAGACAGCAGCGCCATGGACGAGCTTTACACCGAAGACCAGCGGATGATCCGCGACGCTGCGCGCGCTTTTGCCACCGAGGTGCTGGCACCGAACGCCGCGCAGTGGGACCACGACGCGCACTTGCCCGACGCCGTCGTCGCGCAGCTCGGCGAACTCGGCCTGCTCGGGATGATCGTGCCGCAGGAGCTGGGCGGCGCGTATACGGATTACGTCGCCTATGCGCTGGCGATGGAAGAAATCGCGGCGGGCGACGCCGCCTGCGCGACGATGATGAGCGTGCACAACTCGGTCGGCTGCGGGCCGATCCTCGGCTTCGGCACGCCCGCGCAGAAGGATCGCTGGCTGGCCGAGATGGCGGCGGGCCGCATCATCGGCGCGTTCTGCCTGACCGAGCCGCAGGCCGGCTCCGAGGCGCACAACCTGCGCACGCGGGCGGAGCTGCGCGACGGCAAGTGGGTGCTGAACGGCGCGAAGCAGTTCGTGACCAATGGCCAGCGCGCCGGCGTCGCGATCGTTTTTGCCATGACCGACCCGGAAGCCGGCAAGCGCGGCATTTCCGCGTTCCTGGTGCCGACCGACACGCCGGGCTTCATCGTCGGCAAGCCGGAGAAGAAGATGGGCATCCGCGCATCCGACACATGCCCGATCACGTTCGAGAACTGCGCGATTCCGGAAGAGAACCTGCTCGGCAATCGCGGCGAAGGGCTGAAGATCGCGCTGTCGAACCTGGAAGGCGGGCGCATCGGCATCGCCGCGCAGGCGCTCGGCATCGCGCGCGCCGCATTCGACAAGGCGCGCCGCTATGCGGGCGAGCGCGTGCAGTTCGGCAAGCCGCTCGCCGAGCACCAGGCGATCCAGCAGAAGCTCGCCGACATGGCCACCCAGATCAACGCGGCGCGCCTGCTCGTGCATCACGCGGCGAAGCTGCGCACCGCCGGGCTGCCGTGCCTGTCGGAAGCATCGCAGGCGAAGCTGTTCGCGTCCGAGATGGCCGAGCGCGTGTGCTCGGACGCGATCCAGATCCACGGCGGTTATGGCTACCTCGTCGATTACGAAGTCGAGCGTCACTATCGCGACGCGCGCATCACGCAGATTTACGAAGGCACCAGCGAAGTGCAGCGGATGGTGATCGCGCGACAGCTTTGAGTCGCGACGCGCGCGCCATCGGCAACCACGCAAACAACCAGACATACAGGCAGGCAAACAGGCAGGGCACGAGGGCAGCGCGGCAAACGCGGCACGCAACGACGTGACCGTGCGCCGCGCGATACGGAACCGGGCATTCGCTGCAGCGCGTGCCCGGTTGACCGCTGGGCATGGAGACTCGCCAGGGCATGGGACGTGAGTGAGCGCTAAAGCGCTAACTCACGTCGACCGCGCGAGGCATGGGACGCGAGTAAGCGCTAAAGCGCTAACTCACGTCGACAGGAGACAGGAGACGACACGATGACGGTACAGGCATTCCTGGACGCACGCGACTTTCTGCTGCGCCATCGCACCGACTACGAAACCGCTTACCGCGATTTCGAATGGCCGGTGCTCGATGCGTTCAACTGGGCGCTCGACTACTTCGACCCGATGGCGCGCGGCAACGACAAGCCCGCGCTGTGGATCGTCGACGCGGCAACCGGCACGGGTGACCCGTATTCGTTCGCGCAGATGTCCGAGCGCTCGTCGCGGATCGCGAACTGGCTGCGCGGCATCGGCGTCGTGCGCGGCGACCGGATCCTGCTGATGCTGCCGAACCGTGTCGAGCTGTGGGACGCGATGCTCGCCGCGATGAAGCTCGGCGCAATCGTGCTGCCCGCGACCACGCAGCTGTCGGCCGATGACGTGCGCGATCGCGTGCAGATCGGCGGCGCGAAATACGCGATCGTCGACGAGAACGAAACCGCGAAGTTCGAACAGGCCGATCTCGGCCTCGCGCAGAAGATCGTCGCCGGCGCGCCGCGCGCGGGCTGGCTCGCGATGAACGACGGCTATGCGGCGAGCGCCGCGTTCGAGCCGGACGCCGTCACGCACGCGAGCGATCCGATGCTGCTGTACTTCACGTCGGGCACGACGTCGAAGCCGAAGCTCGTCGAGCACACGCATCGCACCTATCCGGTCGGGCACCTGTCGACGATGTACTGGGTCGGCCTGCAGCCGGGCGACATCCACTGGAACATCAGCTCGCCGGGCTGGGCGAAGCATGCATGGAGCTGCTTCTTCGCGCCGTGGAATGCGCAGGCGTGCGTGTTCGCATTCAACTACGCGCGCTTCGAGCCGAAGGTCGTGCTCGATGCGCTCGTCAAATACCAGGTGACCACGCTGTGCGCGCCGCCGACCGTGTGGCGCATGCTCGTGCAGCAGCCGCTCGCGTCGTTCGACGTGAAGCTGCGCGAGATCGTCGGCGCGGGCGAGCCGCTGAATCCCGAGATCATCGAGCGCGTGAAGAAGGCGTGGGGCATCACGATTCGCGACGGCTACGGCCAGACCGAAACCACCTGCCTGATCGGCAACACGCCGGGCCAGCCGGTCGTCGCGGGCTCGATGGGGCGGCCGCTGCCCGGCTACCGGATCGCGCTGCTCGACCCGGACGGCGCGCCGGTGACCGAAGGCGAGGTCGCGCTGCCGATCGGCGCCGGCGTGACGCGCCCGGTCGGCCTGATGACCGGCTATGCGAACAATCCCGACGCGACGGCCCACGCGATGCGCGACGGCCATTACCGCACGTCGGACATCGCGATGCGCGGCGACGACGGCTACTACGTGTACATCGGCCGTGCGGACGACGTGTTCAAGTCGTCCGACTACCGGCTGAGCCCGTTCGAACTGGAAAGCGTTCTGATCGAGCATCCGGCGATCGCGGAAGCGGCCGTCGTGCCGAGCCCGGACCCGCTGCGGCTGTCGGTGCCGAAGACTTTCATCACGCTGCGCCAGGGCTACGAGGAAAGCCCCGCGCTCGCGCTGGAGATCTTCCGCTTCTCGCGCGAGAAGCTCGCGCCGTACAAGCGCATCCGCCGCCTGCAGTTCGCGGAGCTGCCGAAGACGATCTCGGGGAAGATCCGCCGCGTCGAGCTGCGCCGCCGCGAGATCGAGCGCGGCGACGATGCGACCACGCGGATGCCCGGCGAATACTGGGAAGAAGATTTCGCCGCCGAACTGAAATGACCGGCCGCGGGCCGCGCGCGCCGCGTTTTGCCGTGCGTCGCCCGTCACCGGACTGAACCGAACCGGCCGCGCGTGGCATCACGCCATGCGGCCCACTGCAAGGAGAGTGCACTGATGAACGCGAATCCGACGCCCCGCACGGGGCAAGACGTGCCGACGGTCAAGCTGCTGATCGACGGCGCCTTCGTCGAGTCCACCACGAGCGAGTGGCGCGACATCGTCAACCCGGCGACGCAGCAGGTCCTCGCGCGCGTGCCGTTCGCGACCGTCGCCGAAGTCGACGCGGCCGTGCAGGCCGCGCACGCCGCGTTTGCGACGTGGAAGAACACGCCGATCGCCGCGCGCATGCGCATCATGCTGAAGTTCCAGGATCTGGTGCGCGCGAACCTGCAGCGCATCGCGAAGACGCTGACGGCCGAGCAGGGCAAGACGCTGCCCGATGCCGAAGGCGACATCTTCCGCGGCCTCGAAGTGGTCGAGCATGCGTGCTCGATCGGCACGCTGCAGCTCGGCGAATTCGCGGAGAACGTCGCGGGCGGCGTCGACACCTACACGCTGCGCCAGCCGCTCGGCGTGTGCGCGGGCATCACGCCGTTCAACTTCCCCGCGATGATTCCGCTGTGGATGTTCCCGATGGCGATCGTATGCGGCAACACGTTCGTGCTGAAGCCGTCCGAGCAGGATCCGATGTCGACGATGCAGCTCGTCGAACTTGCGATCGAAGCCGGCGTGCCGAAGGGCGTGCTGAACGTCGTGCACGGCGGCAAGGAAGTCGTCGACGCGATCTGCACGCATCCGCTCGTGAAGGCGATCTCGTTCGTCGGTTCGACGGCGGTCGGCACGCACGTGTACAACCTCGGCAGCCAGCACGGCAAGCGCGTGCAGTCGATGATGGGCGCGAAGAACCACGCGGTGGTGCTGCCCGATGCGAATCGCGAGCAGACCCTCAACGCGCTGGTCGGCGCGGGCTTTGGCGCGGCCGGGCAGCGCTGCATGGCGACGTCGGTCGCGGTGCTGGTCGGCGAGGCGCGCGACTGGCTGCCCGATCTTGTCGCGAAGGCGAAGCTGCTGAAGGTGAACGCGGGCGCGGAAGCCGGCACCGACGTCGGCCCGGTCGTGTCGCGCGGAGCGAAGGCCCGCATCCTGTCGCTGATCGAAGCGGGCGTGAAGGAAGGCGCGAAGCTCGAGCTCGACGGCCGCGACGTGAAGGTGGCCGGTTACGAGGAGGGCAATTTCGTCGGCCCGACGATCTTCTCCGGCGTAAAGACCGACATGTCGATCTACACGCACGAGATCTTCGGTCCGGTGCTGGTCGTGCTCGAAGCCGACACGCTCGACGAAGCGATCGCGCTTGTCAACGCGAACCCGATGGGCAACGGTGTGGGCATCTTCACGCAGAGCGGCGCGGCGGCACGCAAGTTCCAGAGCGAGATCGACGTCGGCCAGGTCGGCATCAACATCCCGATCCCGGTGCCGGTGCCGTTCTTCAGCTTCACCGGTTCGCGCGGCTCGAAGCTCGGCGATCTCGGCCCGTACGGCAAGCAGGTCGTGCAGTTCTACACGCAGACCAAGACGGTCACCGCGCGCTGGTTCGACGACGACACGACGGCCGGCCCGGTGAACACGACGATCCGGCTGCATTGAGCCGCGGAGGACACGAACATGAAGATCGGTTTTATCGGACTGGGCCACATGGGGGCGCCGATGGCGCTGAACCTGTTGAAGGCCGGCCATGAAGTGCATGCGTTCGACCTGAGCGCCGACGCATTGCGCGCGCTGCAGGACGCCGGCGCGCAGGTCGCCGCATCGCCGCGCGACGCGGCATCGGGCGCGGCCTTCGTGATCACGATGCTGCCGGCCGCGCCGCACGTGCGCTCGGTGCTCGCCGGCGAGAACGGCGTGCTGGCCGGCCTCGGCGCCGGCGCGACCGTGATCGATTCGAGCACGATCGACCCGGCGAGCGCGCAGGCGTTCGGCGCGCTCGTGCGCGAGCACGGCGGCGCGTTCGTCGACGCGCCGGTGTCGGGCGGCACCGGCGGTGCAGCGGCCGGCACCTTGACCTTCATGGTCGGCGGCAGCGATGCGGATTTCGAGCGCGTGAAGCCGGTGCTCGCCGGGATGGGCAAGAACATCGTCCACTGCGGGCCGACGGGGATGGGGCAGGTCGCGAAGGTCTGCAACAACCTCGTGCTCGGCATCTCGATGGCGGCCGTGTCGGAGGCGATGTCGCTCGGCGTCGCGCTCGGCATCGACCCGAAGGTGCTGGCCGGCATCGTCAACACGTCGACGGGCCGCTGCTGGAGCTCGGACACCTACAACCCGTATCCGGGCGTGATCGACACCGCGCCGTCGTCGCGCGGCTACAGCGGCGGCTTCGGCACCGACCTGATGCTGAAGGATCTCGGCCTCGCGAACGACGCCGCGAAGCAGGCGCGCCAGCCCGTCTATCTCGGTGCGCTCGCGCAGCAGCTGTACCAGACGATGAGCAGCCGCGGCGACGGGCAGCTCGATTTCTCGGCGGTGATCCGCCTGTACCAACCGGCCACCAAGAAGGACGCCTCATGATCGAACTGGACTACGTCGACGACGGCGCGATCGCGTGCGCGACGCTCAAGCGTCCGCCCGCGAACGCCTTCACCGCCGACGGCCTGCAGCAGCTGCAGGCCACCGTCGCCGAATTGAATGCGAACCCGCGCGTGCGCGCGCTGGTGATCACCGGCGACGGCCCGAAGTTCTTCAGCGCGGGCGCGGACCTGAACACGTTCGCCGACGGCGATCGCGCGGTCGCGCGCGCGATGGCCGCGCGTTTCGGCGCGGCATTCGAGGCGCTGCACGACGCGCGCGTCGTGACGATCGCGGCGATCAACGGCTATGCGATGGGCGGCGGCCTCGAATGCGCGCTCGCGTGCGACCTGCGGATCGCCGAGACGCACGCGCAGATGGCGCTGCCCGAGCCGTCGGTCGGCCTGCTGCCGTGCGGGCTCGGCACGCAGACGCTGCCCTGGCTCGTCGGTGAAGGCTGGGCGAAGAAGATCATCCTGGCCGGCACGCGCGTCGACGCGGCGACGGCCCTCAGGATCGGCCTCGTCGAGGACGTGGTCGAAAGCGGCGCGGCCCGCGATGCGGCGCTGGCGCTCGCACGCAACGTCGCGCGGCAGAGCCCGCATGCGGTCGCCTACAGCAAGGAGCTGATCGGCCTCGCGCGCCGCGGCGTGCCGCGCGGCGCGGCGCTCGCGGTCGAGCGCGAGCGCTTCGTCGACCTGTTCGACACGAGCGATCCGCGCGAGGGCGTGGCCGCGTTTCTCGGCAAGCGCGCGCCGCAATGGCACACAGATGGGGAGCCGCAACGATGAGCACGCCGGTGACGACTCATGACAGCTTCGCGCAACCCGCGCCGGAGGTGCTGTTTCGCGTGGTGAACCGCGTGGCGCTCATTACGCTGAACCGGCCGGCCGCGCTCAATGCGTTGTCCTATTCGATGATCGGCGAGCTGGCCGCGCTGCTCGAACGTTGTCGCACCGACGACCAGATCGTCGCGGTCGTGCTGCGCGGCGCGGGCGAGAAGGGCTTCTGCGCGGGCGGCGACGTGCGCGCGCTCTTCCGAATGGTCGCGCAGCGCGAGACCTGGCTGCCGTTCTTCGTCGACGAATACCGGCTCGACTACGCGATCCACACGTTCCCGAAGCCGGTGGTCGCGCTGATGGACGGCGTGACGATGGGCGGCGGAATGGGGCTCGCGCAAGGCGCGGCGCTGCGCGTCGCGACCGAGCGCAGCAAGATCGCGATGCCCGAGACGCGCATCGGCCTCGTGCCCGACGTCGGCGCGACGCATTTCCTGTCGCGCATGCCGGTCGAGCTCGAGCTGTACGTGGGGCTGACGGGCGCGATGCTGTCGGGCGCCGACGCGCTGAGCGCGAAACTCGCGGATCTGTGCGTGCCGTCGGCGTGGCTCGATACGTTCGAGACGCGCATCGACAGCATCAAATGGGACGGCGACGTGCTGCCGGCGCTGCGCAAGGTGTTCGAGCCGCCGTGCAACGTCGTGCCGCATGCGGCGCTCGATACGCAGATGGCGTGGATCGTCCGTCACTTCGACAAGCGCTCGACCGTCGAGCGGATCGTCGCGACGCTCACGCAGGAGCTCGCGCGCGACGAGCTGTCGCGCGAGCATCGTCAATGGCTGCAGGCGACGCTCGATGCACTCGCCGGCCATTCGCCGACGATGCTGTGCGTGACGCGCGAAGCGCTGCTGCGCGGACGGCAGATGACGCTCGCCGAATCGTTCCGGATGGAGCTCGGCATCGTCGCGCGCGCGATCGAGGAGGGCGACTTCTGCGAAGGCGTGCGCGCGCATCTCGTCGACAAGGATCGCAAGCCGCGCTGGGCGCCGGCGTCGCTCGTCGAGCTGCGCGCCGAGCGCGTGCGGCATTTCCTGACGTCGCCGTGGAAGCTGTTCGCCCATCCGCTCGCCGATCTCGGCGCGGCGTGAGCGCCGCGTGACGGCCCGGCGCGCCCGTGCGGCGCGTCGGTTTCAACCGGTTTTCTTGAGGCTCGCGGGCTCCGGCCGCTCGATCATCGGCGGCACCGCCTGCACGAGCGCGTCGATCACGCAGCGCGTCTTGCGCGGCAGGTAGCGCGTTTTCGGCCAGATCGCGTGAATGTCGCCTTCGCATACGAAGCAGCGATCGAGCACGACGACCATCTCGCCGCGCTTCACGTAATGATCGAGCAGCCAGCTCGGCAGCCACGCGATCCCGAACCCCGATGCGCCGGCCGCCGCGATCGCCTGCACGTCGTCGAAGCTGAGCTGGTGCGGCATGTCGATGCGCACCGTCGAGCCGTCCGGCGCGCGCAGGTCCCACGGCTGCGCGACGCCCGAGCGTGAGTACGCGATCGTCCGGTGGTTCCTCAGATCGTCGAGCGATTGCGGCATCCCGTAGCGCGCGAGATACGACGGCGCGGCGCCGAGGCTCCCGTATTGCGTGCCGAGCCGCCGCACCGCGAGGCTCGTGCTGTCCGCGAGCGAACCGATCCGCACCGCGAGGTCGATGCCTTCCTCGACCAGGTCGACGAAGCGGTCGGTGATCGACACGTCGATCCGCAGGTGCGGATAGGTGCGCGCGAGATCGAGCACGATCGGCGTCACGCAGTGATGCCCGAACGCGAGCGGCACGCTCAGCCGCAGCTTGCCGCGCGCTTCGTTGCGGCCGCAATCGAGATCGGCTTCGGCCGCTTCCAGCTCCGCCAGCGCGCGCACGCAGCGGTCGTAGTACGCCTGGCCGTCGTCGGTCAGGCTCTGGCTGCGCGTCGTGCGCTGCAGCAGCCGCGCGCCGAGCCGCTTCTCGAGCCGCGCGATTGCCTTGCCGACCGCCGAGCGCGTCATGTCGAGCCGTTCCGCGGCGAGCGCGAAGCTGCCGGATTCCACGACCTGGACGAAGGTCGTTACGCCGTCGAGTTTGTCGGTCATGGCGGGGCGTGCTGGGGTTGCCCTGATTGCGTCCTGTGATTCCCGAGTCCGGGGAAATGGACGCATCAATGGGGAGGGAAATTCTCACTATAGTACCGATTCCCGCCCAGCGTGCGTTGCCGGCCGCACGCGGCGCATCCTTCTCACCTGGAGGCGCACGGCCTGTCGAGGGCCGTCGCGCAATACGCATGACCCTATCCGACTCCCGCAGGAATGCGGTCGCGCTGGCGGCCGTCTGTCTCACGTCGCTGATGTTCGGCCTCGAGATCTCGAGCGTGCCGGTGATCCTGCCGACGCTCGAACGCGTGCTGCACGGCGACTTCAACGGCATGCAGTGGATCATGAACGCGTACACGATCGCGTGCACGACGGTGCTGATGGCGGCCGGCACGCTCGCCGACCGGTTCGGCCGCAAGCGCGTGTACGTGATCGGCACCGTGCTGTTCGGCGCGACGTCGCTGCTGTGCGGGCTCGCGCCGAACGTGCCGGTGCTGGTCGCGGGCCGGCTGCTGCAGGGCGCGAGCGGCGGCGCGATGCTGATCTGCCAGATCGCGGTGCTGTCGCACCAGTTCCGCGAAGGGCGCGAGCGTGGCCGCGCGTTCGGGATTTGGGGCATCGTGTTCGGGATCGGCCTCGGCTTCGGGCCGATCGTCGGCGGCGCGATCGTCGCGGCGGCAAGCTGGCCGTGGGTGTTTCTCGTCCATGCGCCGCTCGCGGCCGTCGCGCTCGTGCTGATCGGCGGCGCGGTGCAGGAGTCGCGCGATCCGCATGCGGGCACGCTCGACGTCGCGGGCATCGTCACGCTGTCGCTCGCGGTGCTCGGTCTCGCGTTCTACATTACCCAGAGCGCGGAATTGGGGCTCACGAGTGCGGCCGGCCTCGGCGTGCTCGGCGCGACCGTGCTCGCGCTGGCCGGCTTCTTCGTCGCGGAGCGCACGAGCGCGCGGCCGATGTTCGACTTCTCCGTGTTCCGGATTCGCGCGTTCACCGGCGCGATCTTCGGCTCGATGGGGATGAACTTCAGCTTCTGGCCGTTCATGATCTACCTGCCGATCTGGTTCCAGGTCGCGCTCGGCTACGACAGCGTGACGGCCGGCCTCGCGCTGCTCGCGTACACGCTGCCGACGCTGGTCGCGCCGCCGTTCGGCGAGCGGCTCGCGCTGCGCTACGGGCCAGGCGTCGTGATTCCGGGCGGCCTGTTCACGATCGCGGCCGGCTTCGCGCTGATGCGGATCGGCAGTGGCGTCGAACACGCGAGCTGGCTCACGATGCTGCCCGGCTGCGTGATCGCCGGCATCGGGCTCGGGCTCACCAACACGCCGGTCACGAACACGACGACGGGCGCGGTGCCGAGTTCGCGGGCCGGGATGGCGTCGGGCATCGACATGAGCGCGCGGATGATCTCGCTTGCGCTGAACATCGCGACGATGGGCTTCGTGCTGGTCGCGGGGATCGTCGCGAGCCTGAAGGCCGGCGTCGCGGGAGCGGTCGATCCGGAGGCGCTGCGCGCGCTGGCGCAGCAGATCGCGTCGGGCCGCACCGACGGGCTGCAGGCGATCGCGCCGGCGCTCGCCAAGGCCGACCCGAGCGGTGCGGCGCTGCACGCGGCGCTCGTGCACGGCTTCGGCTGGGTGATGGTGTACGGCGCGGCCGGCGCGGCCGTGCTCGCGACGGCAAGTGCGGTGGCGTTCGCGCCGGCACGGCGTAGGGCGACGGTGTGTGAATGACGCGTGCGCCGCGCGTCGGGTGACGCGTCGCTGCCGTGACGCGGCAACGAGCGCCATCATCGGCCGGTCGCGTTCCTCGCCGGGCGCGGGCATCGCGCCGATTCCCGTCCGTGCAGGTGCGTGCGCATCTTGTGCGATTGCCGCACGCGGTGTGGTGCGCGGCTGGTTCCGCGCGCTTACGCGCCGTCGCCGCGTGTGTCGATCCTGCGTTGCGTGTCCGCGTCGACGATCGCACGGATCGCGTTGAACAGCGGTGCCGCGTCGGTGTAGCGCCGGCCGTAGCCGAGATTGAACGCGTAGTCGAAGTCCGGCGGATTGCTGCCCTGGTTGTGCTGCAGGATCGTCTCGAGCTTGTCGAGTGCCTTCGCGGCGCGCGCTTCCGGTGATGCCGCCGCCTCGTATTCGTCCCACAGTGCGACGATCTCGTCGCGCAGCGCGCGATCGAGCCCGGCCGTCAGCGTCAGCAGGTCGTCGCGTTCGTGCGTGCTCTTGTCCGGATGCGCGGCCTGCTCGATCGCGGGGATGTCGCCGTGCAGCGCTTCGCCGAGATCGTGGACGACGCACAGTTTCAGCAGCTTCGTCGTGTCGACGTCGGGCAGCGCGTCGGCGAACACGAGCGCCATCAGGCACAGCCGCCAGCTGTGCTCGGCCGTGCTTTCGGCGCGCCCGCTCGACGTGTGGCCGCTGCGCAGCACGTCTTTCAGGCGTTCGGCTTCGCGCAGGAAATCGAGCCGCGCGTGGATCGTGTCGAGGTTCATGGCCGGTGGGAATGCTTGAATCGTGCCGTCTAGCGTACGCCGTGCGGCCGCGCTGCGTCCACGCATGAAATATGCGCGCCGCGCTCGTACCCCGCGACCGCCGCGCGTGCTACAGCGTTTCGACGAGGCGCGCGGCGGAGCCGTCCGACAGCGTCATCCGCGTCCATCGGCAGGTGCTGCCGCGGATCGGCACGACGCGCGACGCATTGGCGCCGGTCGCGAATTCGACGCTCGGCGGCCCCGCATGATCGTGCCAGCCGAGCGGGTCGAGCGCGGCTTCCATGCGGACGATCTCCGGCGACGCATAGCGCCACAGCGACGTGCCGAGCAGCGTCGGCAGCGGCCGCGAAAACTCGGCCGCGCGCGACGGCGAGCACGCGAGCAGACGGTGCGTGAGGTCGCACACGAGATGCATGCGCGCCGCGCCGCTCGCGATCAGCCGCGCGAGCGCGTGGTCGCCCGCCGAATCGAGACGCGCGGCAAGCAGCCGCTCGGCCGTCGCGCGCTCGTCCGGCGACATCTGCTGGATGCCGGCTTCCCAGCGCGAGATCGTCGATTGGGCGACGCCGAACAATTCGGCAGCATGGCTCTGCTTCACGCGATGCAGCGTGCGCCAACGCTTGAGTTGCGGGCCGAGCGGCGGGGTGTGAAGCGGTGAGGCGGGCATGTTCGTATTCCGTTCGGGATGCGGGCCGCGCAGGCGCCGCGTTGCGCAATGGATGAATGGGGCCGTCATTTCCGGGATGCCTGGATTACGACGAACCCGATCGGAACGCGCGTCGTCCGCCAAGGGTGGGTGAGCCGTCGACGGTGATCGGTGTGCGCTGCATCGTGAGATCCAGACCTGCGATCGCCATCGTGACATGCCGAGCTTAGATCGTGTACGGCTGGTCGAGCAACGGTGCGGCCATCCCGGACGGTACGTCGAAACCCTCGGCGGAATAGCAGCCGCAACTCCGCCAATCGCGCCGTCTCTATCGACACGCCGGGCGTCCGGCTCCGCCGGCAATGTTTTCGCCAGGCTTTCAACCGGCTCCGCCATATCTTATTATTCGGCGAAAGCGGAGCGCGCCGGCCGTCATTGGAGATGTCGACGCATGACGCGCCGGTCAGCATTGCCACCGTCCGACTTCCGCATCGCACGATGCACGATCGGCACGACCGGAGGCGCGTGATCTGCGCGTATCCCGAAAAAATCAATACGAGGGCGCCATGGTACGACTGGTGTTGCTGCTGCTGGGCATCGAATATCTGCGAACGCGCTGGCGTGGACTGACCGTGCTGGGCTGGCTGTGGGTCGTCGCGGGCGTCGGCATCTTCGTCGACGCACTCGACGGCGCGCTGCATTTTCCGATCGAACTGTTCGCGTGGCTGTTCCTGATCGAGGGGCTTGCGACGCTCGCGGTGGCTGGCAGCGGCGTCGGCGGGCAGCGCATCCTGCGCTACGTGAAGGGCATCGCGGTCGTGGTGGCTGCCGCACTCGTGTTCGCGGGCCATCATCACGGACACTTCCTGCTGTCGATGATCTTCGGCACGCTGTTCCTCGTCGACGGGCTGCTGCAGTGCACGTCCGCATGGATGGTGCGTTACCGGCGCTGGCACGTCGCATTCGCGTGGGGCGTCGTCGAGATCCTGCTCGCGATCTTCTTCTACCAGCCGTATCCGACTCATTATGTGGGTACCGTGCCGTACTGCCTCGGCTTGCTGCTGATGTTCGGCGGGATGCACATGCTGAGCCTCGCCGCGCGCGTGCGGCGGCTGACACGCAACCCCGCGTTCGTCACGTCGCCGGCGCCGGCGATCGTGCCCGACATCGACACGGCAGCCGACCTCCCGCGTTTCGCGCAATCCGAATGGGACGGCCCGCCGGCCGACCACGAGCACGCGCTGACCGTGCACGTGTGGACGCCGACCGGCACGTCGAAGGCCGAAGCGCAGCGCTATCCGGTGATCGACCGCTACATCGCGGCGGTGGACGTCAACGGCGTGATCTCCACCGGCCATGCGGCGCTGGAGTCGCCAGAGGGCATCTATATCAGCCTGTATCCGGCCGTCGAGATCGATCGTTCTCCCGATGAATTCACGCGGCTCCTGCGCGCGACGCGCGAGAACGACGTGCCGGGCCTGTTCCAGCCCGACTATGTGACCGAGTCGAAGGCGTGGTGTCCGTCGACCGTGCGTGTGCGGATCCGCAACTACGATCCGGCGAAGCTGGCCGCGTTCTGGTCGTCGTATCGGCAGACCGTCACGTACAACCTCACGCACCGCAACTGCTCGAGCACCGTGTCGAACGCGCTCGAAGCGGCGCTCGACGGCGCGGTGTGGCGGCTCAAGGGCACGCGGGCCGGGTGGGGCGCATTCGTGCGGCTGCTGCTCACGCCCGAGCTGTGGGTCGCCGCGCAGATCCGCAAGCGCGCTGTGACGATGGCCTGGACGCCCGGGCTCACGCTCGACTATGCGCGCGCGCTCAGCATGCTCGCTGATCCGCGTCCGTTCGCGTGGTGGAAGGTCGCGCGCTCGGCCGTGCAGGCGATCATCGCGTCGCGCCGCGCGTGGCGCGAGCAGGACAGCGCGGCGCTGTCGTCCGGCGGATCGGAAGCGGCGTCGGTGAAATGATCGCGTGGCGCCGGACGAGGGCCGGCGCGTGAGCATCGGCGTGTGGCAGATTCTCGCGCTCGAAGGCCCGGATTCGGCTGCGCGTGCGTGCACGCTGCTCGGCAGCGCGCCGTGAGCAGGGGCGTGCCGTCCGCGAGTTCGAGGCTTTGCCCGTTTCCGATCTCGACGCGATAGGGCTTGCCTGGCCGGCTGGCCGTCACCACGGGGATGCTCCGTTGCAGCGTGAAGATGGCGACAGGGTGGGCCGGCGTCTCCGGCGCAGGAGGGCGCGTATTGGTACCGGTGCCGGCGTTAACAAGGGCGGCGTTCGACTACGAATTCCTTCGTTCACCTTCATATTGATGCCACGTTGCGCGAGCAACAATCGCGGGCAGACATTCGACAACCTTGCGGCGCATCCCGCGACCGCAAGCCTTCTCCGAGGAAACGCCATGCTCAAGACG
This sequence comes from Burkholderia sp. BCC1998, assembly GCF_905339875.1. Taxonomy (NCBI): domain Bacteria; kingdom Pseudomonadati; phylum Pseudomonadota; class Betaproteobacteria; order Burkholderiales; family Burkholderiaceae; genus Burkholderia; species Burkholderia sp. BCC1998. The sequence goes on from NZ_CAJPHE010000005.1 coordinate 103,012, forward strand.
CTCGCCCGCGCCGCGGCCGCACTCGCCGTCGCATCCGCCTCGTTGCACGCCGTCGCGCAGACCAGTTACGACTACCTGCTGCTCGCCGCTTCGTGGGAACCCGGCTTCTGCGCGTCGCACGACACGCCGGAGTGTACGAACCTCGCCGGCACGTATGCGGCGACGAGCCTGTCGCTGCACGGTCTCTGGCCGAACCGGTACGACGGCAACCAGCCGTTTTACTGCGGCGTGCCGCAGAGCGATGTCGATCTCGACAACGCGCACCAGTGGTGCAGCATGGATGCGTATCCGGTCAGCACCGCGACCCGCAGCACGCTGTCGACCTACATGCCGGGCGTGGCGTCGTGCCTCGACAAGCACGAATGGTTCAAGCACGGCACCTGCTCGAACTCGGCGTCGCCGGATGCGTACTGGAACCAGGCGGCCGGCATGATCAGCCGGCTCGGCAACACGTCGTTCAACGCGTTCCTGCAGGCGAACGCGGGCAAGACGGTGACGCGCAACCAGCTGTTGTCCGCGTTCGAAGGCGCGTTCGGCAGCAATACGCGCAGTGCGGTGTCGCTGAAGTGCACGAAGACCAATGGCGTCAGCTATTTCACGGAAGCGTGGATCGCGGTCAAGACGAACGCGACCACGCAGTTTCCGAGCGCGGCGTCGCTCGTGACGGACGGGAATACGCAGGGGACGTGCCCGACGTCGGGCGTGTATATCGCGAAGTAACGCGCGAAATTGCGCACGGCGTAATGCGCGAGGTGCCGGCCGGATGCGTTCCGGCCGGCGTGGCGTGGATATCGTGCGCCTAAGCGAGCAGCCGCAGCGCGTCCGCGAGCGACAGCACCGTCGTGCGCGTCTCGAACGCCGTCGCGAACAGGTGCTCGTGCACGACCTGATCCGGGTCGTAGCAGCAGTCCTTCACCGTATACAGCCGGAAATCCGCGTCGCTGGCGTGCGCAACCGACGACAGCACGACGCCGGTCGACGCAATCCCGACCAGGATCAGCGTATCGATACCCCGCGCGATGAGCCGCGCCTGCAGGTCGGTGCGGAAGAACACGCTCGCGCGATGCGCGATAGTCAGCGGCTCGCTGTCGAGCCGGCCGAGCTCCGGGCACGGGCCGTCGTCGACGAACAGGCCGAGTTGCTTGATTCCTTGCCCGTTCTTGTTGCGCGGACTGACTTCCGGATAGCCGGGGCTGAAGCGGAGATTCGCGAAGCAGACGTGGACACCGCCCGCCCGGGCTGCATCGCACAGCTTGCGCGTGTTGGCGAGCAGGGCGGGGGCGACTGACGGAAAGAGGCCGAGGATGTCGGTCTGGTAGTGCATCACGATCAGCGCGGTTTGCGCCGGAACGATCGGGGGAATCGGCGTGTGCGTGTGGGTGTCCGCGCCAGCGTGGTAAGTCGTTGCGAGATCTGAGGCGTGTTCCGGTTGCATGACTGATGCTCTCCCATGAGTCACTTCGGTGTTTTCAGAAAATCGACCGCTCCGTATACGTCGTCAATGATTTCGGCGCGAGCGTGTTGGAACTCCGGCAATATAAACCGACATTGCATGCTGGCGCCGACCGACCGACCGAGCGGGCGAGTGCGGTGCCGCCTTGATCAGGCCGCGCACCGGTCCGGTGGCGCCAGTCATCAGCACTTTCCGTTGCTCGACAAGCCTGGACAAGGTTGGCTTCTCGTCAATTCACGCACATGGCATGACGGACGCTCCCGGCCGTCTGCCCGGTCCAATCCTGGAATGCGCGATAGAAGGAATTGGGATCCTCAAAGCCAAGCAGGAAGGCAATCTCTCCGCCCGACATCGTGGTGTTTTCCAAGTAGTGGCGGCCAAGGTTCTCGCGGGTAGCATTGACCAAGGCGCGAAAGTTCTCTCCCTCGCATTCAAGGCGACGCTGCAGCGTACGTTTGCTCAACCCCAGGCGCTCGGCAGTTTTCTCGATGGTGGCCGCGTCGCCAGGCAGCAATTCCAGCAGGACGGCACGCACGCGCTCCGCCGTTGTCGCCGTCGCATCGAGTTCGCTGAGCCGGCGACGAAGGTCGGGCTCGAACACACGCCACATGCCTTCGTTGACCGGGAGGAACGGACGCAAGGCGTCCACGGCGGAAAAACTGATACTCGGGCTCGCCCCGCGTCGCACGAGCGTGCCGAAGAAGTTCTCGTAGCGCCGCGCGTAGGCGCTGGACGGCAGTTTCGGAAGCGCCACTCGAAGCGCTTTCACGGGCTCGCGGGTCGCGAGTCTGGCCAGTCGCACGTAAAACGCGATCTCGGCCACTTGCAGGGAATCTGGCACTTCCGTCTGGACCGACAGCCAGCGAGGCGTCACCGTCAGTTCTCCCGCCTTACCCTTGTTCACACAGAGGCTCATCGGAGCCACCAGTGCCTTGTATTTGGCGAGGCGTTGTACAGCCTGCATCAGATTGGCGCTGCACAGCGCTGCGAATAGTGGCGGATCGAAAGACTCTGCCGAGAGGGTTTCGGCGATCCGTAGAGGAAACGTGACATCACCTGCCTCGGCCTCCAACGCGCGCCAGAAACGGAAATAGTCTTGAGTAGTGAGCCCCTGTCTTCCGCGGAAAAGCAGGTCTTCGGGAAGCCCGGCCCGACGCAGCACATTGCGAGGCCGGAGGCCCAGGTCCTTCAGTAAGGCCTGCCAGCCGATGTCGACTGGAAAAGTCTTGCTCTGCATCTGTAGACCCCCATCGTCATCCAATGGGCGCTTTACCGCCCCATCCAAAACTGCAAGGGAAGTATGGAGAGGTTGGGCGTCGTGGTTAATTCAAACTGCGCCACACGGGCTGCAAATGGTGCCGCCGTAGTGTAGTAGTCGTTTGGGCCGCCGGGTATTCGCGGCCAGCACTGCAGACGGTTCGGTCTGGTCATTTGAGCGACCGCTGGTGTCTGCCCTGGCGCAAACGACTGGCGCGATCGGGATTGTTCGTGGCGCGCTTTGCTAGTCTGCCGCCGGTGTCGAATCGCTACCATCACCTTATACAATCCGAACCAAGGAAAAGCCATGAAACACGCAACGGCATTGATTACCGGTGCTTCGAGCGGCATAGGTCTGGAATTGGCACGCATCCATGCAAGCAAGGGCGGCGATGTCGTTCTGGTGGCGCGTTCGCGCGACAAGCTCGAATCCATCAAGCAGGAACTCCAGACGCAATACGGCGTGAAAGTCCATGTGATCGCCGAGGATCTCGCCGACCCCGCATCGGCCGATCGGATCTTCCTGGCCACCGAAGCACTGGGGCTATCTATAGATATGCTGATCAACAACGCCGGCTTCGGCGGCCATGGCAAGTTTGTCGAACGTGATCTCGCTGCCGAGCAAACCATGATGCAGGTGAATATGGTGTCGCTGACCAACCTGACACATCACTACCTGAAGGGCATGGTGGCACGTCGGCGTGGGCGCATCCTGAACGTCTCGTCGACCGCGTCGTTCATGCCAGGGCCGTTGCAAGCGGTGTACTACGCGACTAAAGCCTATGTAACCTCGTTCACTCAGGCCGTCGCCGAAGAAGTACGCGAATACGGCGTGACTGCCACGGCTTTATGTCCTGGCGCGGTGGCTACCGGTTTCGTCGCCGCAGGTGATCTGCAAGGCGTGGCTGCCTGGAAGAATGCCAAGTCGGCCGAGTCAGTGGCGCACTACGGCTACGAGGCCATGGAACGCGGTGAACTTGTGGCCTTCAACGAGTCGAAGCTGCGCGTCATGCTCGACTGGATTGTTCCACTGCTGCCGCGAAAAACGGTGCTGAAGATTTCACGTCAGGCGATGGAAAAAGCAGCTTGATGAAACCAGGCGAATGTTTTGCCGTGCACTCTGGCCAGGAACTGACGATCTTCGACATGGGAGTCGCACACCTGGTGGGGCTATCCAGCGATAGCGGACTGACCGGAGCGTCACGCGGCCGTCCGATGCGCCCTTCACAAACGGAACGCAAACGACCGCGGTCCGGGGCGGACGAGACATTTGGGTGTCTACACCGGCGTGTTTGTGTTTGCGAACGGCTGAAAGTGGCGTCGGTACTGAAATGCCGGCAATCTGGCAAACTTCGCGAAACACCGACACTTGGAGGACGGTGGTGTCCATCAATGTACGCGGCACGGAAGGCTACGCGGAGCATGCACATTCGCTCATCGAGCAATGGCAAGACATCTCGTTTGAGGAACACCATGGGCCCATCCTGCATCTCGTTCCCACGCGCCCGTCTTGCATTCTCGATGTTGGAGCCGGTATCGGAACCGATGCGGCTGCATTCGCGGCGATGGGGCATTCGGTCGTAGCCGTCGAACCGGTGGACGCGCTGCGCGTTGCGGGAATCAGGCAGCATTCGTCTCCGCGGATCGAATGGCTGGACGATAGCCTGCCGGATCTCGCGATCTTGCGTGCGAGGCGAAAAGAATTTGACTTCGTGATGCTGTCGGCCGTCTGGATGCACCTTGACGAAGACGAGCGTCGTCGGGCGATACCGAGCGTCAGTGCTCTCCTGTGCGATGGCGCGATGCTGGTCATGTCCCTGCGTTACGGACCGGTTCCGGAAGGACGACGGATGTTCGACGTTTCAGTGGAAGAGACCATCCAGCTCGCAAATGCTCATGGCTTGCGCAGTGTGCTGAATGTCCAGACCGAATCCGTGCAGCGCGGAAATCGGCGTGCGGGTGTGACGTGGAGCCGATTGGCATTCGTCAAAGGCGGCGCGCGGGGTTAGCTTCGGTCGAAGGTCGGGACAGGGAGGCTTCGGGTGAGTGCGCGTATGGATCGATCAGCGCCGGTTCTCGAAGAGAGCGGGATTAGCTTACGAGAATTGACATCAGGGGCGGCAAAATGACGAGTCAACCGCACAGCAGCGGAATGTCACCAGAAGAGGCGTTTGCGAATTCCTATTACCATTTTGTGGAAGCGCTAAAAATCTTGGCTGCGGACGCAGAGTTTCAGTGCGACGTAATGGGCAACTATAACGTGGCATGGGAACTCAAGCATGACGTATCGGCAGGCTCGTGTATGTTGACGCTTACAAGCGGTGAACTTACCAAGCAACAGCGGGACGGCATTGCCGGGATTGTGGCTGCACTGGACGAAATTCCGGATTCAGTGTTGGAAGGAGGAACAACTGCAGCAGTCAATAAGCGTGCGATGCATCACCCATGTTGGATTCCATTGCGTGCACGTGCAGCCGAGCTTCTAACCTTGCTTAGCAGCGCGACCAGTCGCAACGAAGCTTTTTTGCAGCAAGTGACCGGTCCGGATTCAAGTCATCTGCCCGCGTGCGGCTCGTGCGATGATGTGCCATGACCGACATGAGAGATGGAATGACGACTACCTTCGACGAGGCGACAACGACGGCAATCGCCGCGTTTGCCCAATTGGATTTCTACACGGCTGTGCAAGCGATGCGCGCCGAGGCCGATTACGACCGCGAGCTAGACCAGTGGATCTCGCGCTATATCGACGAGCACGGCGGCGGCGCGGACGATGCAGCATACGACGCCCTGCACGCGCAGGCCCAGGCAACCCCGGAATACGCGCAGTTCGTCGATGCGGCCCGACGGGAAATCCTGGAATACTTCGGCGTGACCGACGATCAACTGGACTGGATGGTCGTGCTGCGCAATGACGACAGCGATGAGCTTTGGGCGGAAGTCAACCGGCAGCGCAGCTCGCTGGGAACCGGTGAAGTGCGCGGAGATCTCTGATCGTTGCCATCGAACGGGTCGAATCAATCGAGAACACCGCTCGGCTGGAGTCGCGAGAAAAGGCGGCATATATCAGGAAAAAATCGCACGGCGAGAATGATCGTTCGCTATGCTGCCTGTGACAACGCATCTATTCCATCCGATACACATGAGCACAACTGCGCGGACCATTCTCAAAGCCATTCTGAGCATCCCCATTGCCTTTGGGCTCGCCTATCCCCTTATCCATCCCGCTGAAGGCGGAGGCGTTCTCGGCGAAATGGAGATGCTTGGGCCGATCGGTGGCATGGTCGTCATCGCGGTTTTCCTGGCGCTGGTCTATGCCTACGCGAGCGACCTCAGGACCACCCTGAAATCGGTCAACCGAGGATCGCGTGCGGCCGAACCCAACAGCGTCTGGCTCATGTTCCTCTTGCCATACAACTTCATCGAGGACTTCTTCATTATTTCCAACGTCGCGAAGTCCCTGGAAGCGGAGTCTCGTATCAATCCGGCTCTGTCGGGTTTGCGCTCGTTCGGCCGGATCAGCGGCATCGGGTGGTGTCTTGCCCAGGTTCTTTCGCTAATACCCAATACCATTGGCTCCATCGCGGGCGGCGTTGCGGTTTTGCTCTGGGTTTGGCACTGGGTGTTCGTGCGCCGGGCGAACAGGATGCTCGCCGGCATTCAGGTCTCGGTTGCTACGCTACCTGGACGGACAGGATCGTAGCCCTCACTGGAAGCTGGATCGCGTACCTCTGCACATCCCGAAGCGTAAAACCGACAATGCCAGGGCTGTCCGCGTAGATCGTGCCAAACAGCCCATTGAGTCGCCAGCCGTGATCCACGGCTCGCCGGTTTTGATGTGCTTCCGCCATCGCGCAGGACGATCACGCGTACGGTCTGGAAGTGCTTGCAACTTGTCACCGGCGTGGCGACTGCTCGCTTTTTGTCCTAGCGATCCCACGGCGGCACTCCACCGAACGCATCGACCAGGAAATCGATCATGACGCGCACTCTGGCGCTCAAGTGTCGGCGGCTCGGGTAGACAGCAAGTATGTCGATCTCGGGTAGACGATACTCAGGCAACACGTGAACGAGGTTGCCTGCACGCAGATCGTCGTTGATCAGGAACGTGGGTTGCCAGATCAGCCCTTGCCCGGCGAGCGCTGCCGAGCGCGCCGTATCGCCGTTATTGGTATGCATATGGCAGTCGACCCTCACAGGATGGGTCTTGCCGTTTCCATCGATCAGTTCCCATTCGTCGCCGGTGGCCGCATATGTGTACCCGATGCAGCGATGCTCGACCAGGTCCGTCAGCGCGGTCGGATGTCCGAAGCGGGCCAGATAGGCCGGCGACGCACACAGAATGTTTTGCGATGTCGCCAGCTTGCGTGCCGCGTGGCTGGTCGAGCCGGCGCGCGAGATGCGAATGGCGAGATCGTAGCCCTCGTCGACGATATCGACGACGCGGTCGATCAGCCCGATGTCGAGTTCGATTCGCGGATATTTCTGCATGAACCCGGGCCATAGCGGCGCCAGATACAGAATGCCGAAGCTCACGGGCGCATTGATGCGCAGTCGTCCACGTGGTTCGACCGACGCGGATGACACAAGCCCCTCCGTCTCCGCAACCTCGTCGAGGATGGACTTGCAGCGGGCGTAGAGGGTCTCGCCGCCCTCCGTCAGGGACAGCGTGCGTGACGTGCGATTCAGGAGGCGCGTGCCGAGGTGCGCTTCCAGTTCATGCACGTACCGCGTGACGTTGGCCGGCGATGTGCCGAGCGCCTCCGCGGCGCGCGCGAAGCCGCCACGGCTCACCACCGTCACGAAAACCTCGAAGGCGCGAAGGCGATCCATACCGATCCTCGATCATTCACAAAAACTTAATGATAGGACCATTTTTTATGCCTTTCTGCAATCAAGACTGAAGCCTATATTGCTGTCACGGGCCAACGCATCGGGCGCTGGCCGACGCAGCGGATCAGGAGATTGGAAATGCAACGTTTGACAGGAAAAGTCGCCATCGTGACGGGTGCCAGCGCAGGTATTGGCCGCGCTACTGCGAAGCTGTTCGCGAAGGAAGGCGCCAAGGTAGTCATTGCGGCGCGGCGCGCGGCGGAACTCGAAGCGCTCGCGGCGGAGATCGCCAGCGAAGGCGGCGAAGCCGCGTATCTGGCCGGCGACGTGCAGTCGGAGGACTTCGCGAAGGCGCTGGTCGCGCTTGCAGTGAGCCGCTTCGGCCGTCTGGACATCGCCTATAACAACGCAGGTACGCTCGGCGAGATGGGCCCGACCACCGGTATTTCCGAAGCAGGCTGGAACGCCGCGCTGGCGACCAATCTGACCAGTGCCTTCCTGGGCGCGAAGCACCAGATTCCCGAAATGCTGAAGCAGGGCGGCGGATCGATCATCTTCACGTCGACCTTCGTCGGTTACTCGTTCGCGTTTCCCGGCACGGCGGCCTACGCGGCGAGCAAGGCCGGGCTGATCGGCTTGACGCAGGCACTCGCCGCGGAGTACGGCGCGCAAGGCGTGCGGGTCAACGCGGTGTTGCCGGGTGCCGTGGACACGGAGATGTATCGCGGCATGAACGACACTCAAGAATCGCAGGCGTTCGTGACCGGGCTGCATGCGCTCAAGCGCGTGGCAAAGCCGGAAGAACTGGCGCGTTCAGTGCTTTATCTCGCATCGGACGATTCGTCCTTTGTCACCGGCACTGCCTCGCTGGTCGATGGCGGCGCATCGATTACGCGTACGTAAACCCGTTGGCGACATCCAGTCGTTCGAGACTCGATGTCGTCACGTCTACTTTGTCCACGGAAAAAGGAATCACTCATGAACCTGAATCTGACAGGCAAACTCGCACTGGTGAGCGGCAGCACAGCCGGCATTGGCCTCGCTATCGCCAGCACGCTGGCCCAGGAAGGCGCTCGTGTGATCGTGAACGGACGCTCCCAGTCATCTGTCGATGACGTAGTCGCGCAACTGAAAGCGGATACCGGCGGCGATGTGGCTGGATTTGCGGGCGACCTGAGTACGGCCGAAGCGGCCGACGAACTGGCGCAACGCTATCCGGGCGTGGAAATCCTGATCAATAACCTCGGCATCTTCGAGCCGAAGCCATTCGAAGAGATTCCTGACGCGGACTGGAAGCGTTTCTTCGAGGTCAACGTCCTGAGTGGCGTACGCCTCGCCCGGCTGTTTCTGCCGGCGATGAAGCAGGCCGACTGGGGGCGCATCATTTTCATTTCGAGCGAAAGCGGGGTGCAGATTCCGGCCGAAATGATCCACTACGGGGTGACGAAGACCGCGCAGATCGCAGTTGCGCGCGGGCTGGCCGAAGCCGTTGCCGGCACGGGTATCACGGTCAATAGCATCCTGCCGGGGCCGACGAAATCGCGCGGCGTGGGCGAATTCGTCGAGACGCTCGCGAAGGCCGACGGCAAATCGTTTGAAGCGTTCGAGAAGGAATTCTTCGAGAAGGTCCGTCCCACATCGCTCATCAAGCGATTCGGTTCGCCGCAGGAAGTGGCGTCCCTCGTCGCTTATATCGCCAGCCCGCTTTCGTCGGCGACGACCGGCGCTGCGTTGCGAGCCGACGGGGGCGTGATAAAGAGCGCCTTCTAGCTGCGTGGCCGGACTTGCGCCGGCCTGTCCGAATCTTGCTCGCTCAATGTTCCGATGCGATCGGTTGTCGCGCTCGATTCATGACGAGTGCGACGTCCGGTTTCGGGCGTTGCGAGCGTGTCCTCCGGGTCGATTGCTGCCCGAGAACGAATTCCCGATTCAACGTGCCGGTGCGTGCCGAATCGATCGTCACATTTCAAAGAATGCGTTGCGCGTGAATTCGGTGCGTCAAAAAATCGACCTCCCCGTATAAGTCGTCAACCACTCCAGCGCCAACGTCCCCGCCAGCGAGTTCCCGTTCGCATCGAGCCCCGGCGCCCACACGCACACGGCCATCTCCCCCGGCAGCACCGCGACGATCCCGCCGCCGACACCGCTCTTGGCAGGCAAGCCGACGCGATATACGAAGTCGCCCGCCGCGTCATAGGTGCCGCAGGTCAGCATCAGCGCCGACAGCCGCTTCGCCGAACTCGCGTCGACGACCCGCTCGCCGGTAACGGGCGCGACGCCCCCGTTCGCAAGAAACAGCGCGGCCTGCGCCAGCTCGACGCAGTTCATCGTGATCGCGCACTGGCGGCAATACGCGTCGACCACCGTATCGGGCGGCATCTGCATGTTGCCGAAGCTCGCCATGAAATGCGCCATCGCGCGGTTGCGTTCCGCGTGCTGCAGCTCCGACAGCGCGACACGCGAATCGTAGTCGAGGTCGGTCGCGCCGATCAGCCGCCGCACGAACTCGACGAGCGCCGTCTCGGCCCTGACGAAGCGGCGGCACAGCACGTCGGTGACGACCAGCGCGCCGGCGTTGATGAACGGGTTGCGCGGCTTGCCGCGCTCGTTTTCGAGCTGAACGAGCGAATTGAACGCGGTGCCGGACGGCTCGCGGCCGACCCGTTCCCACAGCGCGTCGCCCAGCAACTGGAACGCGAGCGTGCACGCGAACAGCTTCGAGATGCTCTGGATCGAGAAGCGCTCCCGCGCGTCGCCGACCGTGTAAACGTTTCCGTCCAGCGTCACGACGGCCATCCCGAACTTGTCGGCGGGCACTTTCGCGAGCTCGGGAATGTAATCGGCGACGCGTCCCTGGCCGATCCAGGGGGCGAGTTCGGTATGGATGCGTTCGAGGATCGGCTGATAGTTCATCGCGTGCGAGGCAGGGCGGGCGGCCCGGTTTCCAAAGAGCCCGTATGGAACCGTTTCGGCGCCGGTTCGTCAAGCGCGGGAGCAATCGCGCCCTTATTTATCGGATCGGGCAAACAGGCGAGCGGTGGGCGCAGTATCATGCGGTACGTTTCGACCGATGGCCGGCAGCCGGTGCAAGCCTGCCGCCGCCGCGGTCTCCCCGTACGATCCGACCGTTGCCCATGCCCTTTCGCATCCTGCTCGTCGAAGACGACACCCGCCTGTCCACGCTGATCGCCGGCTACCTGCGCAAGAACGACTATGAAGTCGACACTGTGCTGCATGGTGACGCCGCCGTGCCGGCGATCCTGTCCACGCGCCCGGATCTCGTCATTCTCGACGTGAACCTGCCGGGCAAGGACGGGTTCGAGATCTGCCGCGAGGCACGCAAGCAATACGACGGCGTGATCATCATGGTGACGGCGCGCGACGAGCCGTTTGACGAACTGCTCGGCCTCGAATTCGGCGCCGACGACTACGTGCACAAGCCGGTCGAGCCGCGCATCCTGCTCGCGCGGATCAAGGCGCAGCTGCGCCGCGTCCCCGCGCGCGCGGCCGAGGGCGCCGCGCCGCAGCCGGAGCGCTACACGTTCGGCCAGTTCTCGATCGACCGCACCGACCGCTCGGTCGTGCTGCCCGGCGGCGGCTCGCCCGACCTCACGTCGGCCGAGTTCGACCTGCTGTGGGTGCTGGTGTGCCGTGCGGGGGAGGTCGTCAGCCGCGACGACCTGATGCTGCAGCTGCGCGGGGTCGAATTCGACGGCCTCGACCGCACGATCGACGGGCGCATCTCGAAGCTGCGCCGCAAGCTGCACGACGATGCAGGCAACCCGCAGCGGATCAAGACGATCCGCAGCAAGGGTTACCAGTTCAGCAAGCATGCGTGGGAATGACGCCAACCCGGCGCGAGCCCGTCGGCCGCTGCCTCCCCGCCGCGCACGATAGCCGGAAGCCGCGATGATCCGACGCACCCGTTCGCACTCCGACGCAGCGCCGCTTTCCGCGCTGCGCTATGTCAAATGGCGCTGGCTGCATTTCCGCCGCGCGTGGACCGACACGCGCGCCGACCGCATTCCGAGCTGGTCGCGCCTGTACGTGCGCACCTACCTGCACCTGCTCGGCCTCGTGCTGCTGACCGCGCTGGTGCCGGCGCTCGCGCTGTGCGTGGTGTTGTCGCCGGAAGTCGTGTGGCATGCGTTCGACGCGCTGCCGGGCGATATCTGGATCGTGCTCGCGTTCGTGTTCACCGCGCCCGCGCTCGCCGCGTATCGGTGGATGCGGCCGGTCTGGTCGGATCTCGTGATGGTGCGCGAGCGCGCGATCGATTTCACCGGCGGGCGCTTCAACACGCGCGCACGGGAGTCGCACAGCGTGATCATCGGCCCGCTCGCGCGCACGCTGAATGCGCTCGCGATGCGCATGGAGCGGCTGATCGCCGCGCAGCGCGACCTGACGAACGGGATCTCGCACGAGCTGCGTACGCCGCTCGCGCGCGTGCGCTTCGCGCTCGAGATGCTGCGCGAACCGGGCTCGGCCGCCGAATACCACGGTGCGCTGGAGAGCATCGCGCAGGACGTGACGGAACTCGAGGAACTGATCGACATGAGCCTCACGTACGCGCGGCTCGAATACAGCTCGCTGCAGTCGAACCTCGAGCTGACCGCGCCGGTCGCGTGGTTCGAGCACCAGGTCAGCGACGCGCAGCTGCTGTATCCGGAGCGCGCGATCGAGTCGCGCATCGCGATCGCGTCGGACCTGCGCGTGAAGATGGACCGGCGGCTGATGTCGTACGCGATGCGCAACCTGCTGCGCAATGCGAGCAAATATGCGGCGTCGCGGATCGTCGTCGGGATCGCGATCGAACACGGCAACATCGCGATCTATGTCGAGGACGACGGGCCGGGCGTGCCGGAGAGCGAACGCGAGCGGATCTTCGACGCGTTCGTGCGGCTCGACCGCCGCACCGGCGGCTACGGGCTAGGCCTCGCGATCACGCGGCAGGTGCTCCACGCGCACAACGGCCGGATCGCGGTCGTCGATCCGGCCGAACTCGGCGGCGCGCGCTTCGAGATCAGCTGGCCGATCTAGCCGGCGTCCGGCTGCACAAGGCGCGGGCGGTGACGCGGCGGATGCCCGCCGCCGCCATCCGCGCGCCCCCATCAGTATGTGCGGCCGAGCTGCAGGTAGATGTTGCGCCGGCCGCCCGGCGCGAGCGCGATACCCATGTACAGCGGACCGAATGAGGTCGACAGGCTCGTGAAGAACGTATAGCTCTGCTTGAGCGTGCCGCCGCCGACGTTCACGCCGCTCGACCACACGTTGCCGAGTTCCGCGCTGGCGCCGACCGACAGCGCCTTGATCGGGGACGCGTTGAACGTCATCAGCTGGTTCATGTAGGTCACGTTGCCGTACGCGAGTTCGTTGCCCGTCAGCTGGTCGGCCGCATACGCGGCCAGATGCTGGAACCCGCCGAGCGTGAAGTTGAACGCGTTGATCAGGTTGGTGCCGCCGATGCTCTTGCCGCCCTCGATCGTTGCACTGACGCTGTGCCGGCCGAACTGCTGCGCGATCATCGCCTTGGCGTAGAGCTCGGTGTAAGGCGTGTTGGATGTATCGGCGAGGTCCTCCGCGGACTGGCTGTTGTGCGACCACAGCGACCGTTCGACACGGAATTCGCCGTAGTAGCCGCGACGCGGGAACATCGGATCGTCGAGCTGATCGATGACGAGCCGCGCACGCGCGGTCAGCGCCTGCGACGTGAAGCTCGGCCAGATCAGCGTCGAGCTGCCGTCATCGAACGGGAACGGCAGGTTGTAGTTCGGCGAGCCGTGCCCGGTCGCATAGCCGATACCCATCCGGAAGTCGCCGAGTCGCGCGATCGGCAGGCCGAAGTCGAGCCCGGTGCGCGCCGTCTGCATCAAGTACTGGTTCAGCTTCACCTCGCCGCTGTTGTCGTACAGGTTCACGTAGCGACGCTGGTATTCCGCATAGGGCGAAATGTACAAGCCGTATGCGGCCGGCAACGGCTGGCGCAATTCGACGCGCGCCGATTGCAGGTCGCTGCCGATCGTCGTGTCCGCGCGGAATTCGAGCCCCGACTCCGTGAGCCACGGCCGCCGGTAGCCGACGTGCAGGCGGAAGCCGCCTTCGTCGGTCGAGCTGCTCGACATCCCGACGCCGAACAGCAGGAAATTCGGCCCCCAGTATTTCTCCCGCGCATCGATCTCGAGCACGTTCTCGTCGCCGTGGCTCACGATCTGCTGCGTCACGCTCTCGAAATTGCCGCCGGTCGTCAGCCCGAGCAGGTCCTGGCTGACGGTCGCCGGATCGTAGGTGTCGCCCGGTTTCACGTGCAGCGCGTCGGCGACGACACGCTTGGGCACGCCGCCGGTCGTCTTGATCTCGACCCGCGTGATGCGGATCGGCGGCGGCAGCGGCTGCGCATGCGCGGACCGGTAGGCCGCGTACTGTTCCGGCGTGAGCGCGAGGTGCCTGAGCCGCGGCAGCGCCGCGGTCGCGGCGGCCGCGCCGGCGGCGATCGCCTGCTTCGCGTTCTGGAAATCGGTGAACGCGAGCGCGCCGAGGTCGGGCGTGAGCAGCACGTCCTGCGCGGCGAGCTGCTTGCGCTGCGACGTCACGTTCTGGCGGATCAGGATGCCGACCATCTGCTGCATCACGTCGGCCGGCGACGCGAGCGCGTCGAGCGGACGCAGCTGCGAGCCGATGTCGACGGCGATCACGACCTTCGCACCCATCTGCCGCGCGGTGTCGACCGGCAGGTTGCTGACGAGCCCGCCGTCGACGAGCGCGCGGCCGTTGATCTCGGCCGGCGCGAACAGGCCGGGCATCGCCATGCTCGCGCGGATCGCGAGCGGCAGCGAGCCGCGGTCCAGCACGACCATCTGGCCGGTCTGCAGGTCGGTCGCGACCGCGCGATACGGGATCGGCAACTGGTCGAACGGCTGGTTGGTCGGCACGGCGGCGGTCCAGTTCGCGAGCAGCGCCTGCAGCCGGTTGCCCTGCACGAGGCCGACCGGCGCCTTCACGCCTTTCTTGCCGAAGCCCAGCGTCAGGCTGTTGATGTACAGGCGCTCGTCCTCGCGGCTGGTTTGCGGCAGGTCGGCGCGGTCGGTCACGTCAAACGCGATGTCGGCCAGGTTCACCTCCGACAGCTGCTTCTGCATCTCGTCGGCGGCCATCCCGCTCGCATACAGCCCGCCGACCACGGCGCCCATGCTCGTGCCGGCGATGCAGTCGATCGGGATGCGGTTTTCCTCGAGCACCTTCAGCACGCCCAGGTGCGCATACCCGCGCGCGCCGCCGCCGGACAGCACGAGGCCGACCGGCGGCCGGCCGGCCGGGCCGCCGTCGGCGTTGCAGGTCGAGGCGGGCGTGGCGGCGCGGGCGGCCGCCGTGGCAGGGGCGGCCGGTGCGGCGGCAGTGGCCGCCGTCGCGGTGCGCGCGGCGGTGTCGGCGGCCGGCAAGGGCTGCGCGGCAACGGTGCAGCACCACAGCGCAACGAGCGTGGCGCCGAGCCGGCGCACCCCGAGCCAGCGGAGAGAGGCGGTCGCTGTCATGGTGGAATACCTGGCGTGATCGGGCGTCGGGCGCCTGCCGGGAGCAGGCAAGACCGAGAGATTACCGTGTTTTACAAGCGCAACGCGAGCGGCCGATGCGTAGCCGCGGGCCTGCCGAAACGCGGTTTCGGCAATTTCGTCGCGAAATAATCATTGGAATTGCTTAAAGTATCGGCACGATTTGCCGCTAAGACTTCAATGGGGCGGCGAAGGCGCGCCGCGGGGATGCGGCCTGGCCGCTTCGGCCGTTTGTTCAAGAAAAGGGTAACCATGTCGACACCGCTGTTCGGAAAGTTGTTTGCGCAACCCGTTGCGATCGACCCTGGAACGGCGAGTACGCGGATTTATACGCACGAGCGCGGCGTGGTGCTGGACCAGCCGTCGGTCGTCTGCTTTCGCAAGGGCGGCGCGTCCGATGCGCGACCGACGCTCGAGGCGGTCGGCGAACTCGCGAAGGCGCTGCTCGGCCGCGAGCCGGGGCATCTCGAGGCCGTGCGGCCCATGCGGCACGGCGTGATCGCCGATGCGCACGCCGCCGAGCAGATGTTTCGGCGCTTCATCGACATGTCGCGCACGCGCTCGCGCTTCAGCCGCCGCGTCGAGGTCACGCTGTGCGTGCCGTCGGATGCGACGGCGGTCGAGCGCCGCGCGATGCGCGAGGCGGCGTTCGCGGCCGGTGTATCGGACGTCGAACTGATCGAGGAAGCGCTCGCCGCCGCGCTCGGCGCGGGCCTGCCGGTGACCGAGCCGGTCGGCTCGATGGTCGTCGACATCGGCGCCGGGACGACCGAAGTCGCGGTGATCGCGCTCGGCGGCGTCGTCTATCGCGAGGCGATCCGGGTCGGCGGCAACCAGTTCGACGCGGCGATCGTCAATCACGTGCGCAACCTGTACGGCGTGCTGCTCGGCGAGCAGACTGCCGAGCGCGTGAAGGAGACGATCGGCTCGGCCACCAGCGCCGTGCCACGCGCGTCGACGCGCGCGATCGGGCGCAGCGTCAAGGACGGCCTGCCGCGTTCGATCGAGCTGTCCAACCACGATGTGGCGGACGCGCTGGCCGCGCCGCTCAAGCAGGTGATCGGCGCGGTGAAGTCGGTGCTGGAAAACGCGCCGGCCGAACTCGTGACCGACATCGCGCATCGCGGCGTGGTGCTGACGGGCGGCGGCGCGCTGCTCGCGGATCTCGAACGCCTGCTGCGCGACGAGACCGGACTGAGCGCGCGGATCGCCGACGAGCCGGCCACCTGCGCGGTGCGCGGCGCCGGGGAGGCGATGGGGCGGCTCGCGATGTGTCCGGTGGATTGACGCCGGCCGGGCAAGCCCGTCGACGTTCGTTGAACATCCTTCGAACCCCGAAGCTCCGGCATGCCGAACATCGTCCGGCTGCTCCGGACACGCTCGACACGCCGTGTCGACCGCAGTGCCTGGCCATGCGCGAGCCGGCCGTGGCAGCATGCCGGGCCGCGTGCCGTGCAAGCCGGCGGCACGCTTCTCCTGAAGTCCGACACCTTTGAACCTGCGTTTCAAGCGGGGCCGCGTGGCCGGGGGGCGATTGACCTTGCGGCTTTCATTTTTCATTTCAAGGCGGCGGAATCATGTGCGCCGAATGCGAAGGCACTCTGCAAGTGTGTTGAGAATCCATGCTTTCAATTCTTTAAATAAAATGGGTTCGGATTATTTGCACCGACTGCCGCCGTCATCATTTAAATTGAGTCGCGAAAATCCGGTCGGCGATTAGTATGAATTATCGGTGTTTTCACTGATCTCGTGGTGCAGGTAACTTTGCCTGGTATGACGGAATGACCGAAATATCCTTTTAATACAGTCGTTTCACGCGATATCACGAGTAAAAAATACGTATTCCATCGACCTCGCTCCGATAACCAAACATCGACTGGAAAACCCTGTTTATTTGATATAGCCTTGTCTGACAAAAAGCAGGGCGGTAATCAAATCAACCAGAAAGTCGCTGCATAAGAACAAGGGGCCACGATCATGTCGTCCGGTTGAGTTTGCACTCGCAAACGAGAATCGATTAACCCGCAGTTCATCCACGAATAGACCGACGTCGTTCCGCGACCGCCGGAGGGCACGCTTGCGTCCCGGATTTTCCGCCGCCGCCGGATCGATTCACCGGCCATGCCGAGCACGAGGGGAAGCATGAACATTGCGCATTCGAAGAAGAGCGGAGAGCCGTTTCCGAAATTCCTGTTGCCGACGGGCGTCTTCCTGGCCTTGTCCGGCGCGGGCATCGTTCCCGCGTACGCGACCTGCAGCACGGCAGGCACCACCGTCACCTGCTCGGGCGTCGCGAATCCGCTGGCGCCGAGCTATGCAAACAGCGCCAACAACCTGAACGTCACCGTCAATCCTGGCGCGAGCGTCGGCGTGCTGCTGGGCGTCGGCGGCACCGCGATGTCGCTGACCGGCAACAACAACACGCTGACCAACAACGGCACGATCGACCCGTCCGCGCTCGGCTCGGGGCTCGGCGTGCTCTCGAGCGGCGCGGTGCTCGGCAATGCGTCGGCGAGCAATACCACCGTCACCAACAACGGCACGATGCTCGGCTCGACCGGGGTCGCGATCAGCGGCGTGACCGGCATGGCGCTGTCGGTCCAGAACGGCACCGGCGGCACGTCGACCATCAACAACACCGGCACGATCGGTTCGAACCCGCTGGTCGGCGCGACGCTGTCCGGCGCGGATGCGCCGGTGGTCGCCGCATACGGCGGCGGCACGGTCAACATGACGAACAGCGGCACGATCAACGGCCGCGTGTCGCTCGCCACGAACGGCACGCCCGGGGGCGGCAACACGTTCACCAACTCGGGCACGATCAACGGCAGCGTGTCGATGGGCGCGAACAGCACCAACACGTTCAACGCGGTGACGGGCTCGTCGGTCAACGCGGCGGGCGGCACCGGCGGCGCGTTCAACATCACGGTCGGCCCGAACACGCTCAACGTGGCGGCGACGGGGATCGTCGACGGCGGCGCGGGCGGCAACAACACGCTGAACCTCCAGCAGGGCACCTCCGCGAACGGCACGATCGCGATCAACAACTTCGTCAACTTCAATCACCTCGACGTCGCGAGCGGCAACTGGACGATCAACGGCGCGTCGACCGTGCAGGACGCGACGCTGTCGAGCGGCGGCGTCGCGATCATCAACGACAACGCGTCGCTCGGCACCGGCACGATCACGGCCAACGGCGGCGCGCTGCAGGCGGGCACGGCCGGGCTCAACGTGTCGAACAACGTGACGCTCGGCACCGGCCTGACGGTGCAGGGCGCGACCGGGCTCACGCTGTCGGGCACGGTGTCGGGCAGCGGCGCGCTGACGAAGAACGACGGCGGCACGCTGGCGCTGTCGGGTGCCAATACCTATACGGGCGGCACGAACCTGAACGGCGGCAACCTCGTGGTCGGCAACAACGGGGCGCTCGGCACCGGCGCGGTGAACGTCAATGCGTCGGCGTTGCTCGACACGAGCACGAACGTCACGCTCGACAATGCGATCAATCTCAACAACAGCGCGACGCTGACGCTCGGTGGCAGCAACAGCCTCGGGCTGTCCGGCACGATCAGCGGAAACGGCGGCCTCGTGAAGAACGGCGCCGCGACGGCCACGCTGAGCGGCGTGAACACCTACGCGGGCGACACGACGATCAACAGCGGCACGCTCGCACTGAGCGGCGCCGGCAGCCTCGCGGCGACCGGCACGGTGAACCTGACCGGCGCGGGCGCGACGTTCGACCTGAGCGGCGCGTCGGGCGCGCGGACGATCGGAGCGCTGGCGGGAGCGGCCGGCACGAACGTGGACCTCGGCGGCAATTCGCTGACGCTCAACGGCACCATCAACGCGACCTACGCGGGCACGATCGGCGGCTCGGGCAGCGTGACGCTGTCCGGCCCCGGGACGCAATCGCTGACCGGCACGAACGTCTACTCCGGCGGCACGAACCTGAACGGCGGCAACCTCGTCGTCGGCAGCAACACGGCGCTGGGCTCCGGCGCGGTGAACGTCAACGGCTCGTCGACGCTCGATGCGACCACCAACGTATCGCTCGCGAACGGCATCAACGTCGCCACCGGCACGACGCTGACGCTGGGCGGCAGCACCGATCTCGGGCTCGGCGGCACGATCTCCGGCGGCGGCGGGCTCGTGAAGAACGGCGCGGCGGCGCTGACGCTGAGCGGCGCGAACAATTACACGGGCGGCACGACGCTGAACGCCGGCACCCTCGTGCTCGGCAACGCCGCGGCGCTGGGCACCGGCACGCTGACCGTCGGCGGTGCCGCGACGCTCGATGCGAATACGAGCCTGTCGGTCGCCAACGCGATCGATCTCGGCACGGCCACGGCACTCACGCTCGGCGGCAGCAACGCGCTCGCGCTGGGCGGCGTGATTTCCGGCGCCGGCGCGCTCGTGAAGAACGGCGCGGCGACGGTGACACTGACGGGCGCGAACACCTACACGGGCGGCACGACGATCAATGCCGGCACGCTGGCGATCGGCGCGGGCGGCAGCCTGGCGGCGACCGGCACGATGAATCTCGCGAACGCGGGCGCGGCGCTCGACCTGAGCAATGCGTCGGGTGCGCAAACGCTCGGCGCGCTGTCGGGCGTCGCGGGCACGAACGTGAATCTCGGCGCGAACGCGCTGACGCTGGGCGGAACGGCCAGCGGCACGTTCAGCGGCGTAATCGGCGGCACCGGCAGCCTGACGCTGGATGGCACCGGCACGCAGACGCTGAACGGCGCGAGCACTTATTCGGGCGGCACGAACCTCAATAGTGGCGGACTGGTGCTCGGCAACGCCGCGGCGCTGGGCACCGGCACGCTGACCGTCGGCGGTGCGGCGACGCTCGATACGAATACGAACCTGACAGTGGCGAATGCAGTCGGTCTCGGCGCGGGCTCGACGCTCACGCTCGGCGGCAGCAACGCGCTTGGATTGGGCGGTGCGATTACCGGTACGGGCGCGCTCGTGAAGAACGGCGCGGCGACCGTGACGCTGACGGGCACGAACACCTACACCGGCGGCACGACGATCAATGCCGGCACGCTGGCGATCGGCGCGGGCGGCAGCCTGGCGGCGACCGGCGCGATGAATCTCGCGAACGCGGGCGCGACGCTCGACCTGAGCAATGCGTCGGGTGCGCAAGCGCTCGGCGCGCTGTCGGGCGTGGCCGGCACGAACGTGAATCTCGGCGCGAACGCGCTGACGCTGGGCGGAACCGCGAGCGGCACGTACAGCGGCGCGATCGGCGGCACCGGCAGCCTGACGCTGGCCGGCACCGGCACGCAGACGCTGAACGGCGCGAGCACCTATTCGGGCGGCACGAACCTCAACAGTGGCGGACTGGTGCTCGGCAACGCCGCGGCACTCGGCACCGGCGCGCTGAATGTCGGCGGTTCGGCGACACTCGATACGAACACGAACCTGACAGTGGCGAATGCAATCGGTCTCGGCGCGGGCTCGACGCTCACGCTCGGCGGCAGCAACGCGCTCGGATTGGGCGGCGCGATTACCGGTACGGGCGCGCTCGTGAAGAACGGCGCGGCGACGACCACGCTGACGGGCGCGAACACCTACACGGGCGGCACGACGATCAACGCGGGCACGCTCGCGATCGGCGCAGGCGGCAGCCTGGCATCGACCGGCACGATGAACCTCGCGAACGCGGGCGCGGCGCTCGACCTGAGCGGCGCGTCGGGTGCGCAGACGCTCGGTGCGCTGTCGGGCGTGGCCGGCACGAACGTGAGCCTCGGCGGCAACGCGCTGACGCTGGGCGGAACCGCCAGCGGCACGTTCAGCGGCGTGATCGGCGGCACCGGCGGGCTGACGCTCGCGGGTACCGGCACGCAGACGCTGTCCGGCGCGAACACGTATACGGGCGGCACGACGATCAACGGCGGCAGCACGCTGGCGCTGGGCGCGGGCGGCAGCCTCGCGGCGAGCGGCACGGTGAATCTCGCCGGCGCGGGCGCGACATTCGACCTGGGCGGCGCGTCCGGTGCGCAGACGCTCGGCGCGCTGACCGGCGCGGCCGGCACGAACGTGAATCTCGGCGCGACTGCGCTGACGCTGAGCGGCAACGGCAGCAATACCTTCGGCGGTGCGATCGGCGGCACCGGCAGCCTGACGCTGGCCGGCACCGGTACGCAGACACTGACGGGCGCGAACACGTACACCGGCGGCACGACGATCAACGCCGGCACGCTGGCGCTGGGCGCGGGCGGCAGCCTTGCGTCGAGCGGCGCGGTGAACCTGGCCGGCACGGGCGCGACGTTCGACCTGAGCGGCGCAACGGGCGCGCAGACGATCGGCACGCTGACCGGCGCGGCGGGTACGAGCGTGAACCTCGGCGGCAACGCGCTGACGCTGAACGGCAGCACCGCCGGTACATTCGGCGGGACGATCGGCGGCAGCGGCGGCGTGACGGTCGCGGGCGCCGGCACGCAGACGCTGACGGGCGCGAACACGTACACCGGCGGCACGACGATCAACGGCGGCAGCACGCTCGCGCTCGGCGCGGGCGGCAGCCTCGCCGCGGGCAGCACGGTGAACCTGGCCGGCACGGGCGCGACGTTCGACCTGAGCGGCGCCGCAGGCGCGCAGACGCTCGGCACGCTGACCGGCGCGGCCGGCACGAACGTGAACCTCGGCGCGAATGTGCTGACGCTGAACGGCAGCGGCAACGGCACGTTCGGCGGCGCGATCGGCGGCAGCGGCGGCGTGACGCTCGCGGGCACCGGCACGCAGACACTGACGGGCGCGAATACGTATACCGGCGGCACGACGATCAACGGCGGCAGCACGCTCGCGCTCGGTTCGGGCGGCAGCCTCGCGGCGAGCGGCGCGGTGAATCTGGCCGGCGCGGGCGCGACGTTCGATCTCAGCGGCGCAACGGGCGCGCAGACGATCGGCGCGCTGTCGGGCGCGGCGGGCAGCACCGTAAACCTCGGCGCGAATGCGCTGGCGCTGAGCGGTAGCGGCGCCAGCACGTTCGGCGGGACGATCGGCGGCAGCGGCGGCGTGACGCTCGCGGGCAGCGGCACGCAGACGCTGACGGGCGCGAACACCTATACCGGCGGCACGACGATCAACGGCGGCAGCACGCTCGCGCTCGGCGCGGGCGGCAGCCTCGCGTCGACGGGCGCGGTGAACCTCGCCGGCGCGGGTGCGACGTTCGACGTGAGCGGCGCAGCGGGTGCGCAGACGATCGGCGCGCTGTCGGGCGCGGCGGGCAGCACCGTGAACCTCGGCGCGAATGCGCTGGCGCTGAGCGGCAGCGGCGCCAGCACGTTCGGCGGGACGATCGGCGGCACCGGCGGCCTGACGGTCGCGGGCACCGGCATTCAGACGCTGACCGGCAGCAACACCTATACCGGCGGCACGACGATCGCATCGGGCGGCACGCTGCAGCTCGGCAACGGCGGCACGTCGGGCAGCGTGGTCGGCAATGTCGTCGACAACGGCGCGCTGATCTTCAATCAGTCCGCGAACGTGACGCTCGCGAGCGTGCTGTCCGGCACCGGTTCGCTGACCCAGGCCGGCAGCGGGCAACTGACGCTGACCGGTACCAGTACGCTGAGCGGCCCGACCACCGTCGCGGCGGGTACGCTCGCGGTCGACGGTTCGCTCGGCCAGTCGACCGTGACCGTGCAGAACGGCGCGACGCTGACGGGCACCGGCACGGTTGGCGGCTTCGTCGTGCAGGGCGGCGCGTTTGCGGCCGCGTCGCAGCCGGGCGCGGCGCTGAACGTGGCCGGCAACGTCACGTTCCAGCCGGGCTCGACGCTGCAGGTCGCGGTGACGCCGCAGCAGGCCGGCAGCATCGCGGCGGGCGGCACGGCCACGCTGAACGGCGGCACCGTGCAGGTGCTCGCGAACCAGGCCAGCTACCAGCCGACCACGAAGTACACGATCCTCAGCGCATCGGCGGGCGTGCAGGGCACGTTCAGCCAGGTGAATTCGAACTACGCGTTCCTGATGCCGACGCTCAGCTACGATCCGGACCACGTGTACCTGCAGCTCGTCGCGAACGGCACGGCGCTGCCCGATGTCGCGGCGACGCCGAACCAGCGCGCGGTCGCGACCGCGATCGGTGGGCTCGGCGCGGGCAACCCGCTGTACGACACGGTGCTGACGACCGATGCGGCCACCGCGCGGCGCGCCTACGGGATGCTCGACGGGGAACTGCAGGCGAGCCTGAAGAGCATGCTGCTGCTCGACAGCCGCTACGTGCGCGAAGCCGTGACCGATCGCGTGCGCCAGGGCCTCGCGCCCGGAGCGGGGCCGCTCGCCGCGCTGTCGTCGGGCGGTGCCGCGCTGTGCGGCGACAACACAGCCGGCGCGACCGATCCGACGCTGCCGCCGGAACGCCGGATCGGTTCGCGCGCAGGTTGCTACGGCGGCACGCCGTATCAGCCGGTGGTCTGGGGGCAGGCGTTCGGCGGCCGCAGCCGGCTCGCGGGCGACGGCAACGCGTCGACCATCAACCGCAGCATGACGGGCTTCATCGCCGGTGCCGACATGGCGCTCAACGACCAGTGGCGTGCCGGTCTCGCCGCGGGCGTCACGCACAGCTCGCTCGACAACGACCAGAGCGCGTCGGCGTCGGTCAACAGCTACTACCTGTCGCTGTACGGCGGCGCGCAGTACGGTGCGCTCGGCGTGCGCGGCGGCGCGTCGTACACGTGGTACCGCATCAACAGCGACCGCAATCCGGGCTTCGCGGGCTTCTCCGATCACGATTCGGCCGGCTACAACGCGCATTCCGAGCAGGTGTTCGGCGAAGTCGGCTATGCGCTGCCGGTCGGGCCGGTCGCGCTCGAACCGTTCGCGGGTCTTGCCTACGTGAACCTGCATACCGACGGCTATACGGAAACCGGCGGCGCGGCCGCGCTGCAGGCCGGCGGCCAGACGACCCACGTCGGTTTCTCGACGCTCGGCGTGCGCGCGGCCTCGCAGCTCGGCACGCTCGCGAGCGGCACGTTCACCGCGCGCGGGACGGTCGGCTGGCGGCATGCGTTCGGCAACGTGCGGCCGTCGTCGGCGTTCACGTTCGCGAACGGCGGCACGTCGTTCCAGGTGTCGGGCGTGCCGATCGCGCGCGACAGCGCGGTGCTCGAAGCGGGCATCGACGCGACCATCACGAAGCGCCTGACGCTCGGTCTCACGTTCAGCGGCCAGTACGGCAGCGGCGTGCGCGACAACGCGGTGCTCGGCAACATCCTGTGGAAGTTCTGACCGGCGCCTGAGGTGCCTGGGCGCGATCCCGATGCGACGGCGATGCCCGCATCGGGGTCGCGTCTTTTTCGGCGCTGCGCGCGTCCCCCGTTCTGGCCTATCCTGTGCGAAACACGCGACGCGCGCCGCGCGTTGCGCCTCGACACAGGAGCATCGATGCCGAATCACGCCGAAGCCACCACGACGCAGGCGCCGCAAGTCGCGCCCGTCCCCCCGACCCAGGCGACAGGCCCCGCATTCATCGCGCCCGAAGCCGATCCGCAGGCGCTCGCACGCAACAACCAGTACGTGCTGAAATCCGGCGACGCGTTCGTCGTCAGCGACGCGCTCGGCGACGTCGGCGGCCACGACGACGGCCTGTTCGTCGACGACATGCGCGTGCTGTCGACCTGGCGCCTGACGTTCGGCGGCCGCGCGCCGTCGCTGCTGTCGGGCGCGACGAGCGCGGACAACGCGTCGTTCACCGCGCACCTGACGAACCGCCCGCTGCCGCCGCTCGGCGGTCGCGAGACGCCCGAGGGCGTGATCCACATCGAACGGATGCGCGTGCTCGCGGGCGACGTGCTGTACGAAGCGCTGACGCTGACCAACTACGGCGCGAGCGAGGCCGAGGTGCCGCTGTCGCTGTCGTTCGCGGCGGATTTCAAGGACATGTTCGAAGTGCGCGGCACGCCGCGCCCGAAGCGCGGCACGGTGGTTGCGCCGCGCGTCGACGGCGGTGCGGTGCGGCTTCGCTACGACGGCCTCGACAAGGTCGAACGCAACGTGACCGTGCATTTCGCGCCGGCGCCCGACGCGTTGTCGGTCGATCGTGCCGATTACACGCTGACGATCGCCGCGCAGGCGTGCGTGTCGATCTACCTGACCGTCGACGCGACGCTCGGCCGCGCGCACGACGGTGAAGGCCCGGGATGCGGGCGCGTCGCGCTGCGCACCGCGCTCGTCGGCGTGCATCGCGAGATGCGCTCGCGCCGCGAGTCGATGGCGCGCGTGCACACCGGCAATCCGCTGTTCGATGCGTGGCTCGACCGCTCGCTCGCGGATCTCGGGCTGCTCACGACGCAGCTCGATACCGGGCCGTATCCGTATGCGGGCATTCCGTGGTTCTCGACGCCGTTCGGCCGCGACGCGGTGATCACGTCGCTGCAGATGCTGTGGCTGCAGCCGTCGCTCGCGCGCGGCGTGCTGCGCTTTCTCGCGGAGCACCAGGCGCGCGAGACGTCCGCGTTTCGCGATGCGGAGCCCGGCAAGATCATGCACGAATTCCGCCGCAGCGAAATGGCCGCGACGGGGGAGGTGCCGTTCGCGCTCTATTACGGCGGCGTCGACACGACCCCGCTGTTCATCGTGCTCGCGGGCGCGTACGTCGAACACACCGGCGACGATGCGCTGATCGACGAGCTGTGGCCCGCGCTCGAGCGCGCCGCGCAGTGGGTGATCGACAAGTGCGACCGCAATCCGTACGGGCTGCTCGATTACCAGCGCACGTCGGAGCGCGGTCTCGCGAACCAGGGCTGGAAGGACAGCCACGATTCGGTGTTCCACGCGGACGGCCGTTTTCCCGACGGCCCGATCGCGCTCGTCGAAGTGCAGGCGTATGCGTGCGCGGCGCTTGATGCGATGTCGATGTGCTCGCACCGGCGCGGCCACGCGGCCGACGCGACACGCTATGCGCTGCGCGCGAAGGCGCTGCGCGACCAGGTCGAGACGCTGTTCTGGATGCCGGAAGGCCAGTTCTACGGGATCGCGCTCGACGGTCACGGCGACCTGTGCCGCGTGCTGGCGTCGAACGCGGGCCATCTGCTCGCGTTCGGCCTGCCCGACGCCGGGCGCGGCGCGGCGGTCGCCGGCGTGCTCGGCTCGACGCTGTTCCAGACGGGCTGGGGCGTGCGCACGCTCGCGGCGGGCCAGCCGCGCTTCAACCCGATGGCCTATCACAACGGCTCGGTGTGGCCGCACGACAATGCGCTGATCGCGCGCGGGCTCGCGCGCTACGGCGACAAGACGGCCGCGGTGAACCTGCTGCGCGCGCTGTTCGAAGCCGCAGTCAGCTTCGAGATGCGGCTGCCGGAGCTGTTCTGCGGGTTCCCGCGCCGGCGCGGCGAGCCGCCGACCGCCTATCCGGTCGCGTGCCTGCCGCAGGCGTGGGCGGCCGGTGCGCCGTTCATGATGCTGCAGGCGTGTCTCGGCGTGAGCGTCGACGCGGCGCGCCACGAGGTGCGGGTCGAGCGCCCGGCGCTGCCCGAAGGTGTCGACTGGCTGCGCATCGACGAACTGCGCGTCGGCGACGAAACGGTATCGCTGACGTTCCGGCGCGTCGACGGCCAGGTGATCGCGTCGGCGGAGCAGCCGGGGCGGGTGAAGGTGGTCGCGGTGCTGTAGCGCATGCGGCTGCACGGACGTTGCGCGATGTCGTGCCACGTCCGCGCGCAGCGGCATAGAATCGTGACATGACCCTTGAACGATGGCGGAGGCACCTACGATGACGACCGACAACCGGCCCGACGACGGCGAGCAGAAGAAGCTCGAGAACCTGGAAGCGGCGGTCGACCACCTGCACAAGTCGATCGAGTCGCAGAGCATCGCGGCTGGCGCGGCGAAGGGCATCCTGTTCAGCCTGATCGAAACGCTCGGCGCGCTGATCGGCGATCCTGACCTGCCCGAACATGCGCGCTCCGGGTACGAGGCGCTGCGCGACAAGGCGAGCGAATTGCGCCGCGGGCTCGACCGGCATTGACGAAGCGGCAGCCGGCGTCGGCCGCCTGGCCCGCGCCGGTGCTGCCCAATCCTGCACGGCGCGCACAAAACCCCGTGCGCTCAATGAGTTAGCCGGCCGGTGCGCAGGATATCCACAAGCTTGCCAACACAATCTGTGGAGAACCGGCCGGCCCCCGACCGGCCGCGCAAGCGGCGCCGCGAGCCCGCACACGATGACGCGTCATTGACCTGTCTGGCCCGATCTACTGAATCCCCTTTTGTATCAGGATGTTACGCGTCACATTGGTGGAATATCCACAGGCTTGCCAACAAAATCTGTGGATAAGTCTGACGTGATTGCTTCCTGATGGTTGACGATCCGGCGCGCGGCGGCCGCGGCGTCGAAGCCTTTGCGCACGGGCTGCCCGCTGTGTGCGTCGGCGCGATAATTCGTGCGCGATCAACGGGTTAGGCCTCGGGTACCCAGGATATCCACATCCTTGCCAACACAATCTGTGGACAAGCCGGGCCGCATCATTCGACCGGCGCGGTGTCGGCCGCCTCCGCGACGATCCAGTCGCGAAACAGCGTCATCGCCGGCGAGAGCGGCTTCGACTTCAGCGACGTGAGCCAGTAGCCGCCCGCGCGCACGTCGATGTCGAACGGCCGCGCGAGCAGGCCGAGCTGCAGTTCGCGCGCGAACATGCAGGCTGGCGCGAGCGCGATGCCGGCGCCCTGCATCGCGGCCTCGACCATCAGCCGTGACGAATCGAACACGGGCCCGTTCACCGCCCACGGTTCGAGCGGCGCGGCATCGAACCAGCCGAGCCATTCGTCGGTGCGGTACGAGCGCAGCAGCGTTTCGTTCGCGAGATCGGCCGGCCGCGCGAGGCGCCGCGCGATCTCCGGCGCGCACAGCGCGGTGAGCGGGGCGTCGAGCAGCCGCTCGTTGCGCGTCGCCGGCCAGTTGCCTTCCCCGAAGCGGATCGCGAAATCGAGACCCTCGGCCGCGAGGTCGACGACGTTGTTGTGGGTCCGCAGCCGCAGCTCGACGAACGGGTGCGTGTCGCCGAAGCGCTTCAGCCGTGGCATTAGCCAGCCTATGGCAAAGGTGCCGACCGCGCCGAGCGTCAGCACTTCGTGGAAGCGCCCGCCGTCGAACTGCTTGAGCACGGTTTCGATCCGGCTGAATGCGTCGCTGAGCACCGGCAACAGCGCGCGCCCTTCGTCGGTGAGTCCGAGACCGCGCGGCAAGCGGGTGAACAGCGCACAGCCGAGCCGCTCCTCGAGCGAGCGCACCTGCTGGCTCACGGCCGCCTGGGTCACGCTCAGCTCGAGGCCGGCGCGCGTGAAGTTCAGGTGGCGCGCCGACGATTCGAACGCGCGCAACGCATTGAGCGGAAGATGAGGGCGGAGCTTCGTCATAAGAATTTCTTTTGTCAGCGCTCAATTATCGTTGCTTGTCAGGCAACCGTAAAGTCACGATAGTGCTGTCTCGCCGGCCGGCCATTCTGCCTCCACTCCACCACGAGAGACACTCCATGACCTACTCATCGCAACGTCGAACCCTGCTGCTGGCCGCCGCGACGGCGCCGCTCGTCCTGACCGTCAGCGCGTGCGCGTCGCCGCCGGCTGCCGCGCAGGACGTTTCGTCCGCGACGTCGTTTGCCGCGCTCGAGCGCGCGGCGGGCGGCCGTCTCGGCGTGTGCGCGATCGACACCGCGGGCGGCCGGCGCGTGCAGCATCGCGCGGACGAGCGCTTCCCGTTCTGCAGCACGTTCAAGGCAATGCTGAGTGCGGCGGTGCTCGCGCAGAGCGTCGAGCGCCCGGGGCTGCTGCAGCAGCGCGTGGCCGTTGCGCAGTCCGATCTCGTGAACTACTCGCCGGTGTCGGGCAAGCATGTCGGCACCGGGATGACCGTCGCCGAGTTGTGCGAGGCGGCGATCCAGTACAGCGACAACTCGGCCGCGAACCTGGCGATGAAGCTGATCGGCGGGCCGTCGGCGGTGACCGCGTTTGCACGTTCGATCGGCGACGACATGTTCCGGCTCGATCGCTGGGAGACCGAACTGAACACCGCGTTGCCGGGCGACCCGCGCGACACCACGACGCCGGCCGCGATGGCCGCGAGCCTGCGCCTGCTCACGCTCGGCGATGCGCTGCCGCCCGCGCAGCGTGCGCAGCTCGTCGCCTGGCTGCGCGGCAACAAGGTCGGCGACAAGCGGATTCGCGCGGGCGTGCCGGCCGGCTGGCAGGTGGCCGACAAGACCGGCACCGGCGACTACGGGACGACGAACGACGCGGGCGTGATCTGGCCGCCGTCGCGCGCACCGATCGTGCTCGCCGTGTATTACACGCAGACGCGTGCCGATGCGAAGGCGAAGGACGACGTGATCGCGGCCGCCGCGCGCATCGCGGTCGCGACGTTCGCGTGAGCGGGCGGCGCGGCGCGCGTTCATCGATGAATGCACGGAACGACGAAGCGATGTGTCGATGAATGCACGCGGTGCCGCAGTCGTGACCGGCATGTCGAAACGTTGTGCGATCAACGACTTAGGTCACGCATGCTCAGGATATCCACATCCTTGCCAACAAAAATTGTGGACAAGCCCGCGCGCGGCCGCGTTCCTCGCGCAGCGGGCGCGGCGCCGGCGTGCGTGAGGCTTGCCTGCCCGGTTCGAAGCGGCACGGACAAAACCTTTCGGATCAAGCGCTTGTGCGTGGTATGCGCAGGCTATCCACACGCTTGCCAACACAATCTGTGGACAAGCGGCGTGGCGCGCGCGACATGCGGTCCGTCGCGTCGCGCGACGATGCGTGAACGGCACATCGTGTGGCCGCGTGCCCGATTCGAAGCGGCGCGGACAAAGTCTTACGGATCAAGCGCTTGATCGCGGTATGCGCAGGCTATCCACATGCTTGCCAACACAATCTGTGGACAAGCCCGCCCGATGTTCAGCCATGCCGATCGTCGACCGAGGGCCAGCGCGCGAACGCGAACACCCACAACATGATGAAGTTCAGGACCGGGACGAACATCGTCAGGATCCACCAGCCTGAATGCCCGGTACGCCGAACGATGCGGACATACGGATAGACGACGATCGCGACGAGCACGAGCGAGACGATCAACTGCCCTGCGGTGAAGTGTTCCATGGTCTTCCTCGGAATGATGTGTCGTTGTCCGATGCGGGCGCAACGGCCGGCACCGTGGTGCCGCTGCGTGAAGTCTCGCGATGCGTGGCGCGTGCGGCTCGTGTGATCGTGACGCGTGGCAGGTGCGGGCGTCAAGCGGCGGGCAGGTGCCGCTGTTGCGCCGGATCGTCCGTCTGCGCGCGCGGGCGAACCGCGTGCTGCCGCAACGGTGACGCGGCGCATGAATCATTGGCCGATCAACGGGTTAGCCGATGCGTGCGCAGGATATCCACAAGCTTGCCAACAAAATCTGTGGGTAAGTGCTGCGACGATCGCATCGCACATCATTGGGGCATCGACGTGGCATCGTGATGCGAAGTGCGGCGAACCGGCGCGTGTGACGGCCCGGCGCGCGCCGCGTCTGCATCACGCGTGCCAAAGTCCGTCGGATCAACGGCTTAGCGTTGCGGTGCGCAGGATATCCACAAGCTTGCCAACATTTTCTGTGGAGAAGTCCGCGTGGCGATCGCGCGGCGCGGCACATCGTGCAAACCGCCTCGTCTGCCGGATCCACCGTGAAGATGTTGAGGAGCACGACGGGTTGCGCGTCGACGCCGAGCTGTTGCCGGATCGGGAAGTTCGGGTCCATCGATTTGAAATGTGGCATTGGGCGCCCCTGCAAGTAGTGCGGCGACGACTCGGAGGGAAGGGATCGGTACGCGATGTCGCGTCGAGGCGAGCGCCTGCTCGGCGCGGGTTGGCGCATTCGCTGCGCACGGCCGCCAAACCCTTTCGGATCAATGGCTTGCTGCCGTTAGCGGCCGGTTGTCCACAAGCTTGCCAACACAATCTGTGGAAAAGCGGCCCGTCGGGCGTGTGTCAGGCCGGCGCCGGAAAGCGCACCGTCACGGTCAGCCCGCGCCCGCCTTGCGTCGTGCCGAGCGCGACGGTTGCGCGATGCTGTTCGGCGATCCGCTTGACGATCGACAGCCCGAGCCCGCTGCCCGACGACGTGACCGCCTGCGCGCCTTCGCCGCGATAGAAGCGCTCCCACACGTCCGTGCGCTCGGCTTCCGGAATGCCGGGGCCGTCGTCGGCGACTTCGAGCACGGGCGTCGCGCCGTCGAGACGCGCGGACACGTCGACGCGCGCGCCGACGCCCGCGTAGCGGATCGCGTTGTCGACGAGGTTGTTCAGCAGCACGCGCAACGTGTCGATGTTGCCGGCGGCCATCACCGGCGACGACACGATCGCGCCGAGGTCGATGCGGTGCGCATCCGCGACGCGCGTGCGCTCGGCGACCACCGAGCGGCACAGCGCGGCGAGATCGACGGGCGCGGAGGCCGTGGCGGACGCCTGCGCGTCGGGTTCGAGGCGCGCGAGCGTCAGCAATTGTTCGGCGAGGTGGCCGAGGCGTGTCGTGCCCGCATGGATCTGCGCGAGGATCTGCTCGCGTTCGTCGGCCGTCGACGCGCGCCGCAGCAATTGCGACTGGATCGACAGCCCCATGATCGGCGTGCGCAATTCGTGCGCGGCATCGGCGATGAAGTGCCGCTGCAGCGTGAACGAACGGTCGAGCCGCGCGAGCAGGTCGTTGATCGCTTCGGCGAGCGGGCGGACTTCGTTCGGCATCGACGCGACGTCGACCGGCTCGAGATTGTTCGCATTCCTGCGCTTCAGGCCGGCCGCGATCGTGCGCAGCGGCCGCAGCCCCGCGCCGATGCCGAACCACAGCCCGATCGCGAGCACCGGCAGCATCGAGAACACCGGCCACAGCAGGTGCACCGCGATGCCAGCGATCGCTTCCCAGCGCGCGTGGCGCGCCTGCGCGAGCCGGATCGTCGTGCCGCCGCGTTCGGTCACGTAGGTGCGCCACGGCTGGCCGCCGACGTCGACGCTGCCGATGCCCGTCTGCGCGGGCGGCGGCAGCGCGGACTTGCGATCGGTCGAATACACCAGCGTGCCGTTGCGCCAGACCTGCAGCAGCACGGCGTCGGGGTCACCGGCCTCGAATTCGTGCTTGCCGTCGCGATGGTTGCTGAACGACAGTTCGCCGTTCGGGCCGACGACGATCTGCTTCGACATGCTGCGCATCTGGTCGTCGAGGAGATCGTCGAGCTCGCGCAGTGCGCCCCAGTAGGTGCCCGCGCTTGCGACCAGCCCGATCACGCACGCGGCCGGCAGCAGCCACGTCAACAGGCGCCGCCGCAGCGATGCGCTGCGCCAGCGCGCGATCGCGTGTTGCAGACGCATCATGCGGCGTCACCGATCCGGTAGCCGACGCCGCGCACCGTGCGGATCATGTCGTGGCCGAGTTTTTTGCGCAGGTTGTGGATGTGTACCTGCACCGCGTTGCTCTCGATTTCCTCGCCCCAGCTGTACAGCCGTTCCTCGAACTGTTCGCGCGAGATCACGGCGCCGGGGTCGCGCATCAGTTCGTGCAGCAGCACGAACTCCTTCGGCGACAGCGTGACTTCTTCGTCGTTGAGCCAGACCAGGTGCTTGACCGGATCGAGCCGCAGCGGGCCGATCGCGAGCGTCGTCTGCGCGCGCCCCGCATGGCGGCGATTGACCGCGCGAATGCGGGCGAGCAGTTCCTCGAGCACGAACGGCTTGACGAGGTAGTCGTCGGCACCGCTGTCGAGGCCGGCGATGCGGTCCGGCACGCCGTCGCGCGCGGTGATGATGATCGCGGGCAGGGTTTCGTCGCGGCGGCGCAGCGACGCGAGCACCGACAGGCCGTCGCGGTTCGGCAGCCCGAGGTCGAGCAGCAGCAGGCCGTAGCCGGTCGAGCGCAGCGCGAGCGTCGCGGCGTCGCCGTCCTTGACCCAGTCGACCGCGAAGCCTTCCTGTTTGAGGCCCTGTTCGAGCCCGCTGCCGATCAGCGGATCGTCCTCGACGAGCAGTACGCGCATGGATTCGTGTCTGTTGGCGGGCGCGGGCGCCCCGGGGTTCCCATGATAAGCGCAGGTGTCTTAGGCGGAGCTTAAACACGGGCGCCTGCGTGCGTTCGCGCACTGGAACGTTGCGACGGCATGCCGCGGCGCACGGTCTTCAGCTTTGCTTAATCTTACGGTCCGTAATCTGAGGCCGTCGCGTTCAACGGAGCGCGGCGCACTCGAAAAAATGGAGGAACGAGATCATGAAACACCTGACGAGAATCCTGGCGGTCGCGCTTGCCGTGCTGCCCGCCGCCGTCTACGCGCAATACACGGGGCCGTCCGCGCTGACCACGACGACCGTGAAGGAACTGCTCGCGAACGGCAAGGACGACCAGCACGTGCAGTTGCAGGGGCGCATCGTCAAGCATGCCGGCGGCGAGGACTACGAGTTCGCCGATGCGACGGGCACGATCCGCGTCGAGATCGACCACAAGCTGTGGGCGGCCGGCCAGCCCGTCAGCGACAAGAACGAGGTGAAGCTGACCGGCGAGTTCGAGCGCAAGTGGTCGGGCAAGGTGAAGGTCGACGCCGATCACGTCGAAGTGCTGCGCTGACCGGTGCACCGGTGCATACGGGGCCGGTGATACCATGGACGACCGGTTCCCGTTCTCACCAAGATGGCTGCCAATTTCGATGAACTCGCGTCCCGGATCCGGGCGCAATTTTCCGAACTGAGCCCGCAATTCCAGGCGGGCGCTGCATTTCTGCTCGATCATCCCGACGAGGTCGCCACCTCGTCGATGCGCAAGGTCGCGCAGCGCGCGCAGGTTCAACCCGCATCGCTCGTGCGGCTCGCGCAGCAATTCGGTTTCCCCGGCTGGAACGAGCTGCGCGACCTGTGCGTCGCGCGCGTGCGCACGCGTCCCGAGCCGCTCACGCAGCGGGCGCGTTCGCTCGTGCGGCCCGACGCGAAGGCGTCGCTCGCGCACGACCTGCTCGCCGCGCAGCAGCACAATCTTGCCGCCACCGCCGCACAAAACGGGCACGCGCTCGCGGACGCCGCGAAGCTGATCCGCAAGGCGTCGCACGTGCATGTCGCGGGGTTCCGGTCGTGCTATCCGGTTGCGTTCGGTTTCGTGTACGGCTACCGGCTGTTCCGGCCGACCGTGTCGTTGCTCAACGGTGTCGCCGGCTCGCTCGAGATGGAATTGCGCACGATCGCGAAGCAGAGCGTGACCGTGATCATCAGTTTCGCGCCGTATTCGGCGGAAGCGACGCGCGTCGCGCAGGCGGCGAAAGCGCAGGGCAGCAGGATCGTCGCGATCACCGACAGCGCGGTGTCGCCGATCGCGCTGCATGCGGACGCGCAGCTGATCTTCACGCACGACAGCCCGTCGTTCTTTCCGTCGCTGGTCGCCGCGCATGCGATGGCCGAGGCGCTGGTCGCGCAGTTGCTGGCGCTCGAAGGCAGCGATGCGATCACGGCGCTCGAGCGCACGGAAGCGGAACTGCATGCGAAGGGCGCGTATGTCGTGTAGCCGCACGCGCGGCTTCCACTGTTTTCCGCTCCCGTTTTTCTCCTTGATCCGACGTAACCGATGACGTTCACCTACGACGTGACCGACGCCGGCGATGCGGACGTCCGCAAGCAGATCGCGGCGCCGCTCGTCCGGTTCAACGAAAGCCAGGCCGGCCCGGCCGACTTCCGGCCGCACACCGCGCCGCGCGCGCGGCCCTGACATCCGCATCGATATTTCATCGCGACCTGAACCGTCTCGTACCGCGCGCGCGTATGCTGGCGTCTCCATTCCGAGGAGACGTCAATGTCCGATTCCAACGTGCAGTTCCGCCAGGCCGAAACCTTCCGCGCGCTGCACGCGCGCCCCGGCGCCTTCATCATCCCGAACCCGTGGGATGCCGGGTCCGCCCGGCTGCTCGCGATGGCCGGCTTCGAATCGCTCGCCACCACGAGCGCCGGTTTCGCGTTTTCGAGAGGGCGGCCCGACAACGCGATCGGCCGTGACGAAATGCTCGCCCACATCGCGGAGATCGTCGCGGCGGGCGGCCTGCCGGTCAGCGCCGATCTCGAGAACGGCTTCGGCGACGCGCCCGACACGGTCGCCGAGACGATCCGCCTGGCGGCCGGCGCCGGCGCGGTGGGCGGCTCGATCGAGGATGCGACCGGCAGCGCCGATGCACCGATCTATCCGTACGACGCGGCGGTCGAGCGCATCGCGGCGGCGGTCGACGCGGCGCGCGCGCTGCCGTTTCCGTTCACGCTGACCGCGCGTTGCGAAAACTACCTGCACGGCCGCCACGACCTGGCCGACACGATCGCGCGGCTGGTCGCGTACCGTGACGCGGGCGCTGACGTGCTGTACGCACCGGGCGTGACCGATCCCGACGAGATCGCGGCGCTTACGCGCGCGGTCGGCGCGCCGGTCAACGTCGTGATGGGGCTGCAGGGCGGGTTGCTGAGCCTCGAGGCGCTCGCGGCGCTCGGCGTGAAGCGCGTCAGCGTCGGCGGCGCGCTGGCGCGGGCCGCATTCGGTGCGTTCCTGCGCGCCGCAACGGAAATGGCGCGCGAC
Source organism: Burkholderia sp. BCC1998 (assembly GCF_905339875.1). Classification (NCBI taxonomy): domain Bacteria; kingdom Pseudomonadati; phylum Pseudomonadota; class Betaproteobacteria; order Burkholderiales; family Burkholderiaceae; genus Burkholderia; species Burkholderia sp. BCC1998. Next base: position 138,647 of record NZ_CAJPHE010000005.1, read on the forward strand.
GGCACGTTCACGTTCACGCAGGCGGCGGTGCCGGGCCGCGACCTCAATCGCTGGTTTTCGGCGCCGGACAATTCGCCCGTTCAGTTCGAACAATAAGGGCCGGTGAAACGTGGGAACGTTTCCAACCGAAAGCTGATTGACGGTAATCAATCGAAACTGCTGCCGATTTGAAGTTCGATGACGGCGCGAAAACCATCGATTATTCTCCGTATTCCGGCGGTGCGACCGGAACCGGCACGCAAGCCGCGCCGGTTCTGGCGTCAGCCGCCCGCCACGCGAACCGGTGCCGCATATTGTTGCGATTTTCCGGTCGCTGTTTTTTTCGTATTCGGGAGTTGCCGGTTATTTATCGGATTGGTAATCTCCCGCATATCCGAATGACCTGCCAGCGGGCCGCCGGAAAATGAATATATAAAAAATCGAGAGAGCGATGACAATCCGAGAAAATCACCGCAGTGGCGTTCGCGTCGGCGATGTCGTGACGCTGAAAACCGGCGGGCCGCGCATGACCGTCACCTACGCGGGGCCGGTCGTGTTCGACGATGCCGACTGGCTGATCTGCCAGTGGTTCGACGACAGCGGCCACTTCCGGCAGGAAATGTTTCATCACGAAACGGTAGTGCCCGAACCGCGCGCGATTTCCGCCGGGCGCGTCCGCGTGCGCATGCAGGGGCACCGCTACCGGTCGGCAGCCTGACGACGCGCCCGTCGCGGCGCCGCGCCGCTTGCCGGCCGCAGGTTGCCATGTCGCCGTGGCCCGCCGTGCCGGCATGCCGACGACATCCACGACATTTCACGTCAACCCGAAACATGCGGCGGCCCGGCGCGCCGATACTGCACGCATGAACCCGACCCATCCGATTGCCGCGGTCACGCACCGCGATCCCTACCCGTATTACGCGACGCTCGTCGACGGGCCGCCGCTTGCGTTCGACGCCTCGCTCGGCCTGTGGGTCGCGAGCCGGGCGGCGAGCGTGACGGCCGTGCTCGGCCACCCGGCGTGCCGCGTCAGGCCGCTCGATGCGCCGGTACCGCCCGCGTTGCGCGGGTCGACGGCGGGTGCGCTGTTCGGCGAACTGGTGCGCATGAACGACGGCGCATTGCGGCACGACGTGCCGAAGCAGGCGCTGCGCGCGGCGTTCGCGCCGATCGATGCGAACGAGTTGCGCGAACGGGCCGCCCAACTCGCCGGCAGCCGGCTGCGCGCGCCGTATGACGCCGATGCACTGAACGCGTGGTGCCTGACGGTGCCTGTCTGCGCGGTCGCCGATCTGCTCGGCTTCGACAGCGCGCAACTCGACGATATCGCCGCGCTGGTCGTCGACTTCGTCGCCGCGCTGTCGCCGCTGTCGGACGACGCCGCGCTGGCCCGCGCGAGCGAAGCCGCGCGGCAACTGCTCGACCGGATGACGGAACGCGTCGCGTGCACACGGGCCCAGGACGGTTCACTCGTCGCCGCGGTTCAGCAGGCGGCCGGCGCCGCGGGCTGGCACGCGAGCGGCGCGCTGGTCGCAAATCTGGTCGGGTTGCTGTCGCAGACGTGCGAGGCGACGGCCGCGTGGCTCGGCAACGTGCTGGTCGCATGGGATGGCACGGACGGCGAACGCGCGATGCCGGATACGGCCGCCCTCGACGCATTCGTCGCCGAGGTCGGCCGATTCGATGCGCCGGTGCAGAACACGCGCCGCTTCGTCGCGGCGCGCACGACGATCGACGGCGTGACCGTCGATGCCGGTGCGGCCATCCTGGTCGTGCTCGCGGCGGCGAACCGCGATCCGGCCGTGCATCGCGAGCCGCACCGATTGCTGCCGGGCCGCGCGCCGGGGCCGAACTTCGGGTTCGGCACGGGGCCGCACGGCTGTCCGGGCGAGCGGATCGCGCGGGCGGTGACGGCGGGGGCGTTCGGCGCGTGGTTGCGCGCGGGCGGTGACGCGCCGCGCGACAGGCTGGTGTGGGACTACCGGGCCTCGACCAATGTCAGGATGCCGAAGTTCGGCGCGGCGAGGTAAGCGGAACGGCGGGACTGCCTAGCGGCAACCTTGCTTCTCGGCCCATTGTTGCTGGGCGGCGACGCGGCGTTGCACGCGTTCGACGAGACCGGTCGAGAAGGTCCGCATGCTGATGCCGCGGCGCTTCGCGAGGATGGTTTGCGCGACGTCGGTCTGCGGGTTCGGCTGGCATGCCCAGTACAGCGTCATCAGCCAGCCGATGCCCGTCCACGCGAACAGCGCGTTGAACATCGCGATCGTCAGCTTGTCGTGCCGGCTGCGCCGATCGGCGACGATGGCCGGAAGAAAATAGAGCGCGATCGCTGCGACCGAACCGGCCACCTGAATCAGGACTGTGTGTTCCATGTTGCTGCTCCGTCCGAACTGCAATGAGGCTGATTGTCGCGCTTTTTCCGTTCGTGTGCCGGCAATTGATTGTTGCGTTTTCAATAACGATCAGCGCATGGCGACGCCCTCCGGCTGCACTTCGTTGCTCAACGCGAAACCTTCGTCGAGCCAGCCCGTGACGCCGCCGATCATCAGCTTCACCGGGCGGCCGAGGCGCGCGAGCCGGATCGCCGCGCGCGCGGCGCCGTTGCAGTGCGGGCCCGCGCAGTAGACGACGAACAGCGTGTCGGCCGGATGGTCGGCGAGCTTGCCGGCGACGATCTTGCGGTGCGGCAGATTGCGCGCGCCGGGCACGTGTCCGGCCGCAAACTGTTCCGGACCCCGGACGTCGAGCAGCACGAAATCCGGCGCGCCGGACGCAAGTGCATCGTGGACGTCCCAGCAATCGGTCTCGAAGCGCAGCGATGCGTCGAAGTGCGCGAGGGCGGTGGCGCTGTCGGCGGCGGGGACGTCGGTGACGTATGACATGAAAGGCGCTCCTGAAGGACGGCGCGGAATGCGCCGGAATGAAGGGCAGTATCGCGGTTCGGCGGCCGTCGCGGCAGTGGCGCGATCGACAAGTTCCGGTAACATCGCGCCATGCACAATCATCTCGTCGTCGCGCTCGCCTACGATCGCCTCTGCACCTTCGAGTTCGGCTGCGTGGTCGAACTGTTCGCGCTCGAACGCCCGGAACTCTGCGTCGACTGGTATCGCTTCGCGGTCTGCGCGAGCGAGCCCGGGCCCGTGCGCGCGGCGGGCGGCATCACGGTCGCCGCGCCGTACCGGCTCGCGATGCTCGATCGCGCGGACACCATCGTGATTCCCGGCTGGCGCGATCCGGACGAGCTGCCGCCGGAGCCGCTGCTGAAGAAGCTGCGTGCCGCGCATCGTCGCGGCGCGCGGCTCTGTTCGATCTGCTCGGGCGTGTTCGTGCTCGCGGCGGCCGGCGTGCTCGACGGGCTCACCGTGACCACGCACTGGCGCTACGCCGAGCGCCTGCAGGCGCGCTATCCGGCGCTGCGCGTGAATCCCGATGCGCTGTACGTCGACGAAGGGCAGATCGTCACGTCGGCCGGCTCGGCGGCGGGGCTCGACATGCTGCTGCATCTCGTGCGCCGCGATCACGGCGGCGCGATCGCGAACCGCGTCGCGCAGCGCCTCGTGCTGCCGCCGCATCGCGACGGCGGCCAGGCGCAGTTCGTGCCGCGCCCGGTCGCGCCGGGCGGCAGCGACCGGCTCGCGAAGCTGATCGACTGGATGCGCGCGCACGCGGCCGAGCCGCACACGCTCGCGTCGCTGGCCGCGCAGGCCGCGATGAGCACGCGCACGCTGCAGCGGCAGTTCGCGGATGCAACGGGGATGTCGCCGCTCGCATGGCTGATCCGCGAGCGCGTGAACGTCGCGAAGGACATGCTCGAAGCGCATCCCGGGCTGTCGCTCGCGCAGATTGCCGCGCGCGCCGGGTTCGGTTCCGAGGAATCGTTGCGCCGGCATTTCCGGCGCGTCGCGGCGACGAGCCCGGCTGCGTACCGGCGTGGGATGGATCGCGGTGTGAGGTCCACGGACGCGTGATTGTCGCGTCTTTCCGTGCAGCGGCGGAATCAGTCCGTCGTTTGCTTCTTGTCGACTTCGAGCACGCGTAAGATGGCGATCGCCGTGCGGCGACCGTAGATGCGGCGCCGCCATTCCCGCTCGCAACGACAACGACAAGGACAATCATCATGGGCCTGCTGGGCAAGCTGTTCGGAAAGAAAACGCGTGACGAAGCGGCAGCGCCTGCGCGTTCCGCGCACGACGCACGCGGAGCGTCGGAAGCAACGGAAGGATCCGGCGATACGAACGAACGAGGCGGCCCCGACATCGCGCCGGAACTCGCGCCCGCGCTGAGGGCATTCCAGGCCGGCCGGCACGAGGATGCGATCGCGGCCGCCGCGCCGCACGTGGAGCGGCTGGCCGACGCGGCGCGCCTGTGCGCGCTGTCGTACTCGGCGATGAAGCGTTACCGGGAAGCGTTCCCGTACTGGCTCGCGCTGTTCGACCACGAGCCGAGCGCGCACAACGCGGTGCAGCTCGCGACGACGTCGGTGATGTGCGACGAAGTGGAGCGCGGCGAAGCGTGGATGCAGAAGGCCGCCGAGGTCAATCACGACACGCACGAGCAGTCCGACGTCGCGGCGCGCGTGAACTTCATTTCGGCGCTGATGCAAGGCGGCCACCTGCGCGAGGCGCTGCCGCATCTCGCGTGGGTGCGCGACGTGTACGGCCACGTGCGGATCACCGATTCGACCTTCCTCTACATGCGCGGCATTCCGTTCTTTTCGTCGTTCCTCGAGAACAGTCTCGAGATCCTGAAGGCCACGCAGCCGGCCGACGCGATCGCGCCGTGGTACGGGGAACTGAAGGGCAAGCTCGACGAAGAAGGCGAAGCGCAGCTTGCTGCGTGGGTTAATCAGTTGCCGGCATGACCGGCCGGTTCATCGCGCGTCGCGACGCCTGCCGCATCCTGCCGGCGCGGCGTCGCGGCGCGCATGCTCAGCGCGTGTTGGTATTGCGGGTATCGCGCGCGGTTTGCTTGATGCACGCGATCCGGTACACGCCGTCCTCGACTTCGACGCCATGCGTGTCGTGCGTGAAGCCGGGGAAGCGCAGGTCGTACTGCTCGAGCGCCTTCAGGTAGCCGAGCAGCGGGCCGTCGGCCGGCCCCGCGTTCTCGCCGGGCATCAGCAGCGGAATGCCGGGCGGATAGGGCACCACGCCCGTCGCGACGGTGCGGCCCGCCATCTCGGCGAGTTCCAGCATCTCGATGTCGTTGTGCACGAGATGCTCGTACGCCTCGGCCGGGCTGAAGTCGGGCTGCGGCAGCGTCGAGAAGCCGCGCGACATCATCTCGGTCGTCTTCAGGTCGCTCATCGCGCTGAACATCAGGTCGCACAGGTCGCGCAGGCCGAGCGTGCCGTAGCGGTCCGGATAGCGCGCGACGAGCTCCGGCAGCGCCTGCTCGAGCGGCGCGTTCGCATCGTAGTCGCGCTTGAAGTCGAGCAGCGTGTTGACGAGCGTGCCCCACTTGCCTTTCGTCACGCCGAGCGAGAACAGGAACAGGATCGTGAAGTCGGTCGTCTTCTCGACGACGATGCCGTGCCGGTCCAGGTACGCGGTGACGACCGACGCCGGAATGCCGACCGGCATCAGCCCGCCGTGCGGCGCGACGCCCGGCGTGACGATCGACACCTTGATCGGATCGAGCATGCAGTAATCGTCCTCGATCTCGCCGAAGCCGTGCCATGTGTCGCCCGGATGCAGCACCCAGCATGACGGATCGGTGGCGAGCAGCGTTTCGTCCGCTTCATGGAAGCGCACGCGCCGGCCCGTCTTGCGATCGACCACGGTGTCCGGCTGCCAGCCGTTGAAGAACCAGTCGTCGTTCTCCTCGCATTCCGCATGCAGCCGCGCGAGCATCCGGCGGAACGACACGGCCTCGCGGATCGCGTCGGTGGTCAGCGCCTCGCCGCCGGGGCCGTCCATCATCGCGGCGCTCACGTCGTTCGACGCGATGATCGCGTAGTTCGGCGACGTCGATGCATGCATCATGTACGCCTCGTTGAAGCGCGCGTGCTCGATCGGGTTGCGGCCGTTGCGGACATGGATGAACGACGCCTGCGACAGCGCGGCGAGCAGCTTGTGCGTCGACTGTGTCGCGAACACGGTCGGCTTGCTCGCGTCGTGCTGCGACGGATCGCCGTGCATCGCGTGGCGATCGCGGTAGATCGGGTTGAAGCGCGCGTAGCCGTACCATGCCTCGTCGAAATGCAACCGGTCGACGCTCTGGCCGAGCAGTTCCTCGATGCGCGTGACGTTGTAGCAGAGGCCGTCGTACGTCGAGTTCGTGATCAGCGCATGCACGGGCGTCGGGTCGATGCCGTCGCGGCCGCGCACGAGCGGGTTCGCGTCGATCGCGAGACGCACGGCGGCGGCCGTGAGCCGTTCCGGCATGATCGGCCCGATGATCCCGTAATGATTGCGCGACGGAATCAGGTAGGTCGGAATCGCGCCCGACATCGTCATCGCATGCTCGGCCGACTTGTGGCAGTTGCGATCGCACAGCGCGACCTGGTTGCGCGTGACGCTCGCCATCAGGATCACGCGGTTCGACATCGACGAGCCGTTCGTCACGTGATACGTGCGGTGCGCGCCGAACACGCGCGCCGCGTAGCGTTCGCTTTCGCCGATCGGGCCCGAGTGATCGAGCAGCGAGCCGAGTTCGCCGACCGAGATCGACAGGTCCGAGCGGAACAGCGCTTCGCCGAAGAATTCGAAGTACGCGCGGCCGACCGGCGATTTCAGGAACGCGGTGCCGCCCGTGTGGCCCGGCGTGTGCCACGAGTATTCGTACACGCGCGAGAACTGCGCGAGCGCGCGGAACATCGGCGGCAGCACGGTTTCGCGGTAGCGTTCGATCGCGGCGACGATCCGCCCGCCGATGAATGCGGTCGTGTCCTCCAGCATCCAGATGAAGTCGTCGGCCTTGCGCATCGCGTCGACGGGAATCGCCGCCGCGCTCGCGCGGCTCGCGAGCAGGAACACCGGCACCGTCGCATTGCGCGCGCGCATCGCGTCCAGCACGGCCTGCGCGGGCGCATGAGCGGGATCGTTGCCGAGCTCCCAGTTGAGCAGCAGGCACTGGATCGCGGGATCGGCGTCGACCACCGCGCGTGCGTCTTCGGCTGAGGTTGCGATCACGACGTCGACGAGCCGCGTGCGCAATTCTTCGACGAGCGCGGTGGCCGCGCGTCCGGTGGCCGTGCGTTCGTCGATGTCGTGCTGCACGAGCAGCGCCTTCATGCCGAGGCGGCGGAACGCCGGTTGGGTCAAGGAAGCGGTCATGGGTCATTCCCCCGTTTGTTGAGTTGCCGGGATGCCTGCTGCGGCGGCCGGCGAGCGTGCGTGAAGGATGTCGGCCTCGTGTCGGCCCACGGAGATCCAGAAGGTCGCGACGAGCGCGACGATGGTCACGCCGAGCGCGAGGTAGCGCACCCAGCGCGGCGAGCGGCCGCCCGGATGGACATGGGTTTCCTCGATTTCGCGCTGGCGGTTGATCGACAGCTCGTAGAACACGATCGTCGCGATCACGAAGATCAGCGACCAGCGCGTCTGCTGGCCGTCGGAGCCGACCATCGCCCACAGCGCGTAGACGGCGCCGATCAGGCCGACGATCGTGTAGAAGGTGAACTGGTGCGACGGCATCTTGCCGTAGCCGAGCACCTTGATCGCGATGCACGAGTAGATGTACGGCAAGAGCGTCATGATCACGGCGATCGACGCGATCTTGCCGAACTGCTCGCTCGCGCTCGGCGACATCGTCGCGAGCACCTGCACCGACATGATGACCGCGACGATCGCGAGGCCGGCCGACGGCACGTTCTTCGAGTTGACGCGGGCGAACACGCCGGCGAACAGGCCGTCGTCGGCCGCTGCCTTCGCGGTCTGGCCGACCAGCAGCGTCCAGCCCGCGAGCGAGCCGAGGCAGCCGAGCGCCGCGCAGATCGCGACCGCGTTCGCGGCGGTGTCGCCGAGCGCGAGGCGCGCGGCATCCGCGAACGGCGCGCTCGACGCGAGCAGCGCCTTGTTCGGGATCATCCCCATGATCACGGTCGAGCTGAGCACGTAGCAGACGGCCGCGAGCACGACGCCGCCGACGGTCGCGATCGGCACGTTGCGCGACGGGTTCTCGACGACGCCGGCCGACACCGACGCGCTCTCGACGCCGATGAACGCCCACAGCGTGAAGTTCAGCGTCGCGCCGATCGCGCTGAAGCTGCTCGCGCCCGACACGTTCCAGCCGGCGAAGTACACGTCCTTGCTGAACCAGAACCAGCCGAACACGGCCATCCCGAGGATCGGCACGAGCGCGAAGATCGTCGTGACCGACTGCACGCGGCCGACCACGTTCGGCCCGAGGATGTTCGCGTAGGTGAACAGCCAGATCACGAAGATCTGCGCGAGCGCGAACACGAGCGGGTCGTGCAGGACCGGGAAGAAGTGCGTGAGATAGCCGAGGCCGGCGACCGCGAGGCCGACGTTGCCGAGCACGTTCGCGAGCCAGTAGATCAGGTTGGTCTGGTAACCGATGTACGGGCCGAAGGCCTTGCGCGCATACGCATACGGGCCGCCGGCGGCCGGGTCGATCGCCGCGAGCTTCGCGAACACCAGCGCGAGCGACACGGCACCGACCACGGTGATCAGCCAGCCGAAAATCGCGATGCCGCCGGTGGCGGCGAGGTTCGCGGGCAGCATGAAGACGCCGGAGCCCATCATGTTGCCCGCGACCATCAGCGTGGCGGGGATGACGCCGATTTTCGGCGCGGCGGTCGCGGCTGGCGCGGCGGCGGAACGGGAGGAGGACGAGCTGGCATCGGACATGCGAGGCTCCTTGAATGGTCGTGATGCGGTTGAGGTGGCGCGGCCCGGCGCCGGTCGACGATTCCGGAATGGATCGTCGTTTTATTGAACGACAGCATCTTATCTCCTAATGAAGTTTAATAAGGGTGAGCGAGGCCATTTAATATCTTGAATATTGATGTCGATCATTGAAAAGGGTGAAACGCTTTGGTGCGGCTGAAGGTGGCCGCACCGGGGGGAATGGCCTGTCCGGGCCGTCCGGGTGGTGGTTTCGGGGCGAAGGTGAGATGCGGTGCAGGTTGAACGGATAATCGATTTTTGCCGAACCGGTTAATTAAATTTGCGGGCTGAATGAGTCGGCAAACCCTGATTGAATTAGTCGGTTATTATCGAGCGCTCGAAATGCGCTCGCCCGCACCATTGATTATTTCTACCGAACGGTGATTCCGATGACGATGCTGCCTTCCCGCCTGCCGCTGATCCAGGCTCCGATGGTCGGTTCCCTGAGCCCGCTGACGATTGCGGTCTGCGAGGCGGGCGGGCTCGGCTCGCTCGCATGTGCGGCGCTCGGCCCGCAGCAGTTGCGCGACGAGATCGCGGCGATCCACGCACGCACGCCGGCGCCGTTCAACGTCAACTTCTTCTGTCATGCGCCGCCCGCGCCCGATGCCGAGGTCGACGCGCGCTGGCGCGCGGCGCTGGCCGGCTACTACGCGGAAGCCGGGCTCGATCCGGCCGACGTGAAGGGCGGCCCTGGCCGCGCGCCGTTCGACGATGCGATGTGCGCGGTCGTCGAGGAATTGCGCCCGGCTGTCGTGAGCTTCCATTTCGGTTTGCCGGACGAAGCGCTGCTCGAACGGGTGCGGCGCACGGGCGCGTTGATCGTCTCGTCCGCGACGACCGTCGAGGAAGCGCGCTGGCTCGATGCGCGCGGCGTCGATGCGATCGTCGCGCAGGGCGCCGAGGCGGGCGGGCATCGCGGGATGTTCCTGACCGACGACATCCACGCGCAGCCGGGCCTGTTCGCGCTGCTGCCGCAGATCGTCGACGCGGTGCGCGCGCCGGTGATCGCCGCCGGCGCGATCGCCGATGGCCGCGGCATCGCGGCCGCGTTCGCGCTCGGCGCACGCGCGGTGCAGATCGGCACCGGCTACCTGCTGACGCCGCAGGCCGGCCGCTCGGCGCAGCATCGCGCGGCGCTGCGGGCCGCACGCGACGACGGTACGCGCGTGACCAACCTCTATACGGGCCGCCCCGGACGCGGCCTGCTGACGCGCTTCATGCGCGAGCAGGGGCCGATGAGCGCGCTGGCGCCCGCGTTCCCGCTCGCGACGGCGGCGGTCGATCCGCTGCGCGGCGCGTTCGAGCGGCAGGGGCGCGACGATTTCTCGCTGCTGTGGTCGGGCGAGGCCGCGGCGCTCGCGCGGGAAGAGGATGCCGGGGCGCTGACCCGGCGGCTGTGGGACGACGCGATCGCGTGCGCGGCGGGGTTGCGCGACGCATTCCCGCAGGCCGTTTGAGCGGGGGCGCGACGCGCTGCGGGAAACGGGCCCGAACGGGCCCTGAATACGGCACGGAAAGCGCCCCGGGGCGGGGGCATCGGCGTATCATCCGGTGTTTCGTCAGCCCTATCCAGGCACCCCACCATGACCTCCGTCGACACTACCCCCGTCCTCGACCATGACAAGCTCGTTACCTTCGTCGAGCGCAAGTGGAACGATGAAATCCTCCACGCACTGACCGACTACATCGCGATCCCCGCGAAGAGCCCCGCCTTCGACCCCGACTGGGCGAAGCGCGGCTATCTCGAACGGGTCGTCACCGATGCCGCGCAGTGGGCCGAACGCCAGCCGGTGAAAGGCCTGAAGCTCGAGATCGTGCGCTTGCCCGGCCGTACGCCGGTGATCTTCTTCGAAACCCCCGCAACCCGCTCGGGCAGCACCGACACGATCCTGCTGTACGGCCACCTCGACAAGCAGCCCGAATTCGACGGCTGGCGCGCGGACCTCGGCCCGTGGACGCCGAAGTTCGAGAACGGCAAGCTGTACGGCCGCGGCGGCGCGGACGACGGCTACGCGATCTACGCGAGCCTCGCCGCGCTCGGCGCGCTCGACGAGCAGGGCGTCGAACGCCCGCGCTGCGTCGGCCTGATCGAGACCTGCGAGGAGTCGGGCAGCTACGACCTGCTGCCGTACGTCGATGCGCTGCGCGACCGGCTCGGCCAGGTGTCGCTCGTCGTGTGCCTCGATTCGGGCGCCGGCAACTACGACCAGATGTGGCTGACGACGTCGCTGCGCGGGCTGGTGTCCGGCGACCTGCAGGTCGAGGTGCTCGAGGAGGGTGTTCACTCGGGCGTGTTCGGTGGCATCGCGCCGTCGAGCTTCCGCGTGATGCGCCAGCTGTTCGAGCGCCTGGAAGACGCGAGGAACGGCAACCTGCTGCCGGGCGTGTTCCATTGCGAGATTCCCGACAGCCGCGTGCGCGAAGCCGACGCGGCCGCCGCGATCCTCGGCGACGCCGTGTGGAAGGGGCTGCCGTGGGCATGCGGCGCGGACGGCAAGCCGGTGCTGCCGACCACCACCGATCCGCGCGAGGCGCTGTTGAACTCGACGTGGCGTCCGTCGCTGTCGGTGACGGGCGCGGCCGGCCTGCCGGCGCTCGCCGACGCGGGCAACGTGCTGCGTCCGCGCACCGCGTTCAAGCTGTCGCTGCGCCTGCCGCCGCTCGTCGACGCCGCTCAGGCCGTGCAGCAGCTGAAGGAACTGCTCGAACTCGATCCGCCGTACAACGCGAAGGTCACGTTCAAGCCGGATGCGGGCGCCGCGACCGGCTGGAGCGCGCCGGATCTCGCGCCGTGGCTCGCGTCGTCGCTCGACGCCGCGTCGCGCCGCCACTTCGGCGCGGACTGCGCGTACATGGGCCTCGGCGGCACGATCCCGCTGATGAACGTGCTGCAGGCCGGCTTCCCGTCCGCGCAGTTCATGGTGTGCGGCGTGCTCGGGCCGAAGTCGAATGCGCACGGCCCGAACGAGTTCCTGCACGTGCCGTACGCGAAGAAGCTGACCGCGGCGGTGGCGGACGTGATCGCGTCCGCGCGCTGAGTGTTCGCGCTGTCTGTCCCGACCCGACCGGATCCAACCCGACCTGACGGAGCCTTGCCGATGACCGCGCTGCCGACCCCCGATACCGACCCGCTGCGCATGCGCGCCGAACCGCTGCACGCGTTCGTCGCGGCACTCTGGGAGCGGGTCGGCAGCAGCGAGCGCGAGGCGCGGCTCGTCGCCGATCACCTGATCGGCGCGAATCTGGCCGGGCACGATTCGCACGGGATCGGGATGATCCCGAACTACGTCGCGTCGTGGCGGGAAGGGCAGTTGCAGTTGAACGGGCACGCGTCGATCGTCCGCGACGGCGGTGCGGTGCTCACCATCGACGGCGGGCGCGGCTTCGGCCAGGTGATCGCATTCGAGGCGATGATCGAAGGCATCGAGCGGGCACGGCGCATGGGTATCTGTGCGATCGGGCTGCGCGACGTCCATCACCTCGGCCGCATCGGGCACTGGGCCGAGCAGTGCGCGCGCTCGGGGCTCGTGTCGTTCCATTTCGTCAACGTGCCGGGCGACTTGCTCGTCGCGCCGCTGCACGGCACCGATCCGCGCTTCGGCACGAATCCGTTCTGCGCCGCGTATCCGCGCGCGGGGCGGCCGCCGCTGCTGCTCGATTTCGCGACGAGCGCGATCGCTTACGGCAAGACGCGGGTCGCGTACAACCAGGGCAAGCGCGTGCCGGCCGGGTCGCTGATCGATCATCGCGGCCAGCCGACCGACGATCCGGCCGTGATGCACGAGCAGCCGTTCGGCGCACTGCTGCCGTTCGGGCTGCACAAGGGGTATGCGCTGGCCGCGATGTGCGAGATCTTCGGCGGCGCGCTGGTCGGCGGGCATACGACCTACGGCGACACGCTGCAGAAGACGAGCGCGATCGTCAACGGGATGCTGTCGGTGCTGATCGATCCGGACGCGTTCGATGCGGCCGATGCGCAGCGCGAAGCCGATGCGTTCGTCGCATGGGCGAAGGCGTCGCCGCAGGCGGGCGATGCGCCGGTGCGGATGCCCGGCGAGCCGGAGGAGGCGAGCCGCGCCGCACGCGGCTTGGACGGCATTCCGGTCGATCGCGCGACGTGGCGGCAGATCCGCGAAAGCGCGGCGGCCGTCGGCTTCGACGACGCGGAACTCGACGTGTGGACACAGCGCTGCACGGAGCCCGCATGAGCTGGCAATCGGAGAAGGCGCACGGCGAGGAGATTGCGTACCGGCTCGCGCCGCTCGGCAAGGTAGAGGTCGTGCGGTTCTTCAGCGGCGCCGCGATGCGGCTCGACGGCGTGATGTTCGGCTTCATATCGCGCGGGTCGCTGTTCCTGCGCGTCGACGACGTGAACCGTCCCGCGTTCGTGGCGGCGGGGATGGGGCCGTTCTCGTATGAGCGTCCCACGCGCACCGTTGCGCTCGAGGGTTATTACGAAACGCCGGCCGACGTGCTCGAGGATGCGGGCGCGCTGTTCGACTGGTGCCGCGGCGCGTATCGGGCGGCGTTGCTGGCGGGGGCGCCGAAGCGCAAGGCGAAGGTGAAGGCGGCGCCGAAGCCGCCTGCGGAGCCGAAGACGGCAGCCGCGTCGACGCCGGCCGAGAAACGGAGTGTGAAGCCGGCTGCGAAAGCGTCTGTGAAACAATCCGCGAAAGCGGCGCCGAAACCTGTTTCGAAACCGGCCACGAAATCCGTGGCGAAGCGCAAGCAACCGTAGCGCCGGCCGTGTCGCCGGCCTCGCGAACGGCGCATCGAAAGGCGCGCGAATGATTCCCCACTCATGGTTCCAGACGGAGACAACCGATGCTCGTCCTGATTCTCGGTTTAGCGATCTTCCTCGGTGTGCATTCGATTCGGATCGTCGCGGACGGCTGGCGATCCGCGACCATCGAGCGGATCGGCGAGAAACGCTGGAAGGGCCCCTATGCGATCGCGTCGATCGTCGGCTTCGTGCTGATCATCTGGGGTTACGGGATCGCGCGCCAGGGCGGGACGCTGCTGTGGGTGTCGCCCGTCGGCGTTCGCCATCTCACCGGCATGCTGACCGCGATCGCGTTCGTGCTGATCGCCGCATCCTACGTGCCGCGCAACCGCATCAAGACGCTCGTCGGCCATCCGATGGTGGCCGGCGTGATGGTATGGGCGATCGCGCACCTGCTCGCGAACGGCACGCTGCACGCGGTCGTGCTGTTCGGCGCATTCTTCGTGTGGTCGCTGGTCGATTTCGTCGTGTGGCGCGCACGCGATCGCCGCAACGGCGTTCGCTATCCGGCCGGCAGCCTGTCGGGCGATGCCGTGACGATCGTCGTCGGACTCGTCGTATGGGCCGTCTTCGCGTGGTTCCTGCACGGCCCGCTGATCGGCGTGCGGCCGTTCGGTTGAACGCGCGCGCCTGCAAGCATTGACGAGCGCGGCGCGCAAGCCGCCCGCCGCGCCCGCGAATCCGCCCGCGACATCGAGGCGGGCGCATTGCCCGCCATCGCTCGACGCACCTGCCTATCGATCGCGAGTTCGTCGCGACCGACGGCATGCGTGCCGTCGGCGCGATCGGCGCGCGTGCGTCAGATCGGCTTGACGAACAGCCCCACGGTCAGCGCGGCGCCGATGCAGACGATCGCGATCCGCAGCACGCGCTCGTTCACGCGGTGCAGCGCCCACGCGCCGAGCAGGCCGCCGACGATCGCGCCGCCGCCGAGCGCGATGGCCTCGCGCCAGTGGAGGTGCGGCGAGGTCAGGAACAGCACGACCGCCGACGCGTTCATCACGCCCGCGAGCGCGTTCTTGGTCGACATCGCGTGACGCGGCGACAGGCCGGCCATCGTCAGCGCGGCCATCATCAGGAAGCCGATGCCGCCGCCGAAGTAGCCGCCGTAGATCGCGATCAGGAACTGCGAGATCGCGGCCGTGACGGGGCCGACATGCTGCGTGCCGGCGCCGGTCTTGCGGAAGAAGCTGCCCCATGCGAACACGACCGTCGCGAACAGCACGAGCCACGGCACGAGGTGCGAGAAGATCGACGACGGGGTTTTCAGCAGCAGCAGCCCGCCGAGCGCGCCGCCGACCACGCTGATCGCGAACAGCGCGCGAAACGATAGCTTGCCCGCGCCGCGCACCATGTTCCGGCTGGCCCAGCCCGTCGTGACCTGGCCGGGAAACAGCGCGACCGTCGACGTGATGTTCGCCGCGAGCGGCGACATTCCCGACACGATCAGCGCGGGCAGCGTGACGAACGAGCCGCCGCCCGCGAGGGCGTTTTGCAGGCCGGCCCACAGGCCGGCGACGATGATGAGGGCGAGCATGGGTGCGGAAGCGGAGAAGTGGCGGGGCGCGCGGGTACGCGCGGCGGACGCCCGATGGTAATGCAGGATCGCGGCGGCGCAAAGCGGGCCGGCGCGCGGCGTTGCAGGGGGCGCGGCCAGTGATTGTTGGAGCCCAGCGAGTGCGCGCCGCCAACCGGCAGCCGTAAATCCGGCGCTGTCGTCCGAGCGACCGAACGCAGATTGGCCGACGGTCGTGCCGGATCGCGACAGCGTCCCGATTCGACACGTGCGAGAGCGAACATGGCGGCGCCGCTTAACCCGTTCCGACGCGCCGCAGATTCGGATTTCCAATCGCGGCGGGTGTGCGCGCCGGCCGTTGCACACGGACATCCGGCGCCGCTCGTGATGCACGTTTTGTCCGGGACAACGTCGTCTCTGTCCGTTGAGGGGAACGCGGCGCAGGCTCTAAATTGGCGTCATCAAACCCACCGGGCGCCTGCGAGAGGCAAGGTCGCATCGCGCCGGCTTCAGAGGAGACACCGCCATGCCCTATCAGATCACCCTGCGCTTCGAGGACGAAGTGACCCGCTTCATCGAGTGCGATGAGAACGAGCGCATCACCGATGCCGCCATTCGCGCCCGGATCAATATCCCGCTCGATTGCCGCGACGGCGTGTGCGGTACCTGCAAGGCGATCTGCGAGTCCGGCGAATACGAGCTCGGCGACTGTGTGGAAGAGGCGCTGACGCCGGACGAAGCGAGCGCCCGCACGGTACTTACATGCCAGATGACGCCGCGTTCCGACTGTGTGATCCGGATCGCGACGAGTTCCGATGTGTCGGGCACGGGGCCGTCCTCCTTCCGGGGACGAATTTCCGCGTGCCAACGCGCGTCAGCCACGACGATCGTCTTTTCCGTCGAGCTCGAGAATCGCGCGGATCTCGGTTTCCTGCCCGGGCAGTACGTGAACATCCAGGTGCCCGACACGGACCAGACACGGTCGTACTCGTTCAGCTCGGGGCCGTCCGAGTCGCAGGTGTCCTTTCTCGTGCGCAACGTGCGCGCAGGCGCGATGTCGACCTGGCTTTGCGAATCCGCCAAAGTCGGCGACCCGATCGAATTTCGTGGTCCGATGGGAAGCTTCTATCTGCGCCCGATCCTGCGGCCGGTGCTGTTCCTCGCGGGCGGCACGGGCCTCGCGCCGTTCCTCTCGATGCTGGACAAGATCGTCGCGGACGGCGGCAGCCCCTATCCGGTTCACCTGATCCTCGGTGTGAACGGCGATGAGGATCTGGTCGGCGTCGATCGCCTCGAATCGTATGCGCAGCGCCTGCCGAATTTCACCTATGTGTGCACGGTCGCCCATCCCGACAGTGCCTATCCGAACAAGGGCTACGTCACCCACCATATCGCCGCTCCGCAGCTCAATGGCGGCGACGCGGACGTGTACCTGTGCGGCCCGCCGCCGATGGTGGATGCGGTGCGCGATTTTCTCTCGTCGGAAGGGCTGACACCGCGCAACTTCTACTACGAGAAATTCGCCGGCACCGGCCTCGTGGTCCAGACGGGCGAGGAGCGCATCGCGCCGGTCGACGTCGATGAAGCGTTCGACCTGCGAATGGCCCTCGAACTGGGTGCGGCACAGCTGACCATCGGCCGGCTGTCGAGCGAGCAATTGATCACGTTCCGCCGGCTCGCCGAGGCGACTGCGCCGTTCGTGTCCGGGCAGCGCTTTACCGACGTGCCGCGCTATATCGAGGCAAATCACGCGTTCCATCTGTTCACGATCGAGGCGTCGGGGAACACGCAACTGCTGGCGCTCTACCGGCAACTGGCCGTGCAGGACTACATCGCGCGCGCGTTGACCGACCAGATCGAGATCGTCGGCGATATCGTCCAGCAGCACCGGGACATTGTCGCTGCGTTCGAGCTCGGCGACCTAAATGCGGCAAGAGACGTGATTGCGCTGCATGCACGTCATTCCAAGGCAACGATGAGCCGCGCGCTGGAGCGCATGGCATCCGGCGAGACGGCACGCGCCGTCGCAGCGCCCGCGCCGCAGCCTGTCGTGGCGGAACCTGCGCCGCAGGTCTGCCCGTTCACGGCAAGAACGCTGCCGCCGTATTCGCATGAACTGGCGTGGCCGGAAGGGTTGGCACCGTTCAAGGTGGTCGATGACGGTTCGCAGGGCGACCCCTACGAGCACTACCGCTGGATGCGCGAGCATGCGCCGGTGCTGCGTTGCCAGTCGGCGACGTCGGATGTCTGGTTCATCTCGCGCTATGACGACGTCTACCAGGCCATTCGCAATCCGAAGCTGTTTTCATCCGAGGTCGTCAGCCCGCCGCCGTTGACGTTCCTGACACTGTTCGACGCGCCCGACCACTCGCGGTTGCGGAAGGTCGTCCAGCCTTCGTTCCTGCCGCTGGCGCTGGATCCCTTCATCGAGCAGATCGCGCAACGGGCGGAGGACTTGCTCGACGCGATGATCGCGAAGGGCGGCGGTGATGTCGTGAACGATTTCGCGATCCCGCTCAGCATTTCGACCATTTCCGCGATGATCGACGTGCCGAACGAGGATGAGGAAAAAATGAAGTTCTGGTCCGACGAGACCTTCAGCTATTTCGGGCGGCTCGCTCGCAACGCGCCGGGAACGGGCACCGACGAGCAAAGCGCGCATGCGTTCTTCGCCTACCTGAAGGATGCGATGGAGCGGCTCGCACGTACCGACAGCCAGTCGATCGGCGGGCATATCGCGCGCATGTGGAAAGACGGCCTGCTTTCGGAGAAGGAAGCGAAGGAGCTGTGCGCGTTCGTGTTCATCGCCGGGCACGATACGACGACGATCATGGTCGCGAACGCGTTCCGCATGTTCGCCGAACAACCGGAGCTGCTCGCGCGTATCCGCGACAACCCCGCCGATGCGGATCGATTCGTCGAGGAGGTGGCGCGCTATCGCGGGACCGTCCAGCGCGTGAGTCGCATCACCACCGAGGCGACGACCGTTGCCGGCGTGGACTTGCCCAAGGGCGCGGTGGTGCGGTTGCTGCTGTCGGCCGCGAACCGCGACAGCCGCAAGTTTGCCGACGGCGAAACGTTCGATATCGACCGTGATGCCAGCGGTCACCTCGGTTTCGGCAACGGCATGCACAAATGCCTCGGGGCGCCGCTCACCAAGCTGGAGACGCTGATCGCGACGAAGGCGCTGGCCCGCAAGATCGGCGTCATTTCGCTCGATCCGGAACGGCCGATCCAGTATGTGCGGGGCAACAACCTGACCAACTCCGGGCCCGAGCATCTGTACGTGAAGCTGTGTCCGTTGCCGAACTGACCGCGCGGACGCGAAGCCGGGTCAGTCGGTTTCGCGCCGTTCGGCCGGCAAGGAGCGCTGGTGTGCCCCCGAGCGGTACTCGGTCGGACGGAGTCCCGTCTGCTTGCGGAAGAAGCGGCCGAAATAGGCTTCGTCCTGGAAGCCGAGTTCGCTGGCGATCTGCTTCACGCTGAACGTCGAATAGCCGAGCAGCCGCTTGGCTTCATGAACCGTGCGTGCGTCGATCGCCTCGATGGCCGAGACGCCCAGCGTTGCGCGGCAGATGCGGGTGAGCTGGCCGGTAGTCACGCCCATCTCGTCTGCATAGCTCGCGACGGATCGCCGTTCGCGGCAATGGCGGTCGAGCAGCGCCCGGAATCGCTCGATCCGCGCGGCGATCGTCCGCCGCTCGGAACTGGCTGAAAGCCGCGCGCTTTCGCTGAGGCGGCCGATCTTGACGAATAGCGCGATCGTCAGCGCAGCGCCCGCGGTGAACTGCCAGCGCTCGTGACTCTCCGCCTCGTGCCGGATCGACTGGAACAGGGCGTCCAGCGGCGTGCCGCGTTCGACTTCGGGATCGACCGACAGCACGGTCGGCGTGCGGATGAATTCGAGCAACTCGGGTGCAGCCGTCATCGCAAGCGATTCCAGCGCGGACTGCGCGGCGGTGATGACGTGACCGTCGATATCGCTCCGGAAGCGAAAGCCGTGGACGGCGCGCGCCGGCACCACGATCAGGCAGGGCGCTTCGACCGCCCACGTCCGATCGTCGATGAAGGTTTCGCCGCCGCCGCCGGTGACGTACAGCACCTGAATCAGCGCATCGTGGACGTGCGGCTGGATGTCGAAGTCGAAGCGGCCGGCGCGCAGCGGAATACGCTCGTAATGCACCATGTCGACCCATGCCGCGTCGACCTCCGCGCCATACAGCGCGAAATGCTGAACCGTGCGGCGCTGCCGTGGGTCACGCGCCATGATGCACGTTGTGGCCCGCCGGGCGTGACGTTCGTCCGTCGTTCCAACGACGCTTGACGCGTTCGATTGCGATAGGGATTGCGGGAGACATGATCACGTGGAAAATTTTGAAAAGTATAGCCGTGCCGCGGGCGGACGTGACAAGCGTACTGCGTTGGCAATGCCGGACGGTCTTGCGACGCTGGCGCGTGCGTCGAAGAACAGGCCGCTGCCCGGCTGATCGCCGCGCGCCTCGCGGGTCGAGTCAAATCCGCGGACGACGGGACAATGGAGACCGAGTGACGACGCGCCCCCACATCCTCCCGCTTGCCTCCGTGAAATTGACGTGCTAATTTTTCATGAAATTAGCCGACTGAAATTTCACGGGAGCCCGCATGTTCGTGCAGTCCGACCGTCACGTCGCAAGCTACTACGCCGGTACCTACCCGGCGCCGATCCCGCGCCGTCCCGAACTGGACGAACGCATCGACGCCGACGTGCTGGTCGTCGGCGCGGGCTTCAGCGGGCTGCACACGGCGTTGCGCCTGGCGCTCGCGGGCAAGCGCGTCGTCGTGCTCGAAGCGAGCCGCGTCGCGTGGGCCGCATCGGGCCGCAACGGCGGACAGGCGCTGCTCGGCTGGTCGTGCGACATGCAGCCGCTCGAGGATTCGCTCGGCCGCGACGGCGCGCGCATGCTGTGGGACAGCATGCGCTGGGCTGCGGCCGAAGTGCGCGAACTGCCCGCGCGGCACGGCTTCGACATCGACTATCGGCCCGGCAGCCTGTGGGCCGCGGTGCGGCCGCGTCGCGTTGCGTTGCTCGCACAGGCCCGCGACGAAGCCGCGCAGCGCTGGGGCTACGACCGGCTGCGCGTGATCGGGCAGGACGAGATGCCCGAGTGGATCGGCAGCGCGCGCTATCTCGCCGCGCTCTACGATCCCGAGGCCGGCCATCTGAATCCGCTGAAGCTCGCACTCGGTCTCGCGCAGACGATCGAACGGGCCGGCGGCCGCATCTTCGAGCAAAGCCGCGTGCTCGACTGTCGCGAGACGGCCGGCGGTCACGTCGCACGCACCGCGCACGGCGAAGTGCGCGCGGACGTGCTGGTGCTCGCGTGCAACGCGTACGTCGACCGGCTCGATCCCGAGCTGTCGCGCCGGTTGCTGCCGGTCGGCACGTACCAGGTCGCGACCGCGCCGCTTTCGGCGGACGTCGCCCGCTCACTGCTGCCGCAGAACAGCTGTGTGATCGACAACCAGTTCGTGCCCGACTACTTCCGCCTGAGCCCCGACAACCGTCTGCTGTTCGGCGGCGGCTGCACGTATCTCGGCGGGATTCCGGCCGACATCGCGACCGCGACGCGCCCGCATCTCGAACGCGTGTTCCCGCAACTGGCCGGCGTGCCGCTCGACTTTGTGTGGGGCGGCCACATCGACATCAGCATGCGCCGCACGCCCGACATCGGCCGCCGCGGCCAGCGCTTCTGGCTGCAGGGCTTCTCGGGGCACGGCGTGCTGCCGACGCTCGCCGGCGCGCGCGCGGTCGCCGATGCCGTGCTCGGCGACGATCGCCTGCTCGCGCAGTACCAGCGCATCCGCAACCCGCGCTTTCCCGGCGGCGACCGCCTCGCCGCGCCGCTGGAAGCGATCGGCAAGGCCTGGTACCGTTTGCGCGATACCGTCTGACGTACCGGAACTCATCATGAACGAACAGGAAGAGATAGAAAGTCTGGCGATCCTGATCCGCGACCTGCGCAAGCATCGCAAGGTCACGCTCAACGATCTCGCGGAACGGATCGGCCGCTCGGTCGGCTTTCTGTCGCAGGTCGAACGCGGGCTGTCGCGCCCGACGGTCGCGGATCTCACCGCGATCGGCGAGGCGCTCGGCGTGCCGACCACGTATTTCTACAGCCTGAGCAAGCCGCGCAGCGTGCCGTGGGTCACGCGGCCCGACGAGCGGCGCACCGTGTATTACGCGGCCGGCATCACGGACATCCTCGTGTCGCCGAACATGCGCTCGCGCTTCTCGATCCTCGAGAGCCATCTCGCGCCCGGCGCGAGCAGCGGCGAGCGCTCCGTCGACGACAGCGACGAGCAGGGCGGCTTCGTGCTTGAAGGCGAGCTGACGATCTGGATCGACGGCGACGACACGCCCGTCACGCTCGGCCCGAACGACGCATTCCAGCTTCCCGCGCACAAGCGGTTTCGTTACGCGAACCTGGGCGACGCGCCGGCGCGCGTGATCTGGGTGTTCACCTGAGTTCGCCGGCGGGCGGTCCCACGGATCGTCGCGCCGTGCTGCTGGTTTGCAGTACTGATCGACATCGGGCATGTGGCGTGCCGCATGCCGATGAGTCCGGTTCGCCGCGCCGCGGCACCGTCATACAAGACATGGAAAGGATGAGACATGGCTGACGTCGTTCCCGTGCTGGTCGATGAAGTCCGCGCATTCCGGCAGGCGCATCCCGAGATCCGTTATGTCGACCTGATCTGTCTCGACCTGCCGGGCCATTTCTACGGCAAGCGTTATCCGATCGATGCGCTCGAGAAGGTCGCGTCGGGCTCGCTGCTGAAGCTGCCGCAGAACTGCGTGCTGCTCGGCACGCAGGGCGGCCTCTACAAGATCGGCGATTACTGCTTCAACGACGGCGACCCCGACGCGCCGCGCCGCCTGATTCCCGGCACGCTGAAGCCGGTGCGCTGGGAGCGGCAGCCGCTCGCGCAGATGCTGATCAGCTCCGACGGCACGGACGCGCCGATCGAGTTCGAGCCGCGCGAGGTGCTGGCGCGCGTGCTGCGGCGGTTCGCGGCGCGCGGCATCCGGCCGGTCGTCGCGTTCGAGCTCGAGTTCTACCTGTTCGCCGCGCAACTCGCGGACGGGCTGCCGCAGTATCCGCGCGACCGCTTGAGCGACGACCGCGACGACCAGCCGAACATGCACATCGAACGCCTGTCGCGGTTTTCCGATGTGCTGCACGAGATGGTCGAGGCCGCGCGCGAGCAGGGCGTCGACGCGACGGTGATCACGGCCGAGCTCGGGCCCGGCCAGTTCGAGATCAACTTCGGCCATACCGACGACGCACTGCGCGCGGCCGACTGGTCGGCGCTGTTCTGCCGCAGCACGCGCGGCGTCGCGCTGCAGCACGGCTATCGCGCGAGCTTCATGGGCAAGCCGTACCTGCATGCGCCGGGCAGCGGGATGCACGTGCACGTGAGCCTGTATGACGACGCGGGCCGCAACCTGCTCGCGGTGGACGCGCAGCGACCGCTGCGGCATGCGGTGGCCGGCTGCCTCGCGCTGCTGCCGCACTGCATGCCGGTATTCGCGCCGAACCACAATGCGTTCCGCCGCTACGGCTCGATGGTGAATGCGGCGAGCCGCGCAAGCTGGGGCTTCGAGGATCGCGACGCGTGCATCCGGATTCCGGAATCGGATGCGCGCAATCTGCGCATCGAGCATCGGCTCGCGAGCGCGGACGCGAATCCGTACCTGGTGCTCGCGGCGATCCTGTCCGGGATGGAGCACGGGCTCGACGCACGGATCGAGCCGATCGCGCCGCTCAACGACGACCGCGGCAGCGGGATCGATTTCCCGAAGGAGATGCTGTCGGCCGTCGCGGCGATGCAGGATCACGCGGCCGTGCGCGACGGGCTCGGCAGTGAATTCGTGATGGTGTATTGCGAGAACAAGCGGCAGGAGGAGCTGGATTTTCGCAACGAGATCGGGGCGCGCGAGTATCGGTGGTTCCTGTGACGACATCACGCGTGACCCCGCCGCGGGTCACGCGCAATCGGCCTGCGTCGTTGCCTGCGATCGAATCCGTTCAATACGTGGACAAGGCGTTCCAGCTCTCGCCGTCCTTCACTTCGACGGCTGCGGTCGCGACCGGCGTCATGACCAGCAATTCCGTCGGGCGCACCGACCACACGACGGCGATCAGTGTCGAGTCGTCGAGCGTCGTTCCGTTCAGGTACAGGCTCATGCTTTTGACGTCGGTTTTCAACACGCTCCAGTCGACTTTCTTCAGGCCGTCGATCGCGAGACGATAGAAGAAGTCGTAGTTGTCGTAGGCCGTCTGCGTGTCCGTGCCGGTGCTGAAGAACCAGCCATTCTCCTTGTTCTTGTACATGCACCAGCTTTGCGCCTGCTGCGCGAGCGTGCCGCTCGTGACGAGCTTCACGAGATTGCTCTTCGCGTCGTCGACGGTTTTCGCCTGCCACGGCGCGAAGCCGCCCGCCGCCTTGACGTCCGCCGGCGTGCGGCCCGGTTTGCCCGCGCGGGCGTTGTCTTCACCACGGTATGCGTATTGCATGATGTGCCTCCGGTTCGATATCGGTCGATCGGGATGTGTCCGCGATGCGAATGGACACGAGCACGATATCGGCGGCGCACGCGGCGGGAAATGGACCGAAGGTGTGGCGGGGCGTCAGGGGGAGGACGGCACGGGACGATCGTTCGGGGTGCCACGCATTGCCGGGTGGCGGATAAGCACGACATGAACGGGGACGAGCATGCGGACGAGACGGCAGGTCAACGGCCGCATGAAGCGAATGAATGGATTGACGGGAATGGCCGAACGCGGCCATCCCCGGTTCATCCGTAGCGTGCCGGCGCAGCGCCGGCGGCATGCTTACTCCCCGAGCTTCGCCGTCACGCACCCCGTGCTCGAGCATTCGCGCTCGCGTTCGCGCAGGAACGACAGGCGCGATTGCGTGAAGTCGATCACGCATTGCAGGTTCACGAGATAGCCGTCGTCGCGCGTTTCGCTGCAGCGGTCGTCGCGCCGCTTCATCCACGCGAGCTGGCCGGTCTTCAGCTTCGCCTGCTGGTCGCCGCTCAGTTGCTTGCGCACGCGGCCGTACTCGTCGTTCAGTTCGCGGTCGACCTGCGAGAACTCGTTGCTGCTGCAGTACACCTGGTCGAACGCGCTGCGCGGTTTGCCGCAGCCGGCCGCCTGCGCGGCGAACGGCACGGCAAGTGCGAGCAATGCGCAGGATACGAGCAGATTCTTCTTCATCATTGTGGTGCTCCTCACTGGGTGAAAATCGTTGAAACCGACCGGCGGCGCCTTTACCTGGCCGCCGTACATGCGTCGATCCCGCCCGCGATCGCGGTGGCGAGGCGCTGGATTGTCTCGCGCTGCGCGAGCCGCTTTTCCTCGTCGGGATTGACGATCACGCCCGCCTCGACCAGAACGGCCGGGATCGGCGCGGTACGCAGCACGACGAGATCGTCGAAGCGGTGGATGCCGAGTTGCGGATCGATCAGCGGGCGGTTCTCGCCCTTGATCGGCTGCGCGTGATACAGCGACGGCCGTTCGCCGGCCGCGACCAGGCGTTCGGCGATCGCGTTCGCGCAACGCAGGCTTTCCGCGTAGTGCGGATTGCGCTCGGACACGAACACGGCGAAACCGCGGAATTCGCGCTGCCGGCCCGCGTCGATGAACTGCTGCTGCATCGAATCGTGATGGATCGACACGAACAGATTTGCGTCCGACGCCTGCGTCGAGCGCTGGTCGAGCGCGATCTCGCGGCCGTCGGCCGACGTGCGCAGCACGCGATCGCCGTGCGCGGCGAGCGTCTGCGCGACGGCGGTGGACAGGTCGAGGTTGTACCGGTATTCGACGCGACCGCTTGCGCCGGTGGCACCCGGGTGGGCCGGCGTATGGCCGGTGTCGACGACGACGTAGCGGCCGGAGGCCGGCTGTGCGTCCGGACCCGCCGCATCGGCCGCATGCAGCGCGAGCGGCGCGCCAAACAGCGGGACGCATGCGAGCAGGCGCGCGGCGGCGCGCACGAACGGACGAAGGCGTCGAAGGGTTCGATTTGTCATTGTTGTTGTCGAGGAGGGCATGCGGCGCGTCGCCTGGCGCGCACCGTCGGCCTGCTCAATGCAGTCGGAATGTCGCGCGATTATAGCGGTTGCCGGCGGCGCCGCAATGACGGAATGCGCGGCGTCGCGCGCGGCGGAAACCGGCGCTCAGGCGAGCACGCGCCGGGCCGCGCGCATGCCCCAGTACGATGCTTCCTCGAACAGCGACAGCCCGGACAGGTCCGCGTGCGCGAACACGACGGGGCCATCGGCCTCGCGCAGCGCGAGCAGCCCCGGCCGGCTCAGGAAGCCGACATCGGGTGTCGCCATCGCGTGGCCGCGCACGGTGATCTCGAGCGCGGTCGCGTGCTTCCACAGTTCGCGTCCGTAGACGGCCTGCAGGTCGATCGCCGCCTGTTCGCGCAACGCATCGGGCTTTGCCTGGGCAAGCCAGCGGCGCGTGTCGTCCGGCGTTTGCGTACTCAACGCCTGATAGGCGGAGAACACCGAACGCGTCGGCGGCGACATCCGGATCAGCTGGTGCGTCGACACGACATAGCCGAGCCCCGCGCCGTCGTAGACGACGTTGTCCCACGCGAGCGGCACGCCGGCTGCCTCGGCCGGCATCCCGTCGAGCAGGAAATTGGACACGAGCCACGGCGCGCGCGGCGGCAGGTCGCGCGCAGGATCGAAGCCGTACGCGCGCAACTGCGGAAACACGCGAGCCGCGACGAACAGCGGCATGGCGCTGACGACGCGCCGCGCCTTCAGCGTGAACGTCGACAGCGTGCCGTCGTCGGCGATGCGCGCACACAGCACGTCGACGCCGCCCGCGCGCTCGGTCGCGCGAACGGCGAAGCCGCGCCGCGACCACTCGTTCGAGCCGGTGCGCGCGGTGATCGAGTCGCTCAGCTTCGTCACCATCGTATGCAGCCCGTCGGGCCAGGTCAGCACGGCGCCGTCGCTCGCATCGCTCGCGTGGCCGCCGCGCGACGAGAAATAGTGCAGGCCGGCCCACGCGGACACGTGCTCGTAACCCGCACCGTAGTCGTCGCGGCAGCAGTAGTTCAGGTACCAGTGCAGCGCGGTCGCGGTGTAGCCCTCGTCGAGCAGCCATTGCCTGAACGAGCGTCGGTCGAGCGCGCGCCAGCGCGGGTCGCGCGACGATTCCGCGAGCGGGATGCAGAACACCTTGCGGCCGTCCGCGCCGCGCGCGGAGCGCAGGCTGTCGGTGTAGGCGAAGAAGCGCGTTTGCTGCGCGAGCGCATCGGCGTCGAGGCCGGCCGTCGGCACGATGCCGTCCTGCCACTGGCCGCCGATGAACAGCCGTTCGTCGGGTGCGTGCACGAGCGCGCGTTCGTCGTACGCGGGTTGCGCGGAGAACGGCGCCGCTTCGATCACGCCGAGATCGGCGAGCATGTCGCGCAGATGCGCGGATTCGAGCGACGGCAGCGGCAGGTAGTGCGCGCCCTTCGGATAGCCGAGTTCGCCGAAGCGGCCGCCGGCCGCATTGCCGCCGAATTCAGGGCCGGCGAGCACGACGAAGCGTGTGTGTCCCGCGCGCGCGAGCTGCCACGCGCACGACAACCCGGCCGCGCCCGAGCCGAGGACCGCGACGTCGGTCTCGATCGTGCCGGACGGCGGCGGCAGCGCCGCGTGGTCGCGCAGCGCATGGCCTTCGCGCATGCCGGGGTAGCCGACGCGCGGCGTCGTCTCGATCCAGCCGCTGCGACCGCACGCGGCGAGCGACGCCGCCGCGGACGCGACGAGGAACGTGCGGCGATCCATCAGCGCAGCACGTGCTTCCAGTCGTCGTCGAAGCGGCGCACGAGCGGCTGGTCGTTGAGTTCGTTCGGCGACATCGGCAGCGCCGGCATGTCGGCCGGGAAGTGGAACATCTCGGCGGCCGTCTGCGCGTCGAGCCAGCGCGTCGGCACCGAATAGCGTGTCGGCACGGTGAAGTCGCGACGCTTGCCGGCGATCACGAACCCCCAGTCGCCGAACGACGGCACGTAGCAGTGGTACGGCCAGGTGTTGAGGCCGGCTTCGTGCAGCGTCGCGATGATCGTCCAGTACGCGTGCGGCGCGAAGTACGGCGACGTCGACTGGATCACCGCATAGCCGTTCTCGGACAGGTGGCGCCCGAGCAGCCGGAACACCGGCACCGAATACAGCCGGCCGAGCCCGAAGTTGGTCGGATCGGGGAAGTCGACGACGATTGCGTCGTACACGTCGGCGTTCGATTCGAGCCAGCGCACCGCATCGTCGTTGATCACCTGTACGCGCGGGTCCTTCAGCGAACCCTGGTTCAGCTTCACGAGCGGCGCCGAAGTCGAGAACAGCTTCGTCATCGCGGGATCGAGATCGACGAGCGTGATCCGTTCGAGATTGCGGTGCTTGAGCAGTTCGCGCACCGCGAGGCCGTCGCCGCCGCCGAGCACGAGCACGCGCTTCGCCCACGGCAGCGCCTCGATCGTCGGATGGATCAGCGCCTCGTGATAACGATGCTCGTCGCGCGACGAGAACTGCAGGTTGCCGTTCAGGTACAGCCGCATGTCGTCGTGCCACTGCGTGAGCACGATGCGCTGGTACGGCGTCGTTTCCGAATAGATCGTCTCGTCGCCGTACACGCCGTGCTCGGCCCAGTGCGTGATGCGGTCCGACAGCGCGAAGCCGGCGACGAGCAGCCCGATCACGAGCGACGCGCGCATCAGCTTGCCGCGCACGTTGCGGATCTCGGCGCGGAACAGGTGCGTGGTCCACAGCGCGACGAACGCGTTCAGCAGCCCGAACAGGAAGCTCGTGCGCAACAGGCCGAGACGCGGCGCGAGCACGAGCGGGAAGATCAGCGACACGGCGAGCGAGCCGAGATAGTCGAAGGTCAGCACTTCGCTGACGGTATGGCGGAACGCCTGGCGGCGCTGCTGGAACGCGCGCATCACGAGCGGGATCTCCATCCCGATCAGCAGGCCGAGCGCGAGCACGAGCGCATAGAGCGCCGCGCGGAAGGGCGCAGCCAGCCACGCGAACACCGCGAACAGCAGCGCTGCCGACACGCCGCCGAGCAGGCCGACGAGCAGTTCGATGTCGACGAAGCGGTCGAGCACGTCGTCGTCCTCGACGAACTTCGCGAGCCACGAGCCGATCCCCATCGCGAACAGGTAGCTGCCGATCACCGACGAGAACTGCAGGATCGAATCGCCGAGCAGGTAGCTCGACAGCGCGCTGCTGATCAGTTCGTAGCCGAGCCCGCACGACGCGAGCACGAGGATCGACAGGACAAGCGCGCGCTTATGCAGCATGGCGCGTCCGTTGTGCAGTGCTCGTCAATGTGGATATACTGGCGCGGATTTTCGTGGGGTGGCCCGCCATGGGCCAGCCTGCGACGGGGCGGCGAACCGAGCACAAAATCCGAGGAAAAGAATGAATAGTGCCTATCTTTATGCGGTTCATTTGCTGTCGGCGTTCGTGCTGCTTTTCGTGTTCGCGGCAGTGTACCTGAAGGTCACCCCGTTCGACGAACTGGCCCTGATCCGCGACGGCAACGCGGCCGCGACGCTGTCGTTCGGCGGCGCGCTGGTCGGCTTCTGCCTGACGCTCGCGTCCAGCATCGCGCACAACTCGACGCTCGGCGAAGTCGTGCTGTGGGCGGTCGGCGCGATGGCCGTGCAGCTCGTCACCTACGCGGTGCTGACCCGCCTGATTCCCGGCATGAACCATGCGATCGAGGATCGCAACGTCGCGATGGGTGGCCTGATGGGCACCGCGTCGCTCGTCGTCGGCATCATCAATGCCGCCTGCCTGACCTGACACGCCACGCGTCCTGGGAGACCGACATGAGTCTGGGTTCGTTTATCCGCAAGCAGTTCATCGACGTCCTGCAATGGACGGAAGACACCGACGGCGTGCTGGCCTGGCGCTATCCGATGGAAGACCAGGAGATCCAGTACGGCGGCCAGCTGACCGTGCGCGAAACGCAGGTCGCGATCTTCGTCAACGAAGGCAAGGTCGCCGACGTGTTCCAGCCCGGGCTGTACAAGCTGGAAACGCGCACGCTGCCGGTGCTCACGTACCTGAAGAACTGGGACAAATTCTTTCAATCGCCTTTCAAGTCGGATGTCTACTTCTTCAGCACGCGGCTGCAGCTCGGCCGGCGCTGGGGCACCGCGCAGCCGGTGACGATCCGCGATCGTGAATTCGGCTTCGTGCAGCTGCGTGCGTTCGGCATCTACTCGTACCGGATCGTCGATGCGGCCGCGTTCCACCGCGAGGTGAGCGGCACGCGCGCGCAGTACACGGTCGACGATCTCGAGCAGCAGCTGCGCAACCTGGTCGTCACCGCGATGAGCACGACGTTCGGTTCCGCCGACGTGCCGTTCGTCGACATGGCCGCGAACCAGACGCTGCTGTCGCAACGCGTCGCCGAGGCGCTGGTGCCGGTGTTTACGCGCTACGGCCTCGCGCTCGATGCGTTCGCGGTCGAAAGCGTGTCGCTGCCCGCCGAGCTGCAAAAGGCGCTCGACCTGCGGATCGGCGCGGGGATGGCCGGCGATCTCGCCCGCGCGACGCAATACCAGACGGCGCAGGCGATTCCGCTGGCCGCGCAGAACCCGGGCGGCATCGCGGGTGTCGGCGCGGGGCTCGCGGCCGGCGCGGTGATCGGGCAGGCGATGGCCGGCCAGATCGCGGGCGCCGCGCAACCGGCGCCGGCCGCACCGCCCGCGCCCGTCGCGGCACCGGTTGCCGCCGCGCAGCCGGCCGCAGCGGCCGAAGGAACCGATTACGTGCAACGCCTCGAACAGCTGAAGGCGCTGCTCGACAAGGGCCTCGTCACCGAAGAGGACTATGCGCGCGCGAAGGCGGATATCCTCGCGAAGCTCACCCGGTAAGCGTCACGCATGTTCAGTACTTCGTGCCCCCAGTGCGGCGCGCCGGTCGAGTTTCGCTCGGCGGCGGCGGTGATGGCCGTCTGCGCGTTCTGTCGCAGCACGCTGCTCAAGCGCGGTGCCGACGTCGAGCGCATCGGCGAGCTGGCCACGGTGCTCGACGACGCGTCGCCGATCCAGATCGGCACGGCCGGGCGCTACGGCAAGCGCGCGTTCACCGTGCTCGGCCGCATCCAGATGACCTACGATGCCGGCATGTGGAGCGAGTGGTACGTCGTGTTCGACGACGGTGCATTCGGCTGGCTGTCGGATGCGTCGGGCCAGTACGCGGTCACGGTGCGCGAGCCCGACGATGCGTCGGGCGGCGCGTGGCCCGCGTTCGGCACGCTGGAGCCGGGCATGCGGATCGACCACGGCGGCCGTGCGTATCTCGTGTCCGACGTGCGTACCGCGCGCTGCACGGGCGGCGACGGCGAGTTGCCGTTCCGCATCGATGCGGGCTGGGAAGCGCGCGTCGTCGACCTGCGCACCGGCAACGCATTCGCGACCTACGACTATTCCGACGCCGAGGCGAACGGCGGGAGCCCGGCCGTCTACAGCGGCGAAGCGATGGCGTTCGACGCACTCGCATTCACGGGACTGCGCGATATCGACAACGATACGCGGGAGAAACCGGGCGCGCAGATGGTGCCGTTCGCGTGCCCGAGCTGCGGCGCGCCGCTGTCGTATGCACCGAACCTGGCCGACTACGTCGTGTGCGGCAGTTGTCACGCGGGCGTGCAGTGCACGGCCGAGCAGCAGACCGTGTTCGCCGCGCAGCGCAAGCTCGATGCGGTGAAGGGCGCGCTGGAACTCGGTGCGACCGGCACGTTCGACGGCGTGAAGTACACGGTGATCGGCATGATGCGTTGCCGCGTGCCGGACGACGACGAAACGTGGGACGAATACCTGCTGCTGAACCCGAAGCGCGGCTTCCTGTGGCTCGTGCAGAGCGAAGGGCGCTGGGAACGCGTGCAGGTGCTCGATCACTGGCCGACGATCGGCGGCGAGTCCGACGTCACCGACGAAGGCAAGACCTATCGACTGCGCGAGACGTACGACTCGGAAGTCGTGTACGTGGTCGGCGCGTTCAACTGGCGCGTGCAGGTCGGCGACCGCACGTCGATCGCCGACTACGGCTGGCAGAAGGACAAGCTCACGCGCGAGCGCAGCGCCGCGGAAATCGTCTGGTCGCGTGCGCGGCCGCTGTCGGCCAGCGCACTGGCCGAACGCTTCGCGACGCCGGCGCTCGCGACGGCGGCGGTTGCGTCCGCAACGGGTTCCGCCGGGACGTCGACGGGCCTGTTCGGCGCGAAGCAGCCGCACAGCTTCGCACCGCTGCCGATCGTGTTCAGCGCGATGCTCGTGATCTTCAACATGGGGTCGCTGTTCTCGTTCAGCGGTCGCTCCGTCTACGTGCTGATCGGCCTGCTCGTGCTGTGGCTGCCTGAATGGTTGTGGAAGGGTTTCGCGTCCGACGGGGGCAACTCGTAATGCGTTACATCCTCTACGGACTTTACGGGCTGATCGTCGTCACGCTGTTCAGCTGCGCGTCGCTCGGCGGCAGCGGTTCGGGCGGCAGCGGGTGGGGCAGTTCGTCGGCGCGCAGCGGCTATTCGTCGTACGGGTCGCACAAATGACGGCGCGTGACGGTATCGCCGCGCCGCGTGCGATGCTCGGCTCGCACGTGCTGGCCGATCTCGCCGGCATCGACGCGTCACTGCTGCGCGACGCCGCGCGGCTCGAGACGATACTCACCGACGCTGCGCAGCAGGCCGGCGCACGCGTGATCGGCGCGCACTTCCATCATTTCGGCGGTGAGCATGGGGTGACGGGTGTCGTGCTGCTCGCGGAGTCGCACATCACGATTCATACGTGGCCGGAGCACGGCTTCGCGGCCGTCGATGCGTTCATGTGCGGCGCCGCGCGCGCGGCCGAGGCGGTCGATGCGATCGCCGCCGCGCTCGGCACGCACGCGCAGGTCCGGCAGCAGGTGGCGCGCGGCGTCGCGTAAGCGGTCGGGTTGCAGGCGCCGGCGGCGCGCGCGCGATGACGCGCACGCACCGATGGCGCGAACCGCTTATGATCGGGCGGTACCACGTCTCCACGCAGAGGCCCCCATGCACATCGCCATCCTGACCTTCGACGGTTTCAACGAACTCGATTCGCTGATCGCGCTCGGCATTCTCAACCGGGTCAAGCAGCCGGGCTGGCGGGTTTCGATCGCGAGCCCGACCGCCCGCGTGCGCTCGATGAACGGCGTGACGATCGACGCGCAAGCGTCGCTGCAGGACGCCCGCGATGCGGACGCCGTGCTGGTCGGCAGCGGTGTGCGGACCCGCGAGGTCGTCGCCGATGCCGCGTTGATGGCGCAATTGCAGTTCGACCCCGCGCGGCAATTGCTCGGCGCGCAGTGCTCGGGCACGCTCGTGCTGGCGAAGCTGGGATGGCTCGGCGATGTCCCTGCGTGTACCGACCTGACCACGAAGCCGTGGGTGCAGGAAGCCGGCGTGGCCGTGCTCGACCAGCCGTTCGTGGCCAGCGGGAACGTCGCGACCGCCGGCGGGTGCCTGTCATCGCAGTATCTGGCCGCGTGGTTCATCGCGCGTCTGGCCGGCGTCGAGGCCGCGCGCAGTGCGATTCACTATGTGGCGCCGGTGGGCGAGAAGGACGATTACGTGTCGCGCGCGATCGCGAACATTTCGCCGTTCCTCTGATGCGCGCGGCGTCGCGCGTCAGTGCGGCAGCGCTTCGGCTTCGGCCCAACGCTTGAACGAGTCGAGACGCCGGCGCGTGTGCACGAGATAGAACGCGCCGATCAGCGGTTCGAGCAGCCAGCGCAGCCAGGACGGCTGCGCACGGAAGTGATACGTGAACTTCACTTCGGTCGTGCCCGGTGTGTGCTCGGTGAAATTCCAGCTGCCGCTGAAGCGTTCGAGCACCTTCGGCCCGTCGACCATTTCGACGGCCGCGACCTGCGGCGGACGGTACGAGATGTAGCGCGACACCATCGTCGCGCCCGACTGGCTGCGGCAGAACGCATCGACGCCGACGTCGGCCGTCATTCCGTCGGGCAGGTACGCGTCGGCAAGGAAGCTGTCCCACACGAGCCGCCGCGCGTAGTCCTGCGACCACGTGAAGAGGCGTCTGCGATCGACGCCGACGATCCGGCTGACTGAGATCCTCATGATGGGTAGCAAGCGCAACGCTGTAATCGGGATGAAATCGAGTGTAACCCGCCAAAGCCGCGCAATTCTTCAGACTTCGTCAAGTCGAGCGCGCGCTCGATTGACCTTCTCCGGGAATTCCCCTACGATCGATTCCATGCCTTCGGGAAAGACCCGAAGCGTTTCAATCTCTTGAGGGAGCCTCATGAGTACGCAACAGAACCGGCGCTTCGACGCGCTCGTTTTCATTGGTCGTTTCCAGCCTCCGCATCGTGGTCACCTGAACGTGCTGAAGTCCGCACTGAGCCGGGCCGAGCGCGTATGCGTGCTGATCGGATCGACCGACAAGCCCCGCACCATCAAGGATCCGTTCTCGTTCGACGAGCGCCGCCAGATGCTGGCTTCGCTGCTCGAGCCGTCCGAGCGCGAGCGCGTGACGGTCGCGCCCGTGCAGGATACGACGTACAACGACGGCGACTGGGTGCGCTGGGTGCAGGATGCCGTGGCCGCCTCGCTCGGCGAGGTCGCGCAGCGCAGGGTCGGGCTGATCGGCCACGAGAAGGACGCCACGTCGTATTACCTGCGGATGTTCCCGCAATGGGAGCTCGTCGACGTCGATGCGACCGAAGACATCTCCGCCACCGAAATCCGCGATCAGTACTTCGCCGAACGCACCAACAGCTTCGTGCAATGGGCGGTGCCGGAACCGGTGTTCGGCTGGCTCGAACGCTTTCGCACGCAGCCGGCATTCGCCCAGCTGAAGGCCGAGGCCGAATTCATCGCCGGGTATCGCAAGGCGTGGTCGGCTGCACCGTATCCGGTCACGTTCGTGACGGTCGACGCGGTGGTCGTGCACTCGGGCCATCTCCTGCTCGTGCGCCGGCGCAGCGAACCGGGCCGCGGCCTGTGGGCGCTGCCGGGCGGGTTCGTGAACCAGGACGAACGGCTCGACGCGGCCTGCATCCGCGAACTGCGCGAGGAGACCGGCCTGAAGCTGCCGGAGCCCGTGCTGCGCGGCTCGATCAAGGATCGCCAGGTATTCGATCATCCGACCCGCTCGCTGCGCGGCCGCACGATCACGCACGCGTGCCTGTTCAACTTCCCGACCGGCGAGTTGCCGCGCGTGAAGGGCAGCGACGACGCCGACAAGGCGCGCTGGGTGCCGCTCAACGAATTCGCGCAGATGCGCAACGTGATGTTCGAGGATCACTTCGAGATCGCGTATCACTTCCTGGGGAAGCTGTGACACGCTGATTCCCCGGATTCCGGTCCGCCGCGACAGACGCGGCGGCACTTCAA
Organism: Burkholderia sp. BCC1998; assembly: GCF_905339875.1. Classification (NCBI taxonomy): domain Bacteria; kingdom Pseudomonadati; phylum Pseudomonadota; class Betaproteobacteria; order Burkholderiales; family Burkholderiaceae; genus Burkholderia; species Burkholderia sp. BCC1998. The sequence continues at coordinate 173,231 of NZ_CAJPHE010000005.1, forward strand.
CGGCCTAGAGGAGCTCTAGCCATGCAAAACGATCCCGGCGGCTTTGCCGCGGTTCTCGCCAATCCGATCCTCAACACGGATTCGTACAAGGCTTCCCACTTTCTGCAATACCCGCCCGACACGCAGGCGATGTTCTCGTACGTCGAGTCGCGCGGCGGCCGCTATGACCGCACGCTGTTCTTCGGCCTGCAGATGTTGCTGAAGGACTATCTGTGCCGGCCGGTCACGCACGCGATGATCGACGATGCGCGCGATTTCTTCGCGGTGCACGGCGAGCCGTTCAACGAGGACGGCTGGCGCTATGTCGTCGAGCGCTACGACGGCTACCTGCCCGTGAGGATCCGCGCGGTGCCCGAAGGTTCGATCGTGCCCGTGCACAACGTGCTGATGACCGTCGAATGCGACGACCCGAAGGTGTTCTGGCTCGCATCGTATCTGGAGACGATGCTGCTGCGCGTGTGGTACCCGGTGACGGTCGCGACGCGCAGCTGGCATCTGCGGCAGACGATCCGCCGCTTTCTCGAGAAGACCGACGACGATCTCGCGCAGCTGCCGTTCAAGCTGCACGACTTCGGCGCGCGCGGCGTATCGAGCGCGGAGTCGGCCGCGATCGGCGGCGCGGCACACCTCGTGAGCTTCATGGGTTCGGACACGGTGCTCGGCGTGCTGGCCGCGAACCGCTTCTATCGCGAGCCGATGGCCGCGTACTCGGTGCCCGCGGCCGAGCACAGCACGATCACGTCGTGGGGGCGTGAGCACGAAGCCGATGCGTACCGGAACATGATCGCTCGCTTCGGTTTGCCCGGCGCGATCGTGTCGGTCGTGTCGGACTCCTATGATCTGTTCGCCGCGCTTGAACTGTGGGGTGGCCCGCTGCGCCAGGCGGTGATCGATTCGGGCGCGACGCTCGTCGTGCGTCCCGATTCGGGCGACCCGGTGAAGATCGTGTTGCAGACCGTGCGCGCGCTCGACGCTTCGTTCGGCTCGTCCGTGAACGGCAAGGGACGGCGCGTGCTGAATCGCGTGCGCGTGATCCAGGGCGACGGCGTCGACGAGCTGTCGATCGACGCGATCCTGTCCGCACTCGACGACGCGGGTTATGCGGCCGGCAACGTCGTGTTCGGGATGGGCGGCGCGCTGCTGCAGCAGGTGAATCGCGACACGCAGCGCTTCGCGATGAAGTGCTCGGCGATCCGGCGCGGCGACGTGTGGCACGGCGTGAGCAAGGATCCGGTTACCGATCCGGGCAAGCGCTCGAAGCAGGGCCGGCTCACGTTGCTGCGCAATCGGCGCACGGGAGAATACCGGACGGTGACGCTGCCGGTCGCGTGGGACGATCGCGCGCTGGAAGGCGAGTGGGATGACGCGCTCGAAACGGTGTTCGATACCGGGCGGATGCTGGTCGATACGACATTCGCCGAGGTGCGGGCGAGGGCGCACGCGGGGGAGGCGTGATCGGGCGACCGGGGCGGCGGCGTGGCAACGTCAGCCGCCGCCCCGGTCGCGCTCAGGCGACGCGGGCGACGAGGGCGTGCAGCACGGCGTCCGCGTCGATTTCGTCGCGGAAATCGTGGCGACCGGCAATTAGCGCGATCGCCCGCCGTCAACGTTCGCCGGCGAGCGCGCGCCCGTTCGTGTCCGGTTGCGCGACCGCGTGCTCCGACATCCGCGCCGCCTCCATCGCCCGCCCGAGCGCATCGAACACCGCCGGCCCCTTGCAGCGCGACACGTTGAAGCGCATGAACGACGTCGCGCCGTGCGACGCGCTGAACACGTTGCCCGGCGCGAGCACCACATCGTGGTCGAGCGCATGGCGCGCGACGCGCGCGGCATCGAGCCCGTCGGGCAGCTCGGCCCACACGAACAACCCACCGCGCGGTTCCGTCCAGATCCCGAGCCCGGCGCGCGCGAGCCGCCGGATCGTTTCGCCCATCGCATCGGCCAACTGCATACGCAGGCCGTCGAGATGGCGCCGGTAGGTGCCGTCGACCAGCAGCCGGTGCACGACGTTCGCGCCGATCTGCGCATTGCCGAACGACGTCGCGAGCTTCAGGTCGACGAGCGCGTCGATCCATTCGGGGCGCGCGGCGATGTAGCCGCAGCGGATCGCGGCCGACAGCGTCTTCGAGAAGCTGCCGATCGACACGACGCGCGAGAGCCCGTCGAATGCCGCGAGGCGCGGCGCGGGCGTGCTTTCGAAATCCGCGAAGATGTCGTCCTCGACGATCAGCAGGCCGTGCTCGGCCGCGAGCGTGAGCAACCGGTGCGCGACCGGCGGCGCGAGCGTCGCGCCGGTCGGGTTGTGCAGCGCCGCGTTCGTGATGTACAGGCGCGGCCGGTGCTCGGCGAGCACTTGCTCGAAGCGCGCGAGATCGGGGCCGTTCGGCGTGTACGGCACGCTGACGATCCGTGCGCGATGCGCGCGCAGCAGCGCCTGGAAGTTGAAGTAGCAAGGATCGTCGAGCACGACGGAGTCGCCCGGCTCCAGCAGCAGCCGGCACACGAGATCGAGCGCGTGCGTGCCGCCGTCGGTCAGCATGATCTGCGCGGGCTCCGCATGAACGCCGTGCTGCGCGAGCCGCCATGCGAGCTGCTGGCGCAACGCGGGCAGCCCGAGCGGTGTCGCGTAGTCGGTCAGCGCGTCGGGTTCGTCGCGCGACACCGCGCGCAGCGCACGTCGCAGGCTCTCGTCCGGCAACCACGACGACGGCAGCCAGCCGCAACCGGGCTTCACCGAGCCGGGCGCCGCCTCGAGCGCCTGGCGCGACAGCCACAGCGGATCGAGTTCGCGATCGAGGCGCGGGCCGAGTTCGGCGAGCGCGAGCGGCGGCGCATGGCCCGACACGTAGAAGCCGGAGCCGCGCCGCGCGACGAGCACGCCTTCGCTCGCGAGCCGCTCGTAAGCGTCGACGACGGTCGATTTCGACACGTGCAGCGCGTCGGCCATCATCCGGATCGACGGCACGCGCGCGCCGGGCATCAGCGCGCGGCTCGCGATCCGCGCGCGCAGCGTATCCATCACGGTTTCCACGCGCGTGCGCGACGGCGCGGGCGGAGCAGGGTCTTGCACGGAACGGCTCATGGCGGGAGGGAACTGTACGGCCGGTTGTCCAGTACAGTTTGTCCGAATTGTATTGGGCTGTAGCTTACGCGCTTTTCGCGGGCGGCGGATCATCGGTCATCCACCTTGTTCCGACCAGGATTTTCCGTGCAAAAGACGACCGACGGATGGCTCAGCGGCCTGCTGGGCGTGATCATCTTCAGTGGCTCGCTGCCCGCGACGCGCATCGCGGTGCAGGGGCTCGACCCGCTGTTCCTCACGTTCGCGCGCGCGACGATTGCCGGCGTGCTCGGCCTGATCCTGCTCGTCGCGCTGAAGCAGAAGCGGCCGACGCGTGTCGAGACCGCGTCGCTCATCGTCGTCGCGCTCGGGGTCGTGGTCGGTTTTCCGCTGCTGACCGCGCTCGCGCTCAAGCACGTGACGTCCGCGCATGCGATCGTGTTCGTCGGGCTGCTGCCGCTCGCGACCGCGCTGTTCGGCGTCTGGCGCGGCGGCGAACGGCCGCGGCTGCCGTTCTGGGTCTTCTCGCTGGTCGGCAGCGGCGCGGTGGCCGCGTTCGCGCTGCGCAACGGCGGTCGAGCGTCGGTGGCGGGCGATGCGTTGATGCTGGCCGCGATCGTCGCGTGCGGGCTCGGCTATGCGGAGGGCGCGCGGCTGTCGCGCCAGCTCGGCGGCTGGCAGGTGATCTCGTGGGCGCTCGTGCTGTCGCTGCCGGTGATGCTGCCGCTCACGTGGTTCACGTGGCCCGCGACGTTCGACGGCGTCGACGCCGCCGCGCTGTGGGGGCTCGCATACGTGTCGCTGTTCAGCATGCTGATCGGCTTCGTGTTCTGGTATCGCGGCCTCGCGCTCGGCGGGATCGCGGGCGTCGGCCAGTTGCAGCTGCTGCAGCCGTTCTTCGGTTTCCTGCTCGCGGCCGGGCTGCTGCACGAGACGGTGCCGCCGTCGATGCTCGTCGTGACGGTCGTGGTCGTCGGCTGCGTGGCCGGTGCGAAGTATTTCTCGAAGATGGCGCCGGTGCGGCGCGCGGGCTGATTCACGCACGGAGCGGTCGCGCGACGACGTGACGGGTGCCGCCCGTGCGCCGTCGCGCGTGCGCCGTTTACCCCATCACCACGTTCGCGAGCCGGAACTGGTACGCGGTCGCGGTCGTGCCGCCACCGCCGCCCGTCATCACGATGTCGGCGCTCTTGATGCCGAGCAGCGACAGTTCGGTGTTGATGTCGGACAGCACGGCCGAATTCATCACCGCGCCCTGTTCGATCTGCGACGCGGTGCCGATCCACAGTGTCGGCTTGAACTCGAACACGGCCTTCTGGCCCGGCACGATCCCCGTCTTGTGCGCGAGCAGCCGGTTGTCCTTGAAGACCGACGCGGTGATCGCTCCCTGGCTCAGGTCGTTGCGCAGCTGGATCTCGCGCGAGGTTGGCGCGGGGCCGGCGAGCGCGAGCACGTTGCCCGACGTCGAGCGCGACACGTTGAAGACCTGTCCGTTGTCCGCGCGCTTTTGCGGCATGTAGTTGCCGTCGGCATCGCTCGCGGAGACGGTCGTCAACAACGGGAACACGAACGGATGGTTGTCGCCGCGTCCGCAGTTGGTGATGACCTTCCACGCGATCGCGAGCTCGTCGAAGTCCGTCGACACGTTCTTCTGGAAGATCACGATCTGGCTGTTGTTGACGTCGTTCGACAGGTTGACGAAGTTGAGATTGATGTCCATGAGTCACCTTGATTCGATTCGGATAACTGATTGAACGGGCGCCGGCCGTGCGTCGCCGGCGCACGGACCGTTACGCCATCACCACGTTTTCCAGCCGGAACGTGAACGGCGTCGAGCGCGGGCCGGGGCCGCCGCCGGTCATCACGATGTCGGCGCTCGCGATGCCGAGCAGCGACAGTTCCGTGTTGATGTCGGAGATCACCGCGGAATTCATCAGCGCACCCTGTTCGATCTGCGACGCGACGCCGATCCAGATCGTCGGCTTGAACTGGAACACCGCCTTCTGGCCCGGTGCGACAGAGGTCTTGCGCGCGAGCGCGTTGCCGTCCTTGTAGATCGTCGCGTTGATCGCGCCGGCCGGCAGGTCGTTGCGCACCTGCACCTCGGAGCTCGCGCCCGGGTCGCCGCCGAGCTGCAGCACGTCGCCCGAGCTGGAGCGCACAACCTGGAACACCTGGCCGTTCGCCGCGACCTGCTGCGGCATATAGTTGCCCCAGCTGTCGCTCGCGCTCACGCTCATCGTCATCGGGAACTTGAACGGATGGTTGTCGCCCTGGCCGCAATTGCGGATCACCTTCCACGCGATCGCGAGTTCGTCGAAGTCGGTCGCCACATTCTTCTGGAAAATCACGACGCTCGAGTTGTTGGCGTCGTTCGAGCGGTTGATCAGGTTCAGTTGGATATCCACGTCGTTGCTCCTTGAGTTTGAAAAAACGGCAGTCGGTCTGCCGCACACCTTTCCCGCCGGCCCGGCCGCGAAGCCGTGCCGTCAAGCCGGTTCAAGCCGTGTCGGGCGGCACTACGCGCGCACGATGTGTTCGAGCGCGAACGCGAACGGCTGCGCGTCGGTGCCGGTGCCGCCGCCCGTCATCACGATGTCGGCCGCGGCGACGCCCGCCAGCGGCAGCATCGTGTTCGCGCTCGACATCACCGCCGCGTGCAGTGCGCGGCTTTCCTGTACCTGCGACGCCACGCCGATCCACAGCGTCGGCGTGAAGCGGAACACCGCCTTCTGCCCGGGCGCGACCGCTTCCTTCGCCGCGATCAGCCGGCCCGCGCTGAACGCGTTGACGTTCACGGCGCCGCGCCGCAGCCGATTGACGATTTCGATGTCGCCGCCCGGTGCGTCGGCCGGGTCGGGCACGAGCCGCCCGCGTCCGGTCGGCTGCGCGTCGATCACGAAGCGCACGCCGGCGGGCGCCGCGACGCGCGGCGAGAAGTTGCCGTGCTCGTCGCCGAGCGCGACGTCGATGTTTGTCGAGTAGTCGAACGGATGGAAGCAGTCGCGTCCGCAATAACGGATCACCTTCCACGCGATCGCGAACGTATCCAGATCGGGGATCACGTCGCGCTGGAACAGCACGACCTCGCTGTTGCCGCAGTCGTTCGAGCGGTTCACGAAGCGGAGCTTGATGTTCATGATGCTTGCTCCTCATCCGGCGTGCCGCGTTCGTCGCGCAGCGTGCGGTCGGCCCACTGCGCGAGCGCGGGCGCGACGCCGTTCGCGAGCGACGCGACGTGCAGCGCATGCGCACGCGCCTGCGCCTGCAGGTCGCCGGCGAAGCGCCCGAGCGCCATCGCGGCATCGGCCGGGCCGCGCGTGCGGCCGAGATCGTCGAGGTATTGCGCGGCCGCGTCGGCCATCGCGCCCGCGTGCTGGAGGTGGCTCTGCGTGAAGCGCGTCGCGAGATCCGCGTTCAGGGCCGCCAGCTCCTTGACCGCGGCGGCCGAACTGCCGAGCCCGAACCGTTCGAGCTGGCCGCGCCACAATGCGTCGGTCGCGGCCTGGCATGCATCCGTGTAGCGATGGCCGGCGAGCAGCGCGGTGTGCGCGAACGCGCGCCACGCGGGGCTGGCGGACGTGCCGCCGGTGCCGGTCGTCTGCGCGGCGAGCTTGCCGAACAGCTGGAGCGCGTCGGCGTGCGCGCGTTCCCATTGGGCGATGAACGTGGAGAACATGGCGATTCCTCGTGAAGAAGGAGCGATGACGGCGCGGCGGCAGCCGCTACGCGGATTACCGACGCGCGGCGCCGAGGCGCTGCACCATCTGCATCACGGCGGCCATCTGCGGCGCGTCGCGGCGGTAGAAGCCGGGTTGGAGCGGATCGGTGCTCGTATAGCCCCAGAAATCCCAGCAGCCGAGCGGATTGACCGCCGATTTCTCGACCTGCGGATACAGCACGATCAGCCGGTTCGTGTCGGCGATCTCGTTGTAGCCGACGCCGCGAATCATCCGCTCGCCGACGGTCGCGACGTTCTGCACGCAGCCGTGGAAGACGACGTGCACCGCGCAGGTCGCGCGTTCGCAATCGGCCGGCACGTACGCGTAGCCCGTATCGCCGAGCGACGCGCGGCGCTGCGGATCGAACGCGCGCTGGTCGAACGCCAGCAGCTTGCCGCCAGCCTGCGCGGCGGGCGCGTTGAGCGGCTTGTCGGGCGTGCCGTAGATCCAGCGCACGATGTCGTGCGCCTGCTCAAAGCCGCAGTTGTCGATATACGGGCTCGCGTTCGCGCTGCACGCGTTGTCCTCGGGGCGGTTCGTGATGAACGCATGCCCGGCGTCCGGCGATTCGCGGTACTGGAGGCTCGCGGCCGGGACCTGGGCGAGCGTGTAGAAGCGAGCGGTCTGGTCGACGACGCGCGTGAACACCACCGTGTCCTTCGCGCCGCTGAACACATAGATGCGCTGGTTGCGCAGGTTGGCCGGATCGTCGATCTCGCCGCGCTGCGCGAATGCGCGCGCGGCGCGCCATGCGTCGGCCGCGGAGGGCGCGGGGCCGATCGGCTGCATGCACAGCGTGGTCGCGGCCACCGCCGGCGGGATCAGCGCGTTCACGCCCGCGCAATAGAACGGCCCGCCCGCGACGATGCCCGCGCCGATCAGCCGGCTCGAGAACGCGACGTCGAACTGCGCGGCCATGAAGCCGCCGGACGACAGCCCCGACACCGACGTGCGCTGCAGATCGGCGCCGTATGCGGGAAGCGGATCGGCGGGGGCGGCGAGCGCGGCGTGCGGCGCGAGCGCAGCCAGGGCGGCGACGGCAACGGCAACGGTAACGGTGGCGGTGACGGTGGCGGTGACGGCGGCGCAAGCGGTGCCCAGCGCGCGGCGCACTACGTGCGAGGCGGCGGTGCGGGGCAGCGTCGTGCGGCCGGGCGAGCGGGTGACGTTCATGCGGGGCTCCTGTCGTGACGAGTGGTGAATGACAAGGGTTGTAACGGTACGGATGCAGCAAGACTTCAGCGACGGTTTCAGCTTACGGGCAGCCGACGCGCTGCGAAATGGCGCGAACGACACGCACGGCGACCCGTGACGTTCGGCCGGTGCGGCGTCACGTCGCTCACGACAGAAACAGCGCCCGCTCGGCCCGGCGGCGCTTCGTGAGGCCCGCGAGCGGCTTGCCGCCGGCCTTGTTCCAGACGAGGAACTGGTCGGCCGCCCGCGCGCTCGCGCCGGCGTTCAGGTAGCGCAGCAAGGTCGACGAGCGCAGCCGTCCGGCGCCGAGGTTGAAGACGAACGACATCAGCGCATCGAACTGCTGCTGCGTGACCGGCACGCGCAACAGCTTGCGCAGGTTCAGCTCGGCGCCGCGCAGGTCATGCCGCAGCAGCGCCTCCGCTTCGGCCGGCGTCAGCGGGCGCGTGAAGCGCTCGTTCGGCAGGATCAGGTGCCCGTAGCCGATCGTCGGCTTGCCGACCGCGTCGAGATAGCGCGCGAGCCGCAGCCCCTCGAACTGCTTGATCAGCGCGATGCCTTGCTCGCCGGTGCGTTCAGGCTGGTTCGCCATCGTCGTTCTCCTTGCCGCCCGGCCGTGCGCGCGGCACCAGGCGATGCGTGTATTCGTCGATCACGCGCATGATCGCTTCGGGCGGCGGCAGCGCCGCGAACTGCATTTCGATGTCGATGTGCTCGGTGTCGCGCTGCCGCGCACTGCCCGGCGCGGCGTCCTTCTTCTCCGAGCGCGGCGCGAACGTCACGTAGAAGCGGCCGCGCTGGTCGTCGTTGCCCGAGATGCCGCCGGCCGGCAGCGCCTCGGTGAAGTCGCCGCGCACGGTCAGGTGCACGACCATCCGGTCGAGCGCGAGCCCGCGCGGCGTGGCGAGCGCGACGAGCGGCACCGGCATCGTGTGCTCCGCGTCGAGTGCGACCGTGACCTCGCGCGGCGCGAGCAGGCCGTCGTCGCGCAGATCGAAGAACTGGTCGAGCACGGCGGTGTACTGGTGCGCGAGTAGCTGGTTCGCGGCGGCGGCCGCGTGCTGCATCCCGCGTGCGATCTCGTCGAGCGCGATGCCGCGCGGCGGCGGGCGTTCGTCGTCGGCCGGGGCGCCGGGCGGCGGCGTGGGCGGCGCGGGTGGCGTCGGCGAAGCGGGTGGTGTCGGCGCAGCGGGCGACACAGGCGCAGCGGGCGGCAAGCCGCCGGTCGATGCGCCGGCCGCGGCGGCCGGGGCATCATTCACGCCCGACGCGGCGCCGGCCGGCCAGCCGGCGGAACCGGGCGTCGCGTGGCGCGGCGGATCGACGCCTGCCGCCGCCGGCACCGCGCCGCCCGTGCCGGCGACCGCGTCCGGGCCCGCGCCGGCGACCGCGCCGCCATGGCCCGCCACCGCCCCGGCCGCCGGCGGGACCGGCCCGTCCGGTTCCTGCCGGGCAGTGCCGCCACCCGGACGCGCATCTGCGTCGTCGTGCCCGCCGCCGCCCGCGCGGCGCGACCGTCTGAAGAGCCTGAACATGGCCGGTCCGCGCGCTTACGCGTGCGCCGGCTGCTGGGCGCCCGCATCGGCTCCGGCCGGCGCGGCCGCCTTGCCGCCGGCACCCGACGCGTCGCCGACCAGCTTGCCGTCGGTCGGCGTCGCCGGCAGCGGCTTCACGTCCTTCGCGTTGCCTTCGGTGACGACCGGCTTGGTCGCGGCCTCGGTCAGGAAGTCGATCACGCGCATCAGCGCTTCGGGCGGCGACTGGCGCTTCACCTGCGTATGGATCGAGTATTTCGCGCGCGTGTCGGTGCTGCGCGTCTGCTCCGCCTTGTGCGACACGCGCCCGGACACGCTGACGCTGATCGGCCCCCAGCCGAACTTCGCCTGGAATTCGCCGCCGGCCTCGGTCGACGACGACGACTTCTCCGACTGCGTGATCTCCATCTCGAAGTCGATCGTGCCTTCCTCGATCGCGATGATCGGATGGACGATCGCCGCGAGCAGCGGGATGCGCATCGTCTTCTGCACGACGCCTTTCGACACGCCGCTTTCGTCCACCAGCGTCTCGTCGTAGTCGAACTGGACGGCCACGGCCTTGCCGCCCTGGATGCAGACCTGCATCAGGAAATCCGCGTAGCTCTTTGCGGCCTGCGTCTGCGCGCTGATCATCGCCTTTAACGGGCCGGCGATCATTTGGTCCATGGGTAAAGCGTTAATCACCGAGCCAATGAAATTCGCGTCCATGAATAAACTCCTCTTCGTGTTGAAGACAACGGAAATTCGCTGTCGTTATTCACATTAGGAAATTGAAGACGTTTACCAAATATGACGTCCGTCACGTCCGGCGGCCCGGGCCGGCGCGCGGCGGGCATCGGTATGCGCGGCGGGGCGCGGCGTGGACGAATTAGGCCATTCGTCACGGAGCGACGGGCCTAGTGCGCGGTGCGTAAAACAGCGGTAAAAAAAACGCCGGGTAGGGAAGCAAAAAATCCTAAACCGAGCATCCCGATTTCGAGGAAACCGCGCAATGAACGTTCTGATGATCGATAGCCCGCCGTTATTCGTCGCGGGCGTGGCGGACGTACTGTGTAAACGCGATGTCGACTGGCATGTGTGGTCGGCCCGCCGTCCCGAGGACGTCTTGCGCTTGCGCGACGCGTTGCTGCCCGGGACGGTCGAGGCGATCACGATCGAATGCGGCGAGCACGCCGCGCGGCCGAGCTGGCCGAGCGTACTGAACGAGACGTTCGCCGGCGCGCCGTGGCTGTGCGTGGTGGCCGCCGTGTGCCGCCGCACGATTGCCGATGCGCTGCTGGCGGGGGCGGCCGGCATCATCGACCGGCACGCGAGCGCGGACGAATTCGCGGATGCGCTCGGCCGCGTCGCGGCCGGCGCGATCTACGTGCCGCCGAACGACGGCGGCGCGACGCAGGCGCCCCCGGGCGGCGTGCCGGCCGGCGACGATCGCGCCTTCGAGCGCCTCACGCCGCGCCAGCGCGAGGTGCTGCGGCTGCTGGCCGAAGGCAAGTCGAACAAGCAGATCTGCCGTGTACTGAATGTCGCGGAGGGCACGATCAAGAACCATCTGTACGCGTTGTTCCGCCAGATCGGCGTGAGCAACCGGACGGAGGCCGCATTGTGGCTCGCGCGCCACGTGCCGGCCGAGCCGGCCGGATTCACGTTCGCGCCGGCGTGCCATTCGCCCGGCTGATGCGTGCGACGGGCGCACCGATCGGGCCGGCACGCGAGCGTGCCGCGGGCGAAGGCGGGTTTCGCGCTGCGGCGGCAACGGTGCGCCCGCGCCGCGTCGCGCTACTGCCGGGGCGCGTCGGGCGGAAGCGGATCGTCCGCGGCCGACGGCGCGGGGTGGGCCGCGAGCATCGCGCGCGTGAATTCGGCGAGGCGTGCGCGGACGACCTCGGCGGATGCCGCGCCGTCGAGCGATTGCTGCAGATCGAGCAGGTTGGCCGCCAGTTCGCCCTGCCACTGCGCGCGTTCGCTGGCGGCGCGCGCGCGATTCGCGGCGAGCGCCGCGCCGACGTCGGTCGAGCGGTCGCCCTGCACCAGCGTCTCGAGCGTCTCGACGAGCCTTTGCAGCACGCGATGCACGGCCGTCGCCGAGAAGCCGCCGAGCATCGCGAGCGCCGGCCGCCCGAAGTTGTGCATGCTGCCCTGCGCGAACAACTGGGCCGGCAGCATCTGGACGATGATCAGGCCGGCGATCACGCCGAGAATCAGCCGCGCGCCATACGATGCGTCGTATTTCGGATCGTAGGTCGACGCGGCGACGTAGTGGTGCGCCTGGAACAGCGTCGCGAACGACGCGCCGAGCCCCGCGCAGCACAGCAGGAAGGTGGTGTTCCACAGCAGCTGCACGCCGTTGGATTGCAGGAAGCCGCGCTCGATGTTCTCGCCCGACACATGCGGCGACAGGCTCGTCAGCACGACCGCGAGCAGGAAACCGAGCGCCGACCCGGTCAGCAGCCGGATCAGCGGCACCGGGCCGAGCCACGCGAACGGGTGCGCCTGGCGCCGGTGCATGTCGAGCAGCGTGACGGCCTGCGGCGTCGCGGGCGCGACGAGCGTCGCGAGCTTGCGGTGGATCGCCGCGAGCGCGTGCTGCTGCGCGGGCGCCAGCGGCGTGGTGGTCGACGCGCCCGGCGCCGGGTTGGCCGCCGGGTTGGACGAAGCGGCGGCCGCGATCAGCGCCGCGAGCCGCGCGACGAGTTCGGGCTCGATCGGCAGCCCGTGATGGAGCGCGTAGCGCGCCATCGCCTCGCATTCGTCGCACAGCTGCGCGGCGAGATCGTCCGGCGCGCGTGGCGGCTCCTGCAGCGCCGGCCGCGCGCGCCAGCGCCCGAAGCGCGGGGCGCCCATGTCACGGTGCGCCGTCCGCATCCGGCACGTCCACGTCGAACGCGTGGATTGCGACGCGTTCGCGTTCCGCGCTCGACAGGTGGCGCACGCACGGCGCTTCGGCGACCCGCTGCCAGTGCGTCTGCGTGCGGTCGACCGCGAACACGACGACTTCCTTGTGGCGGCGGCCGTCGTTGTGCGCGATGTATTGCAGCGAGTCGGGCACGTCGAACGCGTCATCGGTCGGATTCACGCCGTACGACAGCACGAAGTCGAGCACGAGCGCGCCGTCGTCGAGATGCGGCGGCTTGACGTCGTTGCCGGGATACTCGCGCCATTCGAGGAAGTCGAGGCAGATGTCGATGCCGAACGGCGGCGCTTCGCCGAGCCGATTGTCGAAGCTGTCCGACAGGCGCGGGCCCTGGTACGGCGACGACGGCGGCGCGTCGGCCGTCGCGCTTTGCGGCGACACGTCGCTCGTCTTCAGCACCTCGACCAGCGTGCCGTCGCCGAGCTGGAACGTGTGGGCGAGCGGCGTCTCGAGCGCATCGACCGAGTCGCCGTAGTCGATCCACGACGTATGCCGCTTCGGCCAGATCGCCGCGCGGCGCGTTCCGTCGTCGTCGCCGTCACCATCGCCCCCTGCGCCGCGCGCGAGCGGCGGCAGGAAATTGGTCGTCGCGAACGTGAAATTCAGTGACACGTACGGCCCGACGAACGCGCCGTCATCGGGCACGTCGGCCGCCGTCTCGTGCTTGACGAGCATCGCGACGGTACCGGGCAGGAACACGATCGGCCCGTACTGATCCACCGGAAAGCGATCGGCGACCGCGCCGATCGCGCGCCGCACGGGATCGAGCTGCAAGTCGACGATCGCATGGAGTTCGTCGACATCGTTCAGCGCGTCCCACGGCACGTTCCAGTAGAACTCGGGCGCGGTGACGAACGTGACGCGGCGTGCATCGTCGTCTTTCGCGTCGCGCCGCACGGCTTCGAACGCGCTCGACAGCGCACCGTTCAGGTGATTGAACAAGACCCCCTGCACGCGCGCTGCATACGCATCGAGCGCTTCGTCGGGCGCACGCAGGGGTTTGCAGTCGCATGAATAGCGCACGGAAACGATTCGGACTGGCTGTTTCATGATGGTTTCCTCTTCCTTGATGATGGCGGCGCGGCGCTTCAGGCCGCACCGCCGCGGCTTCAAACGGACGTGATGTCGGTGATCCAGAACCACGGGTTCGCGTACGGCCCGTCGATGACCTTGGCGACGGTCTGTCCGGGCCCCGGATCGAGCGTGCCGGGCACCCAGGCTTCGTAATGGATCGGCGAGAAGTACAGGCGGCCGAACACGTAGTCGAACGCGATGCGCGCGCGATTGCCGCCGCGGAACAGCGCATTCGTGCCGGCGGTGTATTCGACGTAGCCGGTCGTTTGCGCGCCGCCGCCGCGACCGTTCGAATTCGCCTTGAACGCGGCCGCATAGCGTTCGTACAGCTTCGCGCGCTCGGTGAGCCCGGCGAACGGGTCCGTTGCCGTGCCGTAGGCGAAGGTCGGCAGGTAGCGCGGCACGTTCTGGTGGATCTGCCGCATCGCGCCGAGCACGTCGCCGCCGATGTGGCGCCCGGACGGGCCGCGATCGACGACGCGCGCGGACGTGGCGATTTCGGACATCAGCGCCCGCAGCTCGGGCGGCGCGTCGAGCCGCGCGAACGGAATCACGTACATCGGCAATGCGCAGCCGGTCTGCTGCTTGCCCGCGCGCGGCGTATCGCCGGCATTCGCGATCAGGCCGAGTACGAACGCTTCCCAGCGCAGCGACGTGTTGAAGTCGAGTCCAGACATGAGTGGCTCCTTCGCCGGCATCAGGCCGGCTCGCCGAGCGGGAAACCCTTCGCCGCCCAGTTGTTGAAGCAGGCCGTGCGATCGTCGTTCGGCGCGTAGGTCGCGAGCGTGCCGTCGAGCAGGCCGGCGATCGCATGCTCGGTGCGCGCGAAGCGCAGCGCCTCGGACAACGCGATCACGAGCCGTGTGAGATCGGGCTTGAACGGTGCGGGCTTCGACGCGTCCGCCGGCTTGAGTTTCGACAGCGTCCACACGGCCTGATGGAGGTTGCTCGGATTGATCGTCGGCAATGGATCGGTCGCGTAGCCGAGCCAGCCGTACGAACCGTCGCCGCCGAGCGCTGCCGCGCCGGCCGGCGTGCCGCCCGGAAACGGTCGGATGTCGAATACGAAGGTGCCGCCCTGGCTGACGAAGCCGAGCGTGTACAGCGACGCGTCGACGGCGGGGCCGTTCTTCGCGGCTTGCCACGCGAGGTTCAACAGCAGCGACACGCGCGGCGCGCCGGTGTCGTCGCCGATCACGACGTCGACGGCTTGCCGCGTCGCGCGCGTGCCGTTCTGGCGGATCGCGTCGCGGAGTGCCGTGAGGTCGTCCTGGTAGTCACGGCCGGTGGTGAGTCGAAGTTGCACGATGTTCGCTCCTGCAGATAACCCGGCGTTGCTCGGCCGTCGAGACGGCGCGCGGGTCGAAGCGAATGCGCTGCCGTGCGGCCACTGTGCGTGGTGCGCGGCGGGCGAACAATGCGGCAGAAGTCATTGGCCGGGGTGTGACCGAACACCCGGGAAGCGGGTGTCGGATTCGGTCGGCGCAGGTGGAGAAGGGGAGAAGGGGAGAAGGGGAGAAGGGGAGAAGGGGAGAAGGTTCGAAGGGGCGAAGGGGCGAGGCGACCGCGTGTGGAAGATCGGCAACTTCGGCGGCATGCTTCATGCGTTGCCGGGCGGCATGAGCGCCGCGCGCTGAAAAGCACAACGGCCAGATTTGCCGGTAGCGGCAAACCTGGCCGTTGGCGTGACTGCCGCCGAACGCGTGTTACTCGAACGTTTCGAGCGCGAGCAGTTCGTCGATCGTCTGCCGGCGGCGGATCAGCCGCGGCGTGCCGCGATCGACGAGCACTTCCGGCGCGAGCGGCCGGCTGTTGTAGTTCGAGGACATCGACGCGCCGTAGGCGCCCGCATCGTGCAGGAACAGCAGGTCGCCGATCTGCGGCTGCGCGAGCTTGCGGTGCGTGACCACGCCGCCCGCGTCCTGCGTGAACACGTCGCCGGATTCGCACAGCGGCCCCGCGATCGCGATGTCGACGAGCGGCCGGCCGGCCGGCAGCGCACCGTCCTGCGTGTGGACGGACACCGCATGGTAGCTACCGTACATCGACGGCCGCATCAGGTCGTTGAAGCCCGCGTCGATCAGCACGAAGTCGTGCTTCGGACGGCGGTTCACGGCCTGCACTTCGGTGACGAGCGTGCCGGCCTCGGCGACGAGGAAGCGGCCCGGTTCGATCTCGATGCGCACCGCGTGGCCGAGATGCCGTTCGATCCGCTTGCGCGCGGCATCCCACTGGCTGAAGTAGTGGCCGACGTCGACGCGCGGCTCGCCGTCGCGATACGGAATCGACAGCCCGCCGCCGGCGGAAATCGCTTCGATGTCGTGGCCGAGCGACGTGACGAGGTCGACCATCGCGTCGCACACCTGCGACAGGTGGCCGTAGTCGACGCCCGAGCCGATATGCATGTGGATGCCGACCAGCTTCAGCCCGTACTGGCGCACGATCTCGATCGCGCGCGGCACGTCGTCGATCCAGATCCCGTGCTTGCTCTGCGGGCCGCCGGTGTTGGTCTTGTTGCTGTGGCCGTGGCCGAAGCCGGGATTCACGCGCAGCCACACGCGATGGCCGGGCGCATGCTCGCCGACGCGCGCGAGCATGTCGAGCGAGCCGGCATTCACGGTCACGCCGTGCTTCAGCACGGCCGCGAGCGTCGGACGGTCGATCAGGTCGGCCGTGAACACGACGCCTTCCGGCTCGCCCGCCGGACTGAACCCGGCCGCGAGGCTGCGCTCGATCTCGCCGAGCGACACGGCGTCGACGCACGCGCCTTCCTCGCGCATCAGCTTCAGGATATGCAGGTTCGAGTTCGCCTTCTGCGCATAGCGGATCACGTCGAACTGGCGCAGTTGGGCGATGCGGTCGCGGATGACGTCGGCGTCGTACACCCACAGCGGGGTGCCATATTGCTGCGCGAGCGTCGCGAGCTGGCGGGAATCGAGGGACATGGCGGATGAATCGGGTCGAATGAACGGACAGCGTGAATGATGCGCCTGAATGGCTATACAGTAAAATGCCTGTTTGTCGACATTTGATTCATTCCTGATATAGATGGCCATGCTCACACACCGGCACATCGAGGTCTTCCGCGCGCTGATGGTCACCGGCAGCACGACGCGCGCGGCCGAGATGCTCTATACGTCGCAGCCCACGATCAGCCGCGAGCTCGCGCGGATGGAGCAGGTGGTCGGCTTCGCGCTGTTCGAGCGCTCGCATGGCCGGCTGCGGCCGACGATGGCCGCGCTCACGCTGTTCGACGACGTGCGGCTCGCGTATGTGGGGCTCGAGCGCGTCGCGGCGACGGCCGCGCGGCTGCGCGAGTTTCGCGACGGCCAGTTGTCGGTGATCGCGCTGCCGGCGTTTTCGCACGCGATCCTGCCCGGCGCATGCCGGCGTTTTCACGACGCGCATGCGGGCGTCAGCGTGTCGGTCGCGACGCAGGAGTCGCCGGTGCTCGAAGAGTGGCTGACCGCGCAGCGCTACGATCTCGGGCTGACCGAGCACGACGTCGCGCCGGCCGGCACCGTGCTCACGCCGCTGCTCGAAGTCGACGAGGTGTGCGTGCTGCCGGACGGCCATCCGCTGCTCGCGCAGCGCGCAATCGATCTCGCGGATCTCGCCGATCGCCCGTTCGTGAGCCTGTCGCTGAACGACCCGTACCGGATCCTGATCGACGAGGCGTTCGCGCAGCTCGGTGTCGCGCCGCGTTCGGTGGTCGAGACGCCGTCGGCCGTGTCGGTGTGCGCGTTCGTGCGGCAGGGGCTGGGCGCCGCGATCGTCAATCCGCTGACCGCGCTCGATTTCGTCGGGCGCGACCTGCACATGCGGCCGCTCACGCGCTCGTTTCCGTATCGCGTCAGCGCGATCGTGCCCGAGCACCGGCCGAAGAGCCTGCTCGTCGACGCATTCGCCGAAGCGCTGCGCGGCGAAGCGCAGGCGATTCGCGAGCGGCTCGCCGCGTTGCCCGGCTGACGATGGCCGTATGATGGGCGTTTCGCTGCGCGCAGCCTGCTCCTCTTCGTCATCTTCACGGAAACGGAACCCGTCATGACCGATGCTGCATCTTCCCTCGAACAACCGACGCTCACCGGCGAGCGCATCGCGCTGCGGCCGCTCGAAGCATCCGACCGGCAGGCTTTGCTCGATGCGGCGGCGGACGGCGAGCTGTGGAACCTGAAGGTCACGGTCGTGCCGGGCGAGGAGACGGTCGACGCCTATCTCGACACGGCGCTGCAAGGTCGCGCGGCCGGCACCGTGATGCCGTTCGTGATCGTCGAGCGTGCGTCGGGCCGCGTGATCGGCAGCACGCGTTTCTGGAAGATCGACCGCAAGCATCGCAAGCTCGAGATCGGTCATACGTGGCTGAGCGCATCGGCGCAGCGCACGCGTGCGAATACCGAAGCGAAATGGCTGCTGCTCGCGTATGCGTTCGACACGCTGCACTGTGTGCGCGTGCAGTTCACGACCGACGAGCTGAACGAGAAGTCACGCGCGGCGATTCTGCGGCTCGGTGCGAAGCAGGAAGGGATCGTGCGTCACGAGCGGATCATGCCCGATGGCCGCAAGCGCAATTCGGTACGCTTCAGCATCATCGACGACGAATGGCCGGAGGTGATCGAGCGGTTGCGGGCGAAGCTCGCGACCTGACGCGAAGGAGCCGCAGGCGTCGCGCCGCCGGAGAGGGGGGCGGCGACGCGACGAGGGGGGAAGCGGCGTGCCGCGCGCGATGCGCGGCGGGGCAGCGCGTTACTGCGCCGATGCGAGGTGATGACGCTGCGCGAGCTTTTGCGCGGCCGCGTAGTGCGCCTGCAGGATCGGCAGCGCCTGGCGTGCGACTTCCTTCAGCTTCGTGTCGCGGCCCGACGCGATTTCGGCCTGGAATGCCGAGATCGTCTTCTGCTGGCCGGCGAGCGCGACCTGCTCGATATACGCCTTGTCGAATTCCGCGCCGCGCAGGGTCTTGATGCTGTCCAGCACGGTCGTGTCGGGATCGTTGGCCGGCACGTCGACGCCGCGCGGGCTGGCCGCGCGCATCGCCTGGATGATCTTCTCATCGTCGGTCGACACGCGTTGCGCGAACGCCTTCACCTGGCTGTCCGACGTGCGCGAATCGGCGATGCGTGCGGCGTCGTGCTGGGTCGACACGGTTTTTGTGCCGTCGTTGATGAAGGCCTGGTCGGCTTCGTGGATGCGCGTCTGCGTGGCGGCGGCCGGTGCGGCCGGCGCCGGTTGCGCGGTTTGTGCGGTCGCCGTCACGGCGACGAGAAGCAGGCCAGCGGCAGACAATGCAAGGCGCGAGACTTGGGGAAAGCGGTTCATGGGACCTCCTTTCGATCGGGGCTCTGATTAACGGACGGATCGCGTGATCCGCAGCTGTGCGAGAGACCGGGCGCGCCCGGGCCGGGCTCGATCGCCGCTCTGCCGCGGCGGCGTCCGAAGTGTTTCCCGGCCCGACTGATTCTAGGAGAGCGCTCAGGTAGCAGGTGCAACCGCGCTGTGGTTTATGTAACGGTTGGTAAGACGAAACGATGGGTGCGCGCGCGGCCAGGTAGGGCGTACCTGTTGCGTGCATCGTGGCGGCAATTTTTGCGTGCGCGGCGTGCATGCGATCGCTGCGATGCGCGCGCGTGTCATCGACGTTTCATCGTCGTGCGGGCGGAGAGCGGCGGTGGTTTCGCGATTCGTCGAATCGAACGCGCGATTCGTACGGCGTCCTCACACGCGATCGAGCAATGCGTCGAGACGCGGCAGCAACGGCGTCGCGCAATGCGCCTGCAGCGCATCGGGCGCCGTGTAACCCCATGCGACGCCTTGGAATGCGATACGCGCGCGGCGCGCCGCGTCGGCATCGCGGATCTCGTCGCCGACATACAGCACGTCGTCGGGCTGCATGCCGGCTTCGCGCACGAGCGCGCGCAGCCGGCGCGCCTTGCCGAACAGCGGAATGCCGCACGCGAACGTGTCGACGCAGCGGCTCGCGTGCGGGCCGAGTCGGTCGCGCACGATGTCCTCGGTGTTCGACGTCGCGATCGCGATGCGGATGCCGCGTGCGGCGAGCGCGTCGAAGGTCGCGTCGACGCCGGGGAACAGCGTCACGTGCGCGATGCGCGGTCGCATCAGCCGGCGCATGTCGAGCGTCACGCGCGGCACTTTCCACATCGGCACCTCGAGCGCGCGGATGATCTCGCGTGCCGACATGCCGCGCAGCGCCGGGCGCAGCTCGGGCGTCGCGTCGCGAAAGCCGTGCAGGCGCGATGCCTCCGTGAGCGCCGCGAGAAAGCAGTCGAGCGAATCGGCGAGGGTGCCGTCGAAGTCGAACGCGATGAGTCGATAAGGCATGAAGCGATGCCGCGAGTTGATCGAGCCGGTGACGATATCACCGAATCGGGCCGCGTGGCCCGCGCGAGCGGTTGGGGCCGCGGCGAAGCGGGATGGTCGGGCAGCTTCCTTGCATCGGACGGAATGCCGCCCGCGAAACGCGGTGCATGACATAACGGGCGTGAAAGCCCGGTATGCTGTCGACGCTATCGTTTCCCCCCGTTTCCTTCGTCTGGACTTCCCTGAAATGAAAATCGCCCGTGCCCGCTCTGCGATGTGGATGCTTGGTGTGTTCGTCGCGTTGACGTCCGCGACACCCGCGGCCGCCGCCGCGGAGAAGCGCTGTGGATGGCTCGAGAATCCGACGCCGGCCAACTGGTGGCTCGTCGACAAGGACAACAGCTGGACGCTGTCGACCCAGGGCAGCCCGCCGGTGCCGGGCCTCGACGAGATGCCGGACATGTCGACGCGCGGCTGGGTTGTCACCAATGCGGGGATGCACGGTTACGGCTGCGCGTGCCTCGACCTGGAAATCGACCCGCGCACCCGCGAGGTCACGCGGATCGTGGCGGGCCGGCCGCTGCCGCTGAAGCGTTGCAAGGCTGATCGGGCGTTGCCGGCGCCGTAAGGGGGCAGGTTGGTGGGAGCGACGCGATCGTGAATCGGCGGCATCGCTTGTCGCCCACCCCGCGCCGCGCTATCGTTGCTCCTCCCCCCCAGCCGACCGGAGAGCCGACGTGCCCGCAGCCACCCCCGCCCCGCTGAGATTTTCCACCGACAAGCGCGAGCTCGACATCGACGCGATCTTCGATTTCCTGCACCGCGATGCGTACTGGTCGCAGGGCATTCCGCGCGACGTCGTCGAGCGCGCGATCGACGGCTCGCTGTGCTTCGGCGCGTATGTGGGCGACCGGCTCGTCGGGTTCGCGCGGCTCGTGACCGACCACGCGACGTTCGCCTACCTGTGCGACGTATTCGTCTTGCCGGCCGAGCGCGGCAACGGCTATGGCCGCGCGCTGATCGACCACGTATTCGCGCAGCCGATGGTGCAGGGCCTGCGCCGCATCATGCTCGTGACGACCGACGCGCACGAACTGTACCGGCCGGTCGGCTTCGGGCCGTCCGCGAATCCCGAGCGGCTGATGGAGATCCGCCGCCCCGATATCTACGCGAAACGCTGACGCGCGGCGAGCGCATACAATACGCGCTTTCGTTTTTGCCGAAGGGAAGCAGATCATGACCGAACAGGAAGCCGAACAGCTCGCCACGCATCGTCACTACAAGGGCGGGCTGTATCGCTACATCGGCGTCGCCCGTCATTCCGAAACCGAGGAGTCGGTGGTCGTGTACGAGCATCTGTGGCCGCATGCGCGCGGCTTGTGGGTGCGGCCGGAAGCGATGTTCAACGAGAACCTGCCGGACGGCACGCCGCGTTTTCGCAAGCTGCGCGACTGACCTGAGCGCGCTCGCCGACCGCACGACGAGCGGTGCCGGCGCCCGGCCTAGCCGGCGGCGCCCGGCGTGTCGCGCGGCGCGGACTCCCGGTGCATCGCCAGCGCGAAGAAGCGCCGGATTTCGTCCATCAACTCCGCACGCGCCGATGCGAAATCGAAGGCGCGCCGGTTGTCGTGCGCGAAGCGCCGGCGCCACTCGTCCGCCGCATGCCGTGCTTCGCGTGCGCGCAGGTCGTCGAGTTCGGGCGTGCGCAGTGCGTGGTCGGCAATCAGCGTCACGCCGTCGCGGCTGACTTCCAGCAGGCCGCCCGCGACGAGCAGCCGGCGGTGCTCGCCGCCCGGTGCGGCAACGAGCGTCACGACGCCGGGCCGCAGCCGCGTGAGCAGCGGCGCGTGATGCGGGTAGATGCCCAGCTCGCCGCTTTCCCCGGGCACGACGACGAAATGTGCGTCGCCCGAATACAGCACGTCTTCCACGCTGAGGATGTCGAGCTTCATCGACGTCGGCATGCGTGCCTCCTTCAGACCGCCGCCGCGCCGGCGACGATCTCGCACAGCTCGGTGGTGATCTGCGCCTGGCGCGTCTTCTGATACAGGTGCCGCAGCTCGCGCAGCACGCGATCGGCGTTCTCCGTCGCGGTCTGCATGCTGAACATCCGCGCGCACTGCTCGCACGCGTAATTCTCGACGACGGCCTGGTAGAGCGTCGCCTCGACGTAGCGCAGCAGCAAGGTATCCACGGCCGGTTTCGGTGCGGGCTCGTACAGATAGTCGGATGTCGCGGTGTCGCCGGGCGGCGTGCCGGTGTCGAGGCCGGTGAGCGGCAGCACCGCGTCGATGCGCGGCGAATACGCGAGCGGGCTCGTCAACCGGTTGTACGCGATGTGCAGTTCGTCCAGTTCGCCGTTGACGAACGCGGTGAGCGGCACGAGCAGCGCGCCGAGCAGCTGCTCGAAGTGCGGCGCGGCGGCGAGGCCGCTGGCGCGGGCGGTGATGGTCGCGCCGTGGCGCATCAGCGGCGCAATGCCGCGTGCGCCGATCACGCTGAGTTCGCACGCGACGCCGGCGCGGTTCCAGCGTTCGAGCGCATCCACGCATTCGACCAGCAGCCGCGTATTGAGCGGGCCGCACAGCCCGCGATCGGTGCTGACGACGATCAGGCCGACGCGGCGCACGGGCGTGCGTCTCGCCATCAGCGCGGAGACGTGGCCGGACCGGTCGCGCAGCACGCGCTCGGCCATCTCCCGGATGCGCGCCGCATAGGGCCGGAAATCGCGCGCCCGCCGCTGCGCGCCCGCCATCTTGGTGCGGGCCATCATTTCCATCGCCTTCGTGATCTTGCGCGTGGACGAGGTACTGCTGATCTTCGAGCGGATTTCGCGGATGTGCATGTGAGGCGGGGAGGCAGGTCGCCCGGTGTCGCCGGTGCGCTGTGGCGACGCGATGTCGGCCGCGAGTGCGGCAGCGAGGTCGGCGGATATCGCGCCGCGGCCATCGAACTGTCATCGCGCGATTTCATGCTATCGGGATTTCACCTGAAACGATTGACCGCGATCAAGCGATCGCTTCCGGTTACGGACCAGAATGGTTTCGCCGATCGTCGCACCGGGCGTTCGATGACCGATTGCCGTCCGCATCGGAAGATCGTTGCGAACGCATCGAAAGACGCAAACGTCACGCATACGACACGGCCGCGCGCGTGACGTGCGATTCGCCGCGGGTGTAGCGCGGACGATCGTCGCGCAGCCCGCGTACGGCTTTTTCCCCTTCATGTTCCCAGTAGCCAGGAATTCGATGAATTCAATGAATTCGAGCGATACCGATACCGCCCCGCCTTCCGCGACGTCCGCCAGCGCGCCGGCGTTGCCGATCTTCTGGCCGATGGCCGCCGCCGCCGCGATGGTCCGGCTCGGCTCGGCACTCACCGCGCGCAACCTGCGTTTCGTCGCGGAAGAGGAGAAGCTGCATTGCGAACCGCATCCGGCGCTGGCGTCGCCGAACCGCGCGCTGCTGGAACTGCGCACGATGACGTTCCGCGATTATTCGGTCGCGCCGGCGCACGGGCTGCCGACGATCGTCGAAGCGCCGTATGCGGGGCACCGGGCGATGATCGCCGACTATCAGCCGGGGCAGAGCCTGATGCAGACGCTGCGCGAGCACGGTGTGACGCGCGTGTACCTGACCGACTGGCGCTCGGCGACCGAAGACATGCGGGACCTCGAGATCGACCAGTACCTGGCCGAGCTGAACGTCTGCGTCGACGAGCTCGGCGGGCGCGTGAATCTCGTCGGTCTGTGCCAGGGCGGGTGGATGTCCGCGATGTATGCGGCGCGCTTTCCGCACAAGGTCGCGAGCCTCGTGCTCGCGGGCGCGCCGATCGACACGGATGCGGGCGACGGTCCGATCAAGCGGATGGCGCACACCTATCCGACGTCGTTCTACGAGGAACTGGTGACGATGGGCGGCGGCCTGATGCGCGGGCGTTTCATGCTGCGCGGCTGGAAGAACATGCATCCCGACCAGCACTATCTCGCCGAGCACGTCGACCTGTACGAACACCTCGACGATGCGGACTACCTGCGCAAGCGCGAAGCATTCGCGAACTGGTACGAAAGTCCGATCGACCTGCCGGGGCGCTGGTATCTGCAGGCGATCGTGCAGATCTTCAAGGAGAACCGGCTCGCGAAGGGCACGTTCGTCGCGCTCGGGCGGATGCTCGACCTGAAGGCGATCACGTGCCCCGTTTATCTGCTTGCCGGCGCTGCCGACGACATCACGACGCAGGAGCAGGTGTTCGCCGCGCAGGACCTGGTGGGGACGCCCGCCTCGCAGGTGACGCGCCAGCTCGTGCCGGGCGGACATATCGGGCTGTTCATGGGATCGCGCACGCTGAAGGACGTGTGGCCGGGCATTGCACGCTGGATTGCCGCGAAGCGGTAGCGGTTGCAGCGGAGGCCCACCGCGCGGTGGGGATGCGCGGCGGCGCCGCGATGCGTCGGTGCGTCGATGGGTCGATGGGTCGATGCGTCGGCGCGTCGGTACGGCAACGGTGCCGGCGCGCACGCAGGCGGCGGGCGAGCGGTCGCGCCGCCGCGGCAGATCAGCTGCCGAGCAGTGCGTCCGCGAGCGCTGGCGGCGCGTGCCCGACCGTCACTTCCGGCGTGCCATGCCACGCCGCCAGCCGTTTCACGGCCTTCGCGACGTCGGCCGCGAGCCCCGTGCCGAACCGCACGCCCGGCTCGACATGCACCGTCTTCAACTCGAACGTGCCGAGCGCGCGATGCGCTTTCGCGTCGACGCGCCCGATCAGCCGGCCGCGATGCAGCACCGGCAGGCAGAAGTAGCCGTAGCGCCGCTTGTGCGCGGGCGTATAGCACTCGATCGTGTAGTCGAACCCGAACAGCGTCGAGGCGCGCCGCCGGTCCCACACCACCGGATCGAACGGCGACAGCAGCGTCGTGACCGTCGAGCGCAGCGTGTCTGCCGCGGCGGCCGGCAGCAGCGCGTCGAGCGAGCGATGCACGTAGGCCGGCTCCTTCCAGTCGGCGACCTCCACCGGGATCAGCTCGCCCGCGTCCGCGAGCTGCTCTAGTTCCGCGCGGTACGAACGGCGCGGCAGCCGGTAGTAATCGGCCACCCAGTCCGCGCGCACGATCCCGAGTGCGCGGCACGTGTAGTCGAGCAGCGCGGGCAGCACCGCGTCGCGCGGCGGCAGGTCGCGCGCATCGTCCCAGTCGGGCAGCACGCGTTCGCGCACGTCGTAGATGCGCTGGAAATTGCGGCGCTCGGACACCATCAGGTGGCCGGTCGTGAACAGCACTTCCAGGTGTTTTTTCTCGGGCTTGCGGTCCCACCAGCCGTTGCCTTTCACCCCGTCTTCGCGGATGAAATCGGCGGACCGCACGGGGCCTTCGTCGCGAATCCGCGCGAGCAGCCGCTCGATCTCGGCGCGGTTCTGCGCGTGCCAGTCGGCCGCGTATTTCCAGCCCATCCCCGACGGATCGAGCATCTTGTAGCGCATCAGCCCGAATTGCTCGACCGGCAGGAAGCACGCTTCGTGCGACCAGTATTCGAACAGGCGCGCCTCGGCGAGATGCTCGTCGAGCCACTGCGGGGCGAAGTCGCCGAGACGGCTGAACAGCACGAGATACGGACTGCGCGCGACGACATGAATCGTATCGATTTGTAACTGCGCCATCCGGCGGATCGTGTCGAGCACGTCGGCCTTGGTGGCCTTGCGGCGGGGCGGGGTCAGCAGGCCCTGCGCGGCGAGATGCAGCGCGCGGGCGGCGGCGGGCGAAAGCGTGAGCATCGGAGCGGCGGCTGAAGGTGGCGGTCGGGCACCACTTTAGCGCGAAAGCGGCGCACGTGTGCGACGCTTTCGCGCGACACGTCTGACAATGCTTGACAGATGCGCGGCGCGACTTTCCCTATAGTGCAGTCATGGCGCGACGAAATGTGCGCGCAACGATTCGGCTTCCGACGCACATATGTCCATGGCACGCAGGAAGCAGATCCGGGATTCTCAACCCCCAACGAGAGACCCGGAGCCCTGAGCGGACATCCATGCGGCTGTGCACCGGCCCCGTGTGGATGTCCGCTGATTTTTTTTGTGTGGCTGTGATTCCGCCGCCTGCCTTTTCCCGCCAGCCAGCCCGTTCATTGCCGCTTGCCGCGCGCGACCTCGTCGCCGGCGCCGGGCGGCAGCCGCCGCGTGATCGGAATCGATGCGAACGAACACAGCCCGACCACGACGAACGCGGGCCAGAAATCCGACCACACCATCGTCTGATGCCCCTGCAGCCAGTGCGACAGGTGCAGCACGAGGCCGGCGACCGTCACGCCGAGGCCGAGCGACATCTGCTGCACGACACTGCCGAGGCTCGTCGCGCGGCCTGCATCGGCCTGCGAAATATCCGCGTAGATCATCGAATTCAGGCTCGTGAACTGCAGCGCGGGGAAGATCCCGCCGACCAGCACGATCATCCAGATCGCCCAGGTCGCCATGCCCGGATGGAACACGCCGTAGGCGGCGATCGCGAGCCCGGCGAACGCGGCGTTGTAGATCAGCACCGTGCGAAAGCCGAAGCGGCGCAGCGTATGGGTGGCCGTCGAGCGGCTCACCGCGCCGCCGAGTGCCGATGCGCAGGTGATCAGCCCGGAGTGGAACGCGCTCATGCCGAGGCCTTCCTGCAGCGCGAGCGGCAGCAGGAACGGCACGGCGCCGAGGCCGATGCGGAACAGCGACCCGCCGACCACGCTCGCGTGGTAAGTCGGGATCTTCAGGAAACTGAGGTCGAGCACGGGGCGCGCCTTGCGGCGCGCGTACGGCACGTAGAGCGCCAGCATCGCCGCGCCGGCCGCACACATCAGGAGCGCGTTGCCGCGCGACGTGAGCGCGCCGTCGATCAGCGTGAGCCCCATCAGCAGCAGCGCGGCGCCGCTCGCCGACAGCAGGAAGCCGAACCAGTCGAGCGGGCCGGGATCGGCCTCGTGCGTGTTCGCGATGTGCTTGCTCGCGAGGTAGATCCCGTAGATGCCGATCGGCACGTTGATGAAGAAGATCATCCGCCAGTGCAGGTAGGTCGTGATGAAGCCGCCGACGAGCGGCCCGACCGTCGGCCCGAACAGAGCGGGAATCGCGAGGTAGTTCATCGCGCGCACGAGATCGGAGCGCGGCACCGCGCGGAAGATGATGATCCGGCCGACCGGCACCATCATCGCGCCGCCGACGCCCTGCACGAAGCGCGCGAACGTGAGCACGCCGAGCGAGTTGGAGGCCGCGCACATCAGCGAGCCGGCGACGAAGATGCCGATCGCGGTGCGGAACACGGCGCGCGCGCTGAAGCGGTCGGCAAGCCATCCGCAGATTGGGATGAAGACGCCGAGGCCGACCACGTAGGCCGTGATCGCAATGTTCAGTGTGACGGGATTGTGCCCGAAGTCCCTCGCCATCGCGGGCAGGGCGGTGACGATGATGTTCGCGTCGACGCTTTCCATGAACAACGCACAGGCAACGATGAGCGGTGCTAGAAAGACGGGCGACATGGGCAGGGCGCGCGGTAAAGACGCCATTATGCCCACAATGTGGTCGTTGCGTCACGCGAGACAACGCTTGTTCCGCATGTTGCAACAGTCGTTCCTGTTAGCGCGCGTGGAAGAAGAGACGACTGCGCTGCCGGTGCGGTCCATGACATGACATATGACGCGCGCCCGCGGTGGCGGCCGCGAAACTTGCGTGCGATGCGCGTTTCGTGCGACAGTCGGAACTCATCCGCGGATGACAACGACGCGCATCGATCGACGGCCATCGAGACGAGCGCACGCGCGAACGAGACCCCTGCCGAACCATTCATCATCGAAAGGAGGGGACACGTCATGACGTCACGTCGCGCCGCATCGACCGCATCGCATCCTGCCTCGCATCCATCCGTGCCCGCGCCGCGTCTGCGCTGGGCCGCCGTGCTCGCCGTCGCTTACCTCGCGGTTGCCGGCTGCGCCGCGCAGGCCGACAGTGCGAACCAGGCCGCGATGCAGGCGGCCAGCCAGTCCGCCGCGCCCGCCACGGCGCCGGCTTCCGGCACGCTGCTGCCGCCGCCGAGCCAGCTCTACGGCGACCTGTTCGTCGCGGTGCAGACGGCGCAACTCTATCCCGACCAGAAGACCTTCGTCGACGCGACGCCCAACGCCGATCCGGCGACGATCGTACAGTTGTATCAGCAACAGAAGTCGCAGCCGGGCTTCTCGCTGAAGGCGTTCGTCGACCAGCACTTCACGCCGCCGCCGGAAGGCGGGGTCACGCCGCCCGCGAACCAGACGCTGCGCCAGCACATCGACTGGCTGTGGCCGCAGCTCACGCGCACCAGCACGACGGTGCCGCCGTACAGTTCGCTGATCGCGCTGCCGAAGCCGTATGTGGTGCCGGGCGGCCGCTTCCGCGAAGGCTACTACTGGGATACCTATTTCACGATGCTCGGGCTGCAGGTGTCGGGGCGCGAGGATCTCGTCGACGACATGCTCGACAACTTCGCATACCTGATCGACACGATCGGCCACATCCCGAACGGCAACCGCACGTACTACGCGAGCCGCTCGCAGCCGCCGTTCTTCGCGTACATGGTCACGCTCGCCGCGCAGGCCGAAGGCGACAAGGTCTACCAGAAATACCTGCCGGCGCTGCGCAAGGAGCATGCGTACTGGATGCAGGGCGAAACGACGACGCCGCGCGGGCAGGCCGCGCGCAACGTGGTCGCGATGCCGGACGGTGCGGTGCTGAACCGCTACTGGGACGCGAGCGACACGCCGCGCGACGAGTCGTATCTCGAGGACGTGACGACCGCGAAGGCCGTGCCGGATCGCCCCGCGAACGAGGTGTACCGCGACCTGCGCGCGGGTGCCGAGAGCGGCTGGGACTACAGTTCGCGCTGGTTCGGCGACGGCCGGACGCTCGCGACGATCCGCACGACGGCGATCGTGCCGGTCGACCTGAACAGCCTGATGTTCCATCTCGAGACGACGATCGTGAAGGGCTGCGCGGTCACGCGCGACTTCGCGTGCGTCGCGGATTTCTCCGGACGGGCGGCGCGGCGCGCGTCCGCGATCAACCACTATCTGTGGAACCGTCGCGGCTATTACGGCGACTACGACTGGCAGTTGCGCAAGCCGCGCGACGGCGTGACGGCGGCCGCGCTGTATCCGCTGTTCGCGGGTGTCGCGTGGCCCGAGCGTGCGAAGGCGACCGCGCGCGAGGTGCGCAAGACGCTGCTGCAGCCGGGCGGCCTCGCGACGACGACCGCGAACACGGGCCAGCAGTGGGATGCGCCGAACGGCTGGGCGCCGCTGCAGTGGATCGCGATCGACGGGCTGCGCCGCTACGGCGAGCCGGCGCTCGCAAAGGACATCGGCACGCGCTTTCTGGCCGACGTGAAGCATGTATATGCAACCGAAGGCAAGCTCGTCGAGAAGTACGTGGTCGAAGGGGCTGGCGCGGGCGGCGGCGGGGGTGGCGAATATCCGCTGCAGGACGGCTTCGGCTGGACCAACGGCGTCACGCTGAAACTGCTCGGGCTGTATGGCGAGTGACCGGCCGCGTGCATTGCATGCACGCACCTGAACGAGCACGGGCCGGATCGCCGCGCGCGCGGCAGTCCGGTCCGCGTCGCATGCGCGGGTGTCAGAACGTGATCGTCGTGCGCACGCCGACCACCGTTTCGTCGCCGATGCGCGCGCCGGCCGCGTTCGGGTCCGGAATGCCGCCGCCCGGCCGGAAGAAGTGCTGCAGGTCGGCCTGCACCTGCCACCACGGTGCGACCTGGTACTGGTAGGTCGCCTCGATCACCGTTTCCGCGCGCCGCACCGGATAGCCGGGCGTCGCAAGCCTGCCGGTGTCGCCGTCGAGCGCACGCGCGTGCGAGCCGATCTTCGCGTAGCCGACCGCGATGCCGGCCGTATCGTCGTCGCGGCCCTTGAACGGCGCCTTGAGCGTCACGCCCGCATTCGCCGCGAAATCGACGACGTTGCGATCGCCCGGCGCGCCCATCACGCGCGCGAACACGCCGACCGAGCGCGGGCTATCCGCCGACGGCCGCCATACCATCTGATCCGCGACCGCATAGAAACCGTAGTTACCGCGATGCGTGGCGGGGATCCCGTTGCTGGCCGGATCCGCGAGCGACAGCCCGTCGGTGCCGACGCGCGGATCGTTCGCGTGCTGCGACTGATACCAGAAGCCGAGCTTGTACGTGCCGGGCAGGCCGGCCGGTTGCGGTGCCTTCGGGTCGGCGGGCGGCGCGTTCAGCGCGTACTGGAGTTCGCCGATCACGAACGCGCCGCTGCGCAGGTTGAAGTTGGTGCCGTGCGCGTTCAGCGCCTGCGCATCGCCGTCGCTGCGGCCGGCCGGGTTGCCGTCGAACACGCCGACCATCGCGGTCCACGCGTCGGCCGGCTTCACGCGCAGCCGCACGCCGAGCGACGACAGCGGATAGGCAGCACCGCCGGCCGGCAGGTCGGTCGCCGGCAGCACGGGCCAGCCGAACGTCGCGTTCATGAACGTCGCCGCGTACTGGCTGACCATGAATTCCTGGTCGACGCTTTGCTGGCCGACCTTCACGTCGGCCTTGCCGGCGAGGAACGCCTGCTGGTACCAGAGCTCCCACAGCCGCGTGGTCGAATTCGCCTCGATGCCGGTCGCGGTCTGCAGCGTCTGCAAATAGCGCTGCGTGAGGTTGGTGCCGTGGATCTGCAACCCGGACACGTTGAACGTGCCGCCCGGCAGGCCGATCGCCTTCTCCGTATCGACGTTGAAGCCGAATTGCGTGAGGCCCTGATAGGCACCGCCGCGCTGCGTGCCGCCCGCGGCGTTGTACAGGTACTCGCTGGTTTCCTGCAGGTTCAGCGTGACGCCGTGATCGCCGAGCACGTCGCGCAGGCCGCCCATGTTGCCGAGCAGGTTCGACCGTTCCCAGAAACCGGTGGGGGCGGGCGCGGCAGCATCGGCGGCCGGTGCGGGGGCGACGGCAGTGTCGCTGGCTCCGGCGGCCGGTTCGGCCGAGCTGGCCGGTGACGACGATTGCGCGAACGCAGGCGCGGCCGCGAGCGACAGCAACAGCGCGGCGAGCGCGTCGAGGCGCGCTGTGCGCGGCGCGGATGCGAAGCGATTTTTCATGCGGGCTCCATGATTCGAGTGATTGGTTTGGCTGAAGCAGTGAAAACGTGAAGCGATGGCGCAGGTGCGGGCGGCGGCGCGCGGGCATGCTGCGCGTTGCGCGCGCGACCCGTTACGGCAGCCAGCCGCCGATCCGCCATACGTGCGTGAAGCCGAGGCGCGATGCGGTCGCACAGAGCAGCGCGACGAGCGCGACGGCGGCCGCCATCGCGCCGGCCAGCACGCAGTCGAGCGGGCGCGGTGCCGCCGGCAGGTGCGCGAGCGCGCTGCCGCGCCAGTTGCCGAACGTGTGGGCGAGCGGTGCAAGGGCCGAAGCGAACGAGCGGTCGGACACGACACGCGCGAGTTGCCTGAGTCTGACCATGAGCGATTGAAACAACATGACGTGCCTCCGTCCGGTCCGGCGCATGCCGGACGACGTGATCGAGCGCGGGTGCATGACGCGACCGGCGCTCGGCGGTTGGAACGTAACGGAGCGTGCGACACGGACGATCCGGCGATGCCGGCCCGGGAGGAAGCGCGCTAACCCGACGATGGCGAGCTAGCGGCGAAAGACATGCGCCTGGCTGCTATCTCGCGATGGCTTGGCCGGCCTGGACCGGCATCGAACTGCAACTGGAGCATGCGTCCACGAAGGGACTCCCTTGATGAATTGGGGCGGATTGTAGTCGCGAGTTTTGCTGCGGTGCAAGCAAAAAAGGCGGCGGCGTTGCGCATTTCGCACCGCATGCGGCGCCCCATCCGGGCCGGTCGATGCCCGCTGCGACCGCCCGCTGGCGGCGCGCGGCGACTGTTGCTCGCACGCATCGGCGGCGCGTGCGCGCCGAGGCGCTGAAAGGTTGCGGCGCGTCATTCCGGGCGCGATTCTTTCAGCTCGCATGAACCCGAAAAAATATTCCGTCAAGCCGGTTCCAAAGGGTTGACTTCCGTTTCGGCCGGTCCATAGAATCCGCCATCTTCACTCTTGGGGCCGCCGCCTTGGACGCCTGCAGTAGTCGATCTTCGAACGAAGTTTCCGCCTGAGCGACCGACGTCCGCGCCTCATCGAAGCCGCCGTTTGTCCCCCAGGCAAACGGTGCGCGCAGCAGTATTTCGCAGTAACCCCCTCGTGCACCCAGATTCGCGCCGGTCAGCGTGATGCGTTTGCGCATGCGCGATCCGGTTTCGCCGCCGCCCGGCGCGCGGCCGCGTTCGCGCATGCGTTTCGCATGCACCCGAACGGCGGCCCGCGCGCCGGGCGGCGGCCAACCGTGTTCTCCGGAACACCGCACAGGAGCCGCCATGAACGACAGTGACAGTTGTCCCTTATGCCCGTTGCACCAACAGACCCTTTTGAACCCGGGTCGCAGGGACATTCCGGCCGACTAGCTTGACACGTCGTTCAGGCCCCGGACTGGCCCCGCACCCACCACGCGGCCGGCATGCATGCCGCTGCCGTCAGGAGCCAGACCATGAACTTCGGCCTTCTGCTGTCGAATCTTCCGCAAGTCACGCGATCGCGTCCGCACTACGACGCGATGCCGATGCTCGACGCCCGTCCGCGGGTGTTTTCCCGTTTGTTCAACCGGTTGAAATCGCTGCTTTGCTGAACTGAAACACCGAGCGCGTCTCGGCATGCGCGCGCGGGCTCCGGGCTCGTTACGCGTGCGTATTCCAAGACCACACGCTTGACCGAAAAAAACCAGTCGTACGGAATTCATCATGTCCACGCCATCCAACGTCTCTCCACCGATCGCCGTCGAACGCAGTGCCGTGCTCGACGAAGCCCACCTGGGCGACATCCGCGGCGCGCTCGGCACCATCGCGCATCACGACACCGCCGCGCGCGGCACGTGGTGGGCGCGCCTGCGCACGCTGCTCGCGATCATCGGGCCCGGCCTCATCGTGATGGTCGGCGACAACGACGCGGGCGCCTTCGGCACCTATACGCAGGCCGGCCAGAACTACGGGACGACGCTGCTGTGGACGCTGCTGCTGCTCGTGCCGGTGCTGTACGTAAACCAGGAAATGGTGCTGCGCCTCGGCGCGGTCACGGGCGTCGGCCATGCGCGCCTGATCTTCGAGCGCTTCGGCAAGTTCTGGGGCGCGTTCAGCGTGATCGACCTGTTCCTGCTCAACGCGCTGACGATCGTCACCGAGTTCATCGGCATCACGTTCGTGCTGGCTTTCTTCGGGCTCCCGAAGATCGCGGGCGTGTGCGTGGCGGCCGCGCTGACGATGGCGGCCGTGAGTACCGGCGACTTCAGGCGCTTCGAGCGGTTCGCGATCGTGCTGTGCGTGCTGAGCCTGCTGCTCGTGCCGGTGCTCGTGTCGATCCACCCGCCGGTGGCGCAGATGTCGCGCGACTTCTTCGTGCCGAACTGGCCCACGCACGCGAAGCTGTCCGACGTGATGCTGCTCGTGATCGGCATCGTCGGCACGACGGTCGCGCCGTGGCAGCTGTTCTTCCAGCAGAGCTACGTGATCGACAAGCGCATCACGCCGCGCTTCATGAAGTACGAGAAGGTCGATCTGTGGATCGGCATCGCGTTCGTGCTGATCGGCGCGGTCGCGATGATCGGCTTCAGCGCGGCGCTGTTCGGCGGCCATTCGGAAGCGGGCAACTTCAGCGACGCGGGCGGCGTGATCGCGGGCCTCGAGAAGTATGCGGGCCGCACCAGCGCGACGCTGTTCGCGGTCGCGCTGCTCGACGCGTGCATCATCGGCGCGGCGGCGGTGTCGCTGTCGACCGCGTACGCGATCGGCGACGTGTTCAAGATCCGTCATTCGCTGCATCGCGGCGTGTCCGATGCGAAGGGTTTCTATCTCGTCTACTTCGGGATCGTCGCGGCCGCTGCCGCGCTCGTGCTGATCCCGGGCAGCCCGCTCGGCCTGCTGACCGAAGCGGTGCAGACGCTCGCGGGCGTGCTGCTGCCGAGCGCGACGGTGTTCCTGCTCGTGCTGTGCAACGATCGCCAGGTGCTCGGCCCGTGGGTCAACTCGACGAAGCTCAACATCTTCACGGGCGCGGTGATCTGGGTGCTCGTGCTGCTGTCGATCATCCTGACCGCGTCGGTGATGTATCCGGACATCAGCGGCGAAGCGATCATCGACGTGCTGGTCGGCGGCACCGTGCTCGCGATCACCGGCTATCTCGCGACGGTACTGATCCGCCGCAACAAGCGCGTCGTCGAGCCGGGCATCGATCGCGCGCTGCGCGCCACCTGGCGCATGCCGCCGCTCGACACGCTCGAACCGCAGAACATGACGGTCGCGACGCGCGTCTGGATGGCCGTGCTGCGCGGCTATCTGGTGATCGCGGTCGGTCTCGTGATCGTCAAGGTCGTGCAGATGACGCTGCTGAAGTAACGCCGTTCGGCGTCATCTCCTGGTGTTGCGCACATGCCGGCCCGCGAGGCCGGCATGTGCGTTTACGCGGGCAGAGCGCGCGCGCGTCAGATCAGCTCGAGCTTCGACGTCAGGTACGTGAGCTGGATCCGGTTCGCGACGCCGAAGCGCTTGCGCAGCTTGCGCAGGTGATAGTCGACGTTGTGCGCGCTGGTGTCGAGGCGCCGGCCGATCTCCTTGTCCGACGCGCCTTCCGCGATGCCCAGCAGCAGTTCCTGCTCGAACGGCGTGAGCCCGTTCACGGCGCGTTCGCGCGACGTCGCGATCAGTTGCGGCGACGCGAACTTGTGCACCGACAGCCCGATCGACAGCGCCTGCTCGATCGTCGCCGGCGTGATCCACTCGCGCGTGCGGCGCGGCGCGGTGAAGCTCATGAACGCGTGCAGCCGCGTGCCGGGCACGGCCATCGAATACATGATGCCGCTGCACATGCCGTCGTCCTGCATCGTCTGCAGGAAACCGTCGAGCGCGGCCGGGCTCACGCACGGGCCGCCGTCGCGCTCGCGGTGGTCGCGGCGCAGCTGCTGCAGGTCCCACACGATCGGCATGTTGCACACGCGCGCGTCGAGCGTGCGCGGATCGATGTCGTGATGGTTGTGCCGGACGTAGTCGCCGCGATAGGTGGGCGGCGTGAACGCCTCGTGCAGGTAGAGACTTTCGACACGCTCCCGCGAGAATTCGAGCGCGAAATACGCGAACGTCGAGAAGCCCGTCAGGTGCAGCAGGCTGGTGACGATCCGGTTGCGTTCGGCGGTGCTCTGCGCGTGCGCGAGCGTATCGGCGACGCCGAGCTTCGGCGCGTGCGGCTGCGCGATGTCGTCGCGCTTGACGTCGTCGCACCAGACGACCTGCACCGGGCGCGCTCTCGACGCGTCGGCACAGGCGACCGTCCGCCGCGGCGGACGGGGCAAGGTTGGGGCGACCGCTTCTTCTTGCAATGCAATATCGGACATGAGCCATCCCTCGGAATCGACGCGCATCGCGCAGCGGCAGCCGTGTCGTGCACGGTGCCCGCGACGATGCGATCGAGCATCTTTATGATTTGCGCCGATCGTCATCCAGACGAAACGCGGGGGCATTGTACAAAAATGCCTGTATGCGCGTAATATGCCGTAATACTAATTCGGGCGAAAGGTTCATATTCGCACCGGTATAGAGTCGACCAGAAAATCATAAAGAAAAGACCAAATCGTGACGGGGCAGGTTCACATATTGGGAAGGGGTGGGCTCCTCATGACATATGCTGACGACGCGCCACGCGTCGAGTGGTTCTCGCAAGCCGATATCGCGGCCGCTGCCGCTTATTCGAAAGAAATTCATGCAATCGAGCGCGACGTTTTTACCGGCATTCAAATCGCGCCCGGTAAATCCGACCTCGCTTCCGTCGATTTCTCCCAATGCCATGCGCGCTTGCGGCAAATCGGTTTCAGCACGCTCGGCTACGGCGCCTACGAGATGATCGGGCGGCGCATCCTGTGCGCGCATCTGCTGCGCGACCTCGCGCCCGCGACGTTCATGCAGCCGTATATCGAGGGCATGCTCTACGAGAGCGACCCGCGTTTCGCGCAGGTGCGCAGCAGCGGCTTCCCGGTCGCATGGCGGCTCGACGAGATCGAGTCGGCGGCGCAGGGCAGCGGCGACCGCAAGGTGCTCGCGCTGGCCGGCCATCTGCGCGCGCATGCAATGAACAGCGGCGTGATCTTCAGCCTGTCGGCGCCGCGGCTCGACCTGCGCGTTGCCGTGAACGTGACGTCGGAAGCCCACGGCACCGAATGGATCGACGATCGCGTGATCGGCGGCGCGCTGTCGGTGAGCCTCGCCGTGCATCGCGTCGCGCTGCCGTTTCTCGAGGCGCGCATCGCGCGCATACGCGGCTTCGCGCTCGGCGACGAGCAGCAGCAGGTGCTCGACCGGCTCGTGCACGGGCTGTCCGACCAGGAGATCGCGAGCGCGCTGCGCACGTCGCTGCACAAGGTCGGTCACCATATCCGCTCGCTCGAAAAACTCTTCAACGTGCAGAACCGCGCGCAGCTCGCGTATCTCGCCGCACGCCGTCTGGAGTCCTGACCCTGTCTCCCCGCGCGGCGCCAGCCGCGCGATGGAAGCGGTTCCGGCGATGCGCGCGCGCAGGCGCCGCCGGGTTTCGTAGTCCGATCCGATCGTCACCGGAAAACGGCTGCGACGCTACGAGGCGCATCCCTTTTTACGCGGTTGCGCGTCGCTACACTCGTCCCATTCAACGGTCCGCGCGACGCGGGGCATGACGGCCCGCGCCCGCCGGCGACAACGACAGGACGACGGCACGATGGCAGAACCGAAGGCGCTCCCTCGCGACTGGCAGCGGATCTTTTCCGCCGGCCGCAGCGTGTCCGGGCGACGTCTCGGGGCATCGCCGCGCGCCGACCTGTTTCTCGCCGCGTTCATCGTGTCGGTGGTCGCGCTGTTCATCCTGCCGCTGCCGCAAGCCGCGCTCGACGGGATGATCTCGCTGAACCTCGCCGCGAGCGTCGTGCTGCTGACGGTGTCGACCTACGTGCCGTCGGCGGTCAGCTTCTCGTCGTTTCCCGCGCTGCTGCTGTTCACCACGCTGTTCCGGCTCGCGCTGAACATCGCGTCGTGCAAGCTGATCCTGCTGCACGCGAACGCGGGCCACGTGATCGACGCGTTCGGCCGGCTCGTGGTCGGCAACAACGTCGTGGTGGGCGGCGTGGTGTTCCTGGTGATCGCCGTCGTGCAGTTCATCGTGATCGCGAAGGGTTCGGAGCGGGTCGCCGAAGTCGGCGCGCGCTTCTCGCTCGACGCGATGCCGGGCAAGCAGATGAGCATCGACGCGGACCTGCGCGCGGGCATCATCAGCGCCGACGAAGCGCGCGAGCGCCGCGAGAAGCTCGAACAGGAATCGCAGATGCACGGCGCGATGGACGGCGCGATGAAATTCGTGAAGGGCGATGCGATCGCGGGCCTCGTGATCGCGTTCATCAACATCGTCGCGGGCATCGCGGTCGGCACGCTGATGCACGGGATGGATATCGGCGAGGCGCTGCAGCGCTACGCGATCCTGACGGTCGGCGACGGGATGGCGTCGCAGATCCCGTCGCTGCTGGTGTCGATCGCGGCGGGCATCGTGACGACGCGCGTCGCGACGCGCGACACGCGGCAGCGCCAGCTCGGCGAACAGCTGGGCGAGCAGCTCGGCGCGCATCCGCGCGCGCTGCTGATCGCGGCGCTGGTGCTGGCCGGGTTCCTCGTCGTGCCCGGTTTTCCGAAATGGTCGTTCGCGCTGATCGCGCTCGGCCTCGGCGCGTTCGCCTTCACGCAGCTCAAGCGCAAGACGACCGCGCCGAGCTTCAACCTGATTCATATCGCGGGTCGCATCGGCGCGACCGACGACGGCCAGCCCGCGAAGGTGTCGCATGCGGCAGGCGTCACGTCGCTGATCGCGGTGTCGCTGTCGGACGACCTGCGCACGACGCTGAACCTCGCGCAGCTGCAGACCGCGCTGTCGAGCGCGAAGGCGCGCGTCGACGCGGACATCGGCACGGTGTTTCCACGCATCACGCTGAACGACGACGAAGGGGCGGCGGCCGGCACGTACCGGATCTATCTGCAGGACGTGCTCGCCGCGCAGGGCGCGCTGAAGCCGGGCTGGCTGCTGTGGGACGGCGTCGCGCCGCTGCCGGAGCGCGCGGAGCGCCAGCCGGCCGAGGCGTTCGGCCCGTTCGCGACCGCGCTGTGGATCAAGCCCGACGGCGCGGCGCCGGACGGCAAGTGGCTGACGAGCGAAGGCGCGCTCGCCGCGCACGTCGAGCAGATCGTGCGCCAGCATGCGGACGAGCTGCTCGGCATCCAGGAAACGCAGGCGCTCGTGCACCTGGTGCGCCGCGAGCATCCGGAACTCGTCGGCGAACTGACGCGGCTCGTGCCGCTGCAGCGCGTGACCGAGGTGCTGCGCCGGCTGCTGGCCGAACAGGTGCCGATCCGCAACCTGCGCGTGATTTTCGAAAGCCTGATCACGTGGGCGCCGAATGAGCCGGACGACGTGATCGCGCTGGTCGAGCTGGTGCGTGTCGACCTGCGCCGGATGATCACCGATCGCCATGCGGGCGCGACGCGGCAGCTGCGCGTCGTGCTGTTCGAGCAGAACCTGCAGGAGCGGATCGAGAACGCGGTGATGCGCACGAAGCAGGGCAATTTCCTCGCGCTGTCGAGCGCGATCAAGCAGGACATCGGCGAACAGGTGCGCGCGATCGTGCAGGCCGCGACGGCGGCGCAGCCGGCCGGCGCGGGCGGTCACGGCAACCCGCCGGGCGCCGCGCGGCTCGCGGTGATGGTCGCGCTCGGCGCGCGCCGCTACGTGAAGACGATTTTGCAGCCGGTGCTGCCGGAACTCGCGGTGCTGTCGTACCAGGAGGTCGAGGAGGACGTGCAGCTGCATACGGTCGGCTGGGTGAAGAACCCGCCCGACGACGGCACGCTCGGCGCGGGCGCCGGCGTGCGTGCGCCGGGAGTCGTGCAATGACGAGCTCGACGATCCTCGACCTGACCCGGCAGGCGCTGATGCTGGTGCTGCTGCTGTCGCTGCCGATCGTGCTGATCGCCACCGTCACCGGCCTCGTCGTCGCGATCCTGCAGGCCGTCACGCAGGTGCAGGACGCCAACCTCGGCATCGCGGTGCGGCTGATCGCCGTGATGGTCGCGCTCGTGCTGCTGTCGGGCTGGCTCGGCAGCGAGGTGCTGCGCTTCGCGCAGCAGGCGCTGGAACGCATGTTCGTTTCTTCCACAGGAGTGTCTTGATGCGTCGACGCGTCGCCCCGATCCGGTTTCAACCGCGCCGCCTGCAACGGGCCGCGCTCGCCATGTGCGCGACCGCGCTGCTCGCCGCGTCGCTGTGCGTGACGGTCGCGCAGCCGGCGCGCGCGGCGGACCTGCGCTGGCGCAACAAGCCGTTCACGATCGTCGCGAACGGCAAGAAGATCGGCGACTTCATTCGCGAGCTCGCATCGTCGCAGGGCGTGACGGCCGTGGTCGACCCGAAGGTCGACGGCGTGATCAGCGGCCGCTTCTCGGGCACGCCGCAGCAGACGCTCGACACGATTTGCTCGACCTACGGGCTCACGTGGTACTACGACGGCTCGTTCCTGTACGTCGACCCGGCCGACCAGTCGCAGACGCAGATGATCCCGATCCCGCCGAACGCGGCCGGCGAGATCGGCCGCGCGCTGCAGGCGATGCAGATTCCCGACAAGCGCTACACGCTCGTGATCAACGATCGCGCGAACAGCGTGTACGTGGCCGGCCCGCGTCGTTACGTGGAGCTCGTGCGGCAGGCGGTCGGCTCGGTCGGCGATCCGTCGGCGAACGGCGCGCATGCGGACATCCGCGCGTTCCGGCTCCGGTACGGCTGGGCGTCCGACTTCACGATCAACCGCTCGGGCAAGGAAGTGACGGTGCCGGGCGTCGCGACGATCCTGCGCCGGCTGTTCGGCAAGGGCGGCGGCACGAGCGAGCTGCCGTCGAGCACGCCGCTCGGGCAGGCCGCGCGCCAGGTGAAGCTCGGCTCGGGGCTGACGATCGCGGTGCCGCGGCTCGACTTCCCGGACATTGCCGGCGGCCCGCGCCAGGCCGGCTATGGCGGTGCCGACGGCGCTGCCGGCGGCGTCTCGCCGTTCTCGAACGGCGGCGGTGGCGACACGCTGCCGCAGATCGTCGCCGATCCGGCGATCAACGCGGTGATCGTGCGCGACCTGCCGGAGAACATGTACCGCTACCAGTCGCTGATCAACCAGCTCGACGAGCGGCCGCGCATCGTCGAGATCAACGTGACGATCATCGACATCAACGAGGATTCGCTCGACAGTCTCGGGATCGACTGGCGCCTGCACACGACGCACGGCGACGTGCAGATCGGCAACGGCGCGAACCCGCTGAACGGCAACACGCAGTACAACGGCGCCGGCAATCCGCCGCTGACGTTCGGGGTCGGCGCGTCGGAGACGGGGCAGACCGGCACCTTCATGCCGACCGGCATCGCGCTGACCGCGTCGATCGGCGGCTCGCTGCGCAACTACCTGCTCACGCGCGTGAACGCGCTCGCGCAGAAGGGGCAGGCGCAGCTGCGCTCGAAGCCGAAGGTGCTCGCGCTCGACAACACCGAGGCCATTCTCGAGAACCTCACGCAGTTCTACGTGCAGGTGCAGGGCTACCAGGATTCGTCGCTGTACAGCGTGACGACCGGCACCAGCATCAAGGTGACGCCGATGATCGTCGACGAGGCGATCCGCAATGCGGCCGCCGTGTCCGGCAACCCGCAGAGCGTGATGATGTCGATCGACATCCAGGACGGCAACATCGTGCCGGGCCAGGCCGTGTCGAACGTGCCGGTGATCCAGCAGCGCAACATCGTCACCAAGACGATGATCGACGAAGGCAAGAGCCTCCTGATCGCGGGCTTCAACGACGACGAGGTGCGGCTGAACAAGAGCGGCGTGCCGTGGCTGTCGGACATCCCGCTGATCGGCAACCTGTTCAAGTACACCGACAAGTCGGGCAACCACATGGAGCGGTTCTACCTGCTGACGCCGCGCGTGGTGACGACCGCGTCGATGTACGCGCCGGACGGCGCGCCGGTGAACCCGGGCGCGGACGGGCCGGCCGGTTCGAACGGCACGTCGATGTATCGCCCGCCGGACAACGACATCGCGGTGCCGCTCACGCCCGCACCGCTGCCCGGCACCAAGTTCGGCCCGCCCGCGCTGCCGCCGCCGAAGGATTCGGCGGCGCAGCCGGTGGCGACGACCGCAGGAGCGTCCACCCATGTCGACGACCATCATTGACCCGCACGGCGACGGCGCATTGCATGGCGGCACGGCGGGCGCCGCGGCCGGAGCGCCCGCGCTCGCGTCGCCGTGGAACCTGTGCTTCCTCAGCGGGCCGATGTACGGCCGCACGATGTCGCTCGCGCGCGGCGCGAACTGGGTGGGCACCGCGGCCGACTGCGAAGTGATCCTGCCCGATCGCGAGATCGGCGCGAAACAGGTATGCCTGCAGGTCGGCGCGCTCGCGGTGACGGTGCAGAACCACGGCGGCGACGGCGGCGCGCCGGTGCTGTTCAACGACGCGCCGCTCGGCGCGGGCCGCCGCTCGATGACGCCGCAGGACGTCGTGACGGTCGGCTCGATCAAGCTCGGCATCGCGCGTCACGCGCAGGCGAGCGTCGCGGTGCCCGACGAGGCCGACGCGCCGGACGCCGCGCGCGAGGCCGCGTGGCTCGGCTGGCTCACCGGCGGGCTGCGCCGCCTCGGCAGCCGGCGGCTCGTGATCGCGGTCGTCGCGCTGTGGATCGGCGTGCTGCTCGGCGCGCTCGGTTACGGCTTCGTCGCATGGTCGGGGCGCCTGCCGTGGCAGCACGAGTCGGTGCTCGCGCGCACGCACCGGCTGCAGCAGCTGCTGCACGCGTATCCGGAGCTCGCCGTCGCGCCGCGCGACGACGGCGTGATCGTGTCGGGTTACGTGAGCGACCCGGCCGCGCGGGAACGCGTCGCGCAGATCGTCGCGGGCGTCGACAACGCGGCGCTCGGCAATCTCTACGTGGTCAGCGATCTCGTCGCGACCGCGCAGACGTATTTCAGCGACACGGCGCTGACGGTCACCTATCTCGGCCGCGGCCGGATCGAATTGACGGGGGCGGCCGAGCGAGCGCAGATCGAGCCGCGTATCCGCAACTACATGAAGGACGCGCGCCCGGCGCTCGAGGTGGTCGACCACGTGCGCGACGCCGATGCGGCCGCGCCGCGCACCGCGACGACGCTCGGCGGCGTCGCGGGGATTCCGGAGATCACGACGGTGTTCGCGGGCGACGGCGACCAGCGCTACATCGAGACCGCCGACGGCAGCCGCTATTTCGAAGGCGCGCGGCTGAAGGAAGGGCCGACCGTGGTGTCGATCGGCCCCGACGAAGTGGTGTTCGAACGCAATGGCCAGCGCATCACGATGCCGCTCGGCGGTCCGTCCGCGAGCGCGCCCGAGCGGGCATCGGCGCCGCCCGTGCCGCCGCTCGCGAGCGGCGCGGCGGCCGGCGTCGCGCAGCCAGTGCCCGGACCGGCGTTGTTGCCGGATGCGCCGGCGGTACCGGCCGCACCGGCAGTTGCCGCGGCCGGCGCATCGAAGGCGGCGGCGCACTAGCGCCGCGACAGGACTTGCGCATCGCGTGTCGCGCGGTGCGCGCATTACGCGACACGCCGCGCGCATGCGGCGCGTCACGTCGCCGGTGGGGCATGGGGCCGCCGCCGAACAGGGAAGCAGTTCAATGACGTACATGCAAAGGAGCGAAACATGAGTACCCCCCCGACTGGTGCCAACAACACGCAACAGGTCCAGCAGCAGGCGGACGACCTGACCAAGACGCAGCTCGAACTGACGAAGATCAACTTCCAGGTCCAGCAGTCGACCGCGACGTTCGAAACCAGCAACGCAGTGACCGCGCAGGAAGGGACGGCGAACGCCCAGGTTGCGCAACACCTGAGTTCCGCCGGCCGCGCATGACGCCGGTCGCCGGCCGTGCCGCGCGACGCCGGATGCCGGGGCCGCCCGTGACGGGCGCC
This sequence comes from Burkholderia sp. BCC1998, assembly GCF_905339875.1. Taxonomy (NCBI): domain Bacteria; kingdom Pseudomonadati; phylum Pseudomonadota; class Betaproteobacteria; order Burkholderiales; family Burkholderiaceae; genus Burkholderia; species Burkholderia sp. BCC1998. The sequence goes on from NZ_CAJPHE010000005.1 coordinate 216,148, forward strand.
CGGCGGGGCGTATGCGCGTGGCGGCCGGCCCGTTCCCGGCGCTGCCGGTCAAGGAGGACACGATCATGTCGGTAACAGGCGTAGGCGCGGCACCACCGGGCGCGGCCGCGCTCGCGGGTGCCGTGCAGCAGGCGGGCACGGCGTCCGATCCGGCGCAGGTGCGCCAGTTCGATGCGTTGATGCAGCCGGGTGCCGCGCCGGCCGCGGCGTCGCCGTCGGCGTCGGGCGTCGCGATGTCGCGTGCGCCGGCCGATGCGGCGCCGGCCGTGCAGATGACGCCCGCGACACCCGCGCAGGCGAACCATTCGTCGCTCGTCGAGCGGTTGCGCACCTACGGCAACGATCTCGACACGCGGTACGCGAACATCGACAAGCATCGCACCGAGATGCTGACGTCGATGGCGGACAACCGCAGCGATCCGCTGATGACGATGGTGAAGGCGATGGATTTCCAGTGGACGGCGACCACCACGATTTCGGAATACCAGTTGAGCCTGTCGGTCGCGCAGGCGGCGAACGGCTTCACGCACACGGTGCTGAAGACCCAGGAGTAGCGAAAGCCGGTGCGTGCGCCTGAACCGGCCGCGCGCCCTGAAGCGGACAAACGATGACGACGATCGATTCGACGCCGCGCCTGCATGCGTGGCGCAGCCGGGCGGCGCGTGCGCTGCTCGCGGGGCTGCTCGCGCTGCTGGCCGGCTGCCAGAAGGAGCTTTACTCCGGCCTGTCGGAGCGCGATGCGAACCAGATGGTTGCCGTGCTCGGCGACGCAGGGATCAGCGCGGCGAAGGACAACGACGCGCGCGACACGTCGGATCGCAACGCGTGGCAGGTGAGCGTCGCGGACGGCGACATGCAGTCGGCGCTCACCGTGCTGCAGGCGAACGGGCTGCCGAAGCCGAGCTACGCGAGCCTCGGCGAGCTGTTCCAGAAGCAGGGGCTCGTGTCGACGCCGGCCGAGGAGCGCGTGCGCTACCTGTACGGCGTGTCGCAGGACCTGTCGCGCACGCTGCAGGACATCGAGGGCGTGGTGGTCGCGCGCGTGCAGGTCGTGATTCCGGAGAACGATCCGCTTGCGGAAAAGATCAAGCCGTCGTCGGCGGCCGTGTACATCCGCTACCGGCCCGGCGTGGACCTGCGCGCGATGGCGCCGATGGTGAAGGATCTCGTCGCGCACAGCATCGAAGGGCTGCAGTACGACAACGTGTCGCTGTTCCTGCAGCCGGCCGCCGCGCGCACGGCGCGCGTGGACGGGATCGGTAGCGCGGTGTCGGACGTCCTGCGGCTGCGCTCGCCGCTCGGCTGGCTCGTGTTCGCGCTGATCCTGCTGACCTGCGCGGTGATCGCGCTGTCGGCCGCGCGGCGCGGGATGTTCGGCGCGCGGCTGGCCGGGCTGGTCGGCGGCGCACCGCGCGGCGGCAACGGTGCAGGCGGCGCGTCCGCGCAGTCGGGCGGCAGCCTGCGCACGCCGGACGGCGCGCGCGACGGCGCATGAACGAGCCGCATGTGCTGCCGCCGGGCGTTGCGCCCGACGCCGTGTCGCTGCCGTGGCTGCAATCTCTCGCGGCGCCGCCCGCTGCGCGGCGCGCGGCGTTTCATGCGCTCGTCTGCGAATTCAACCTGCGGCCCGACCGTTATCTGCACGTGACGCGCGTGCCGGCCGACTGGCCCGCGCGCTACCGCTCGCCCGACGCGTTCGGCCCGGCCGGCCGCAAGCTGCTTGCGCGCCATCTGCTCGATGCGAACGGCGTGGCCGAACATCACGACTTCGACCTCGCGAATCCGTGCGCGCGGCTTGCGCTGCTGCCCGGCGCGGCGCTCGAACAGCTCGCATCGTATGCGGGCTTGCTGCTGCATCGTGGCTGGCTGCGCGATGCGCTGGCCGTGCGCCGCATTCGCGCGGAAGTCGCGGCGAAGCTCGGCGGCGATGCACTGGAGCTCGCGCTCGAGCGCGCGCCGGAATTCGGTGCGCTCGCGGACACGCTCGAACCGTGGCGTGCCGATCCGGCCGCGCTGCCGGTGGTGATCCGTGCGCGCGGCGGGCGGCTGCTCGCGGATTTCATCGGCGTGGCGGGCGATGCGGTCGCGCGGCGCGCGCGGCTGAAATTCAACCGCGCGATCGACGACGAAGCGCCGTACTGGCTGAACCGCGCGCAGCGCGACCAGTTCGGCGAATTGCTGTTCCTGTTTCTGATTCCCGAGAGGCTTGCGTCATGGGACTGGCTTTTCTGATCACGAGCGACAACCTGCAGCTGCTGTCGGAGCGCAAGGTACTCAAGGAGCGTGAATACGCGGCGCTGCTCGACGCGTCCGCGGTGATCGCGACCGCGCGCGACGAGGCCGCGCGCATCGTCGCCGATGCGCAGCGCGAATTCGACAAGCGCCAGGCGGCCGGCTACGACGAAGGGATGCGCCGCGCGCAGCGCGAGCATGCGGCGCAGGCTTATACGCAGGCGCTGGCCGCCGCGCGCACGATGGAGTCGATGAAGGATTCGATGGCCGACATCGTCGTGAAGGCCGTGCGCGCGATCGTCGGCGAGATGGCCACGCAGAAGCTGTACGAGGCCGCGCTCGCGCGGATCGCGCCGCTCGTGCGCGACGAGGCGTTCCTGATCGTGCGGGTCGCGCCGGGCCGCGAGGACGAGATGCGCGACGCGCTCGAGCGCGCGTTCGCCGGCCAGTCGAACCGGCAACGGATCCGCATCGTCGAGGATGCGCAGCTCGAACGCCACGCGTGCACGGTCGAGACGCCGTCCGGGCGCATCGACGCGAGCCTCGACCTGCAGATCGACGCGCTGCGCCAGGCGATCCGCCGCGACGCGCTGAAGGGCTCGCCGCGATGAATGCGCCGCTCGACGATCCGCAACCGAACGGCCGCGAGAGCGACGACGATGCCGCGCCGTTCGATCGCGGCCGCCTCGTCGGCGATCTCGACGCGGGGCTCGCCTTCTTCTCGCCGGTGTCGGTGCAGGGCCGCGTCAATCACGCGGTCGGGCAGATCCTCAACGCGACGGGCATCCGTGCGCGGCTCGGCGAGATCTGCGAGCTGCGCACGCCGAACCAGCCGACGCTGCTCGCCGAAGTGGTCGGCTTCTCGCGGCAGACCACGCTGCTCACGCCGCTCGGCGACGTGGCCGGGCTGTCGCCGGAGACGAGTGTCGTGCCGTCCGGGCGCGAGCACGTGTTTCCGGTCGGCGAAGCGCTGTTCGGCCGCGTGCTCGACGGGCTCGGCCGGCCGCTCGACGATCGCGGGCCGGTGACGGGCGCCGCGTGGGTGTCGACGCAGCAGGACCCGCCGAACCCGCTCGCGCGCAAGCTGATCGACACGCCGTTTCCGACCGGCGTGCGCGTGATCGACGGCCTGATGACGCTCGGCATCGGCCAGCGCGTCGGCATCTTCGCGCCGTCCGGCGTCGGCAAGAGCACGCTGCTCGGGATGATCGCGCGCGGCGCGCAGGCCGACGTGAACGTGATCGCGCTGGTCGGCGAACGCGGCCGCGAAGTGCGCGAGTTCATCGAGCACAGCCTGTCGCCCGAGGTGCGCGCGCGCTCGATCGTCGTCGTGTCGACGTCCGATCGTCCGGCGATGGAGCGCGTGAAATCCGCGCTGGTCGCGACCGCGATCGCCGAGCACTTCCGCGATGCGGGCAAGCGCGTGCTGCTGCTGGTCGATTCGCTCACGCGTTTCGCGCGCGCGCAGCGCGAGGTCGGCCTCGCGAGCGGCGAGCCGCCGACGCGGCGCAGCTTCCCGCCGTCGACGTTCGCCGTGCTGCCGCGCCTGCTCGAACGCGCGGGGCAGGGCGCGATCGGCTCGATCACCGCGCTGTATACGGTGCTGGTCGAAGGCGATGAGGAATCCGATCCGATCGCCGAGGAAGTGCGCTCGATCCTCGACGGTCACATCGTGCTGTCGCGCAAGATCGCGCTCGCGAACCGCTATCCGGCGATCGACGTGCTTGCGAGCCTGTCGCGCGTGATGCCGCTCGTCGCGAGCCGCGCGCATCAGCAAGCGGCCGCACGCGTGCGCGAGCTGATCGCGAAGTACCAGGAAATCGAGCTGCTCGTGCAGATCGGCGAGTACCGCGAAGGCAGCGACCGGCTCGGCGATCTCGCGCTGCGTGCGCGCGATGCGATCGGCGCGTTCTGCGCGCAGGCGTCGCACGAGGACGTGCGTTTCGACGCGCTGCTCGCGAAGCTGACGAAACTCGCGAACGACCATGTCTGAAGCCGACGACCGTCTCGTGCTCGCGACGCTCGCACGCCTGAAGCGCGTGCGCGAGATGCGCAGCCAGATCGCGCGCGTGGCGGCCGCGCGCCAGCAGGGCATCGCCGCGCAGAGCCGGCGCGCGCTCGATGCCGCGCACGCGCAGCTTGCGCAGCAGGTCGCGGCGAAGGCCGCGATCCAGACGCGCCTCGCCGACGACGTGCGCGAGGCGCGCGCGTTGCAGAACGCGGCGGCCGATACGCGCACGTTAGATCGCCATATCGGTGTCGCGCACGCGTCGGTCAGCGAGGCCGCGCACGTGTACCGCGATCACGAGGCCACGCTCGCCGACCTGCAACGCGCCGCGCGCAAGGCGAAGGCCGCCGAGGACAAGCTCGACAAGGCCGGCGAGAAGGCCCTGCACGCGCGCGCGGCGCGGGTCGAGCGCGACGCCGACGAAGTCGCGGATGCGCATGCGGTGCGGCGCTTCGCGACGGCCGGTGTGTGGGCGGGCGACGCGCAGGGGCATGCATCGGGGCAGCGTGACATGGCGGCCGCGTTCGATGCGGAAATGGTGTCGCGACCGGCGGGGGTGGACGCGATGGACACGACGGACACGGCAAACACGGCAAACACGGCAAACACGGCAAACACGGCAAACACGGCAAACACGGCAAACACGGCAAACCCGGGCGCAGCGGCCGGCAACGCCGACCCGGGCGGCGCAACTGTCCCGGCCGCCGCCGTCGACGATCCGGCGCCGCCCGCCGCCGCGGAGCGCCGATGCTAGACCACGCCGCGAACTTCAACGACATCGCCGGCACGCTGCGTCCGCTGCTCTACGTGATGCCGCGCCTGCTGCCGATCATGTTCGTCGTGCCGGTGTTCAACGAGCAGATCGTCACGGGCCTCGTGCGCAACGGCATCGCGGTCGTGATCGCCGCGTTCGTCGCGCCGGTGATCGACCCGGCGCAGGTCGCCGCGCTGCCGTTCCTGATGTGGTGCCTGCTCGTCGCGAAGGAGGCGGTGATCGGCATGCTGCTCGCGGGCGCGTTCAGCGCGGTGCTGTTCGCGATCCAGGGCGTCGGCTACCTGATCGATTTCCAGACCGGCAGCGGCAGCGCCGCGTTCTTCGATCCGATGGGCGGGCACGAGGGCGGCCCGACGTCAGGGTTCCTGAATTTCGTCGCGATCGCGCTGTTCGTCACCGCGGGCGGGCTGCAGGTGCTCGTGCAGCTGTTCGCGCAGTCGTACGCGTGGTGGCCGATCGGCTCGCTCGGCCCCGATTTCTCGTCGATGCTGCAGACCTTCGTCGTGCGGCAGACCGACACGATCTTCGAATGGATGGTGAAGCTGGCCGCGCCGGTGATCATCGTGCTGGTGCTGGTCGAACTCGGCATCGGCCTCGTCGGGCGAGCGGTGCCGCAGCTGAACATCTTCGTGTTCGCGCAACCGCTGAAGAGCGCGCTCGCGGTGCTGATGATGGTGCTGTTCCTGCCGGTGGTATACGCGTCGCTGCACGCGCTGCTGAGCCCCGATAGCGGGTTGATGGCGCTGCTGCGCGCGCTGTTCGCCGCGCACGGCGGCGCGTGACGGCCCCGCCGGAACCGGAGCGACGATGGCCGAAAAGAACCAGCAGCCGACCGCGAAGCGCCTGCGCGAGGCCCGCCAGAAAGGCGACGTGCCGAAGAGCGCGGAAACGATCTCGTCCGCGTTCTTCGTCGGCGTGTGCGTCGCGCTCGCGGTCGGGCTCGGCACGTTGTTCGCGCGGCTGCAGGCGCTGTTCCGGCTCGTGTTCGATGCGGCGGGCGCCAGCGATCCCTCCGCGCGGCTCGCGGTGCTGATCGACGGCGCCGCGCGCGACTGGGCGCTGCTGTCCGCGCAGATCGTCGCGGCCGGGCTGCTGGCCGGCCTGCTCGCGGGCTTCGTGCAGGTGGGCGGCGTGATGGCGTGGAGCCGGCTCGTGCCGCAGCTGTCGCGGCTCAATCCCGCCGAGGGGCTGAAGAACATGGTGTCGATGCGCAACCTCGTGAACCTCGCGAAGATGCTGCTGAAGACCGTGCTGCTGGTCGCGACGCTCGGCTGGCTGATCGTCGAGTCGCTCGACCCGGCGGTGCAGTCCGGCTTCACGCGGCCGATGTCGATTCTCGCGCTGATCGTGAAGCTGCTGATGTTGCTGTTCGGCTGGGCCGCGCTGATCTATATCGTGATGGCGCTGATCGACATCGTGCATCAGCGGCGCGAGTTCAATCAGAAGATGAAGATGTCGATCGAGGAAGTGCGGCGCGAGCACAAGGAAGACGAAGGCGACCCGCACATCGAGGCGAAGCGCCGGCAGCTCGCGCGCGAAGCGCAGTTCTCGTCGCTGCCCGACCGGATCGGCTTCGCGTCGGTGGTCGTCTATTCGTCGAGCGTCGCGGTCGCGCTTTATTACGGCGGCGTCGGCACGCTGCCATGGGTGCTCGCGCGCGGCGAGGGCGAGGCGGCCGAGCGGATCGTACGGCTCGCGCGCGACGCGCTGCGTCCGACGCTTGCGAACGCCGGCCTCGCGCAGGCGCTGTACGAGAGCACGCCTGAAAAGGGCACGATCGAGCAACGGCATTTCCGCGAAGTCGCGCAGTTGCTGAAGTGGGCGACCGGCGCGGCCTGACGCGTTCGAACTGTCGGGGCCGGAACATCGAAAGGCGCGCGGTTCGGCGATGCGTCGTGATGCGGAACCGTTTCCGCTTCACCGGGCCGGTCGCACGCAGTGCTTGACGCGGGTTTTTTTTCCGGGTTCCTCCGAGATTCACCCATGAATTATTGCTGATTTATTTCTTCGTAATATGGCTCGACCGTCAGCCGGACGGCGGGCTGCGAGGTTGCGCCGCCGCTGACGGAACAGGTCAACAGAGGCAGACAAATCAATGTGCGGAATCGACGGCTTTCTGAATAGCGTCGCCTTCGATGAGGAGACAGCGCGCGGCACGCTCGCGCGAATGACGGCGAGCCTCGCGCATCGCGGCCCCGACGGGCAGGGCCTCTGGGTCGACCCGGAAGCCGGTATCGCGCTCGGCCACCGGCGGCTTGCGATCGTCGATCTGTCGGTCCACGGCCGGCAGCCGATGGCATCCGCGTGCGGCCGCTACGTCATGGTCTTCAACGGCGAAATCTATAACCATCGCGAGTTGCGCGCGGAGCTCGGGCGTGCGGGTCGCGCACCGGCGTGGCGCGGCCACTCCGACAGCGAGGTGCTGATCGCGGCGATTGCCGCGTGGGGCGTCGAGGCGGCGCTGCGGCGCGCGACCGGCATGTTCGCGTTCGCGCTGTGGAATCGCGCGTCGCGGGTGCTGACGCTCGCGCGCGACCGGATCGGCGAGAAGCCGCTCTACTACGGCCGGATCGGCGACGCACTGGTGTTCGCGTCGGAGCTGAAGGCGCTGCGCGGCTACCCGGGCTTCGACGGCACGATCGATCGCGACGCGCTGTGCCTGTACCTGCGCCAGTCGAGCGTGCCCGCGCCGCATACGATCTATCGCGGCATCAGCAAGCTGCCGCCCGGCACCTTCATCCAGTTCGAGCATGCGCGCGACACGCCGCGCCCGCGCGCGTACTGGACGCTCGAGCAGGCGATCGAAGCCGGCCGCGAGCAGCCGTTCGAGGGCAGCGCCGACGAGGCCGTCGATCAGCTCGATACGATCCTGCGCCAGGCCGTCGCGCGGCAGATGGAAGCCGACGTACCGCTCGGCGCGTTCCTGTCGGGTGGCATCGATTCGTCGGCGATCGTCGCGCTGATGCAGGCACAGTCGGCGAAGCCGGTCGACACGTTCACGATCGGCTTTCACGAGGCCGGCTACGACGAGGCCGGCTATGCGAAGGCGGTCGCGCGTCACCTCGGCACGCGGCATACCGAGCTCTACGTGACGGCCGACCATGCGCTCGGCGTCGTGCCGAAACTGCCGACGATCTATGACGAGCCGTTCTCCGACGCGTCGCAGATTCCGACCTTCCTCGTGTCGGAGCTGACGCGCCGGCACGTGAAGGTGAGCCTGTCCGGCGACGGCGGCGACGAGCTGTTCGGCGGCTATACGCGCTACTTCCTGACGCCGCGCCTGTGGCGCAAGCTGCATCGCGTGCCGGCGGCGGTGCGCGCGCGGATCGCCGCCGCGCTGCATGCGCTGCGTCCCGATCATGCGGACCAGCTCGCGGCGGTCGCGCAGGGCGCATGGAGCGGCGTGGAAGCGCGCGACTCGGCGACCCGCATCGGCGACCGGCTGCACAAGCTCGGCCACGTGATGACGGCCGAGAGCCGCATCGCGCTGTACCGGCTGCTGATGTCGTCGGTGCATCATCCGGAGCGCATCGCGCTGGCCGGACAGGAACCGCCGACCCCGCTCGATACGGTGTCCGCATGGCCCGCGAACCTGAGCTTCGCCGAGCAGGCGATGGCGATCGACACGCTCACGTACCTGCCGACCGACATCCTCGCGAAGGTCGACCGCGCGGCGATGGCGGTGAGCCTCGAGACGCGCATGCCGTTCCTCGATCATCACGTCGTCGAATTCGCATGGCGCGTGCCCGCGTCGGTGCGTTTGCCGGAAGGGCAGTCGAAGGCGCTGCTGCGCCGGCTGCTGGACCGGTACGTGCCGTCGGCGCTGATCGACCGGCCGAAGCAGGGCTTCTGCGCGCCCGTCGATCACTGGCTGCGCGGCGCGCTGCGCGACTGGGCCGATGCGTTGCTGCAGCCGTCGCGGCTGCGTGACGAGGGCTTTTTCGACGCGGCGGCGGTCGACCGGCTGTGGCGCCAGCACCAGTCGGGCCGGATGAACTGGCAGCATCAGCTGTGGACGGTGCTGATGTTCCAGGCATGGCTGGAGGCGCAGCGCGCTGCGTGAAGCGGGGTGTCGCGCACGCTTGGAGGCACAGCGCGCTGCGTGAAGCGGGATGACGCGGCGCGGTTCGGAAATTCCGGGCACGGCTGGAGGCACAGCGCGCCGCATGAAGCGGGGCGACGCGGCACGCCGCGTCAGCCGATGGACGTCATGCCGGCGTCGCGTCGACGCTCACTGATCGAGACAGCGCACGCACAGCCGCTTCGCCTGGCTCGCCGGCAAGCCGCGGCACATCATCACGACCGGGCGCGCATGGCACGACGGCGCGTCGGCGGAGGCCGCGGGCGACGCGAGCCTGCGCGCGCGTTCGGGCGGCGTGGTCGCGGCCGCGTCCATGCGCCGTTGTCGCGCGGGCGGCGGCGTATCGCTCACCACCGGAATCGGTTCGACGCCGCCTTCGCGCGCATTGCGTTGCGCGCTCGCGACGACGCGGCTCACGTAGCCGCTCGAGAACCCGGTCGTGAAGTTGCCGCTGTAGTAGCACGACAGCGCCGCGCGCAACGCGGCCTGCGCGGGACGGCCGGTGTTCGACGAGCGCGCGAAGCATTCGGTCAGGATCGCGCCGCCCGCCCGCAGGTTGCGGCACGGTTCGAACATCGTCGTGTCGTCGAGGCCGTATTTCGCGAAGTTTCGTTCGTTTACCTGAGCGAGGCCGACACTGTAGCTGAAGCCGCGCGCGGCCAGCTCGCTCGTGGTCGCGCGCGCTTCGTCGAGCGACGCGGGCTGGCGCGTCAGGTGGCCGCCGACCACGCCGATCGCATACGGGTTGAAACCGGATTCGGTGCGCACCAGCGCGGCGAGCGTGTCGGGATCGACGTTCGGCGCGCACGCGCGCGCGAGCTGCGCGAAGCCGGCGGCGCTGCCGGCCGCGTGCGCGCTGCGCGGCTGCAGGCCCGCGCAGGCGAGCGTCAACGCCAGCACGATTAGCACGGCCGGCGCGATCACTGCGCGCAGGTTCGCCACGACGCTGCGCAACGCGCGCGCATTCATCCCGCCCCCGCCACGCGATACGACAGCACGAGCCCGTGCACGAGCAGCGACCAGCCGTCGAGCGCGACGAACAGCAGCAGCTTGAACGGCACCGAGATCGTCGTCGGCGAGATCATCTGCATCCCGAGCGCGAGCAGGATGTTCGCGACCAGCAGGTCGACGACGATGAACACGATGTAGATCACGAAGCCGATCTGGAATGCCTTGGTCAGCTCGGCGAGTGTGAAGCTCGGCACCAGCACGAGCAGGTCGTCGTCCTTGATGCCGTCCGCGCGGTTCTTCGGCCAGACCGAGGTTGCCGTGCGCACGAAGAATTCGCGGTCGCGCTGCCGCGTGTGCGACACCAGGAAATCCTTGACCGGCGGCAGCGCGGCATCGGCGAGCGCGCCGATATCGGCGGTCGACAGCTGCCCCGACGCGTCGAAGTGGCGTGCCTGCAGCGCGTCGCGGATCGACATCCCGACCGGCGCCATGATGAACAGCGACAGGATCAGCGCGATGCCGTTCAGCACGAGGTTCGGCGGCACCTGCTGGATCCCGAGCGCGGAGCGCAGCAGGCCGAGCACGACCACGAGCTTCGTATAGCTCGTCACCATCAGCGCGGCGAACGGCGCGATGCCGAGCGCGGCGATCACCGCGATCAGCGCGACCGGATTCGGCAGGCTGCCCATCGTTCAGCGCTCGCGCGGCGCGGGCTGCGTCAGCGTGACGACGCGTACGCCGAGCTTCTGGCCGACCGCGATCAGGTGGCCGGTGCCGATCAGCATCCCGTTCGCGACGAGATGGATCACGCTCTGGTTGATGCCTTGCTGCAGCTCGATCACCGCGCCCGGCTGCAGTGCGCCGAGTTCGCCGAGCGGGATTGACGTGGGCGGCAATTCGAAACGCAGGTCGACCGCGAGGCCGTCGAGCGAGCGCGGCGCATCGTCGGGCGGCGCATCGTGCGCGCTCGCGGGCGGGGTGTCGGTGCGGGTCGGTTCCAAAGGCATCTCCCTGATTCGTTCGACGGTCAGCCGGTTGCCCGACGGCCGTCCGGTGATCTCCCACGTCGGCGCGGCCGGCACCCGCGCGACGCACAGCAGGTTCTGCTCGTGCGCGCGCCAGCGTTCGATCGCGATGATGTCGCCGCCGACGACGTCGGCCAGCTCGGCCATCGTCAGCTCGGTCCGGCCGATCTCGAATACCAGCGGCACCGGCAGGCCCGCATACGCGGCGCGGGTGTCGGGCCGCGCGGCCGCCGGCGTCGGTGCTGCGAAGAACACCGCTAGCGCGTCCGGCGCATCGAACAGCAGCGCGCCGTGGCAGCGCCAGGCGCCGTCGGCGCGACGCAGCTCGAAGCGCAGCGCGGCCGGCGCGGTGCGCCACGCGGGCACGCTCGCCGGCGGCGGCAGCAATTCCACGCGCTGCCGCGTCGCGGCCTGCAACACGGCCGAGAGCGGCGTGGCGAGGTCGGCGAGCAGCGCCGCGCGGATCACGGTCGGCACGGCCGGGTCGGCCGCGTCGCCGAGCCATGCGCTTTCCGCGACCGGATCGATCCACAGCGTGCCGGCGGCCGGGCCGATGACGAAGCGGTAGGCATGCGCGTCGGCGGCCGGTTCGGCATCGACGCGCCAGCGCACCTCGTACGCGTGTTCGCCGAGCGTGACCGGGACCGCGGCCGTCGCGCCGTACGCGTGCGACAGCCCGCGCGCGGCGGCGGCGGACAGGCGCGGCAGCCAGGGCGACGCGTCGAGCGCGACCGCGGCCGGCGGGGGCGGGATGGCGGGCGCGGCGGCGGCCGGGGTGGCGGCGGCGGGCGGCGCCCGGTTCGCGGCGTCGCCGGCGTCGGCATTCGTCAGGGACAGCGCAGGCACGGCGGGATCAGGGCGGATTCGGCGTTGGTTCGACGGGTTGTTGTGGCCGGCGGCGCAGGGGGCGCGCGGCTGCTGCGTCGATTGTAGGGACGCCGCCGGCCGCGTGCCGCGCCGGAATCCGTAGTCGTGTGCAGCGCGGGGCCGCGCGGGCGGCGGCGAGCTACGAAGCCTTTTGTCGGGGGGGCGTGGCGGGGCGGTGGTGGGTCGGCGCGGTGTCGCGGCGGCGTGGCGTGCGATAGCGCAGCCGCTAATCGACGGCACGCGCGCTTGCATGCGACTGCCGCAAACGCGGCCGCCGCCCGATGGCGGCGGTCGTGTCGCGGCGGGGAAGGCGTGCCCGGCCACGAGACGCTCCGGGTCGCGCGTGCAGCGCCGTGGAGGAGCCTTGCCGGCGCGCCGCACTGCGGCGGCGCGCGGGTGAGCCGCTACGCGTTACGCGTAGTCGGCGGCCAGCGCCTGCTGGGGTGCGGCGCGCAGGATCGGCGCCACATCGTGGCGTTCGACGTGCGTCATGGCCGCGCCGAACAGCACCAGCCGATAGCCGACCGCATAGATCGGGATGATCCGCAGGTTCTTGTCGTGATCGAGCTGCAGCTTCGAACGGATGCGCGAGATATGGGTGTCGAGCGTGCGCGACGACACGCCGAGCTCGCGGCCCCAGACCGCTTCCTGGATCGCTTGCCGCGGCACGATCTTGTTCATGTTGTCGAGCAGGAATTCGACGACATCGAATTCACGCGGCGTGACGTCGACGACTTTGTTGTCGATTTCGATCGTGCGGCGCACGAAGTTGATTTTTATGTTGTCGATGTACAGGTATTTGCAATCCATGTTGGCCCTCGCATGTCCGTAAAGGAGTGTTTGCGGGTCATGTACCGCAACTTCCGGGCCAGGGACGCGCTGACAGGGATCGACGAATGGTCGGAGCGGGGTGGGCGGCGCGCCAGCGTTGAATCTAAAAGAATTTTTAACGTGGGGCGTGTGGTGTGCTTCGGAAGGGTCGGAGCAACATTGAAGGATTGTTACGTAGCATCCGGCGGGAACGTTACGGGCGTTACGGGCGGCGTAACGTTGGGGAATGCGCTGACGGCAGGCGACGCGTTCGCGCGACATGGCGCAAAATCGAGCAAAATCAACCCTACACTGAACCCTACATTTAACCCAACCAATAATCATGAAAAATGCATATAAATCATAGATATAAGTCGCTATAATCGGCCACATCAAACCCTACATTCAACCCGACATCGAACCCTCCCGGCGAAGCATGATAACCGTTGCCACCTTTGAACCGCTGTTTCCCGAGGACCGTGTCCTCGATCCGCTGCTTGATCAGGCCGGCCAACTCGTCGATTCGTCGCAACGGTTGCTCGCGGTGAGGGATACGCCATTGGCACGCGCGCTCGTTCCGCAGTTGCGCGCAATGAATTCGTACTATACGAACAAGATCGAAGGTCAGCACACGACCCCCGCCAAAATCGAGGCGGCGCTTCATCGGGATTATTCGACCGATATCGTCGAGCGCAAGAAGCAGCGCTTCGCGGTCGCGCATATCGCAACGGAAGCCGCACTCGAGGAAGAATGGGGCGGCCTTCCGCTCGCCGCGCTGTTCGAGCCTGCGCGAATTTCCGTCATCCACGAGCGGTTCTTTTCGTGCCTTCCCGCAGATGAGCGAATCACCGACGATGGTCAAATCGTTGTTCCGGGCGAGCTTCGGCGCTCCGATGTGACGGTCGGGCGCCATCTGGCACCGGAGCCCGAGATGATCGAGCCGCTGCTTGAGGCCTGGGCGACGCGTTACGCCCGTATCCGCGCGAGGGAGTATCAAGTGATCGGGATCGCTTGCTCGCATCATCGCCTGGCGTGGGTACATCCGTTCATGGGCGGTAACGGCAGGGTTGCGCGTCTGCATTCGCATCTTGGACTGCGCGCCGCCGATCTCACCCACGGGCTGTGGTCACCGCTTCGCGGATTGGCGCGCGAGCATGAGCAGTATTACGCGAGGCTGAGCGAAGCCGATCAGTCCCGGCGCAATGATCTGGACGGCCGGGGCAATCTGACTCAGGAAGGGCTGGTCAGGTTCGCGCGGTTCTTTCTGGCCTGTTGCGAGGATCAGGTCGGATTCATGGTGCGTATGACGGAATTCGACGGAGTCACCGGACGCATGCTCGATCTATTGCGGTACCTCGAATTCAATCCATGGAGCATCCGTTCGGAAAAGTCCGTCATCAAGGCGGAAGCCGCTGCGCTGGCCATGGAATTCGTCGCACTGCGTCGCGCCGTCACGCGCGCGGAATTCACGCAGATGCTGGGAGTCAGTGACGTGCTGGCACGCCGTATCGTTCGATCGCTGCTCGATTTCGGGCTGCTGACTTCTCCTTCGCACCGCGGTGAGCTTTCCTTCGGGCTGCCGCTCGCGGCACTGCGATTTCTTTTCCCCAGGCTTTGGCCGGAAGTCGAACAGGAGTGACCGGTCCGGCGTGATCGTGTCGCGTGCCGCAGGCGCCAGCGCAATAAAAAGCCGGCCGCACAACGTTCCCGTCACGCGGCCGGCCCGGCGTCTCTTCGTTCTGCCCGTCAAGCCTTCGCCGTATCGCCCGAATCGAACGGCAGCACGTAATGCCGCTTGCCGGTCGCCGCGAAGATCGCGTTGGCGACCGCCGGCCCGACCGGCGCGACACCCGGCTCGCCGACGCCCGTCGGCGCCTCGGCCGACGGCACGATATGTACCTCGACCTTCGGCATCTCCGCCATCCGCAGCACGTGATAGCCGTCGAAGTTGCGCTGCTCGACATGGCCGTCCTTCAGCGTGATCGCGCTGTGCAGCGCCGCGCCGAGCCCGAAGCCGATGCCGCCTTCCATCTGCGCGGCGACGATGTCGGGATTGATCGCGATCCCGCAGTCGACCGCGCACACCACGCGCTCGACCTTCACCTTGCCGTCGGCGTCGACCGACACTTCCGCGACCTGCGCGACGTAGCTCTTGAACGCCTCGGCCACCGCGATCCCGCGCCCGCGGCCCTTCGGCAGCGGTTTCGCCGGATCCCAGCCGGCCTTCTGCGCGGCCAGTTCGAGCACCGCGCGCATCCGCGGCTCCTTCGCGAGCAGGTCGCGGCGGAACAGGTACGGATCCTTGCCCGCCGCGTGCGCGGCTTCGTCGATGAACGCCTCGACCGCGTAGGCCGTGTGCGAGCTGCCGACCACGCGCCACCACAGCACGGGCAGGCCGACCTTGGTGGTGGTCAGTTCGACCGACACGTTCGGCACTGCGTACGGCAGGTTCGCCGCACCCTCGACCGACGTCGCGTCGATTCCGTCCTTGACCATGAACGCCTCGAACGGCGTGCCGGCGAGGATCGACTGGCCGACGATCCGGTGGCGCCAGCCGACCAGCCGGCCGTCCGCGGTCAGCCCCGCGTCGAGCTTGTGGAAGTACATCGGGCGATAGAAGCCGCCCTGGATGTCGTCCTCGCGCGTCCACTGCAGCTTGACCGGCTTGCCGTCCGCGCCGAGCGCCTTCGCGATCGACACGGCCTCGACCACGTAGTCCGACCATGCGTTCGCGCGCCGGCCGAAGCTGCCGCCCGCGTACAGCGTGTGGATCTGCACCTGCTCGGGCTTCAGGCCCGCGACCCTGGCGGCGTTGCCCTGGTCGACCGTCTGGAACTGGTCGCCGGCCCAGATCTCGCAGCTGTTCGCGCTCAGCTTGACGACCGCGTCGAGCGGCTCCATCGGCGCGTGCGCGAGATACGGAAATTCGTAGGTCGCGCTGACCTTGCGCGCGGCGCCCGCGATCGCCGCGTCGGCATCGCCGTCCTTGCGGGCCGACGCGCCGGGCTTCGCGGCGAGCTGCCGGTACTCGCGCATGAGCTGGTCCGAGCTGCGCTTTTCGGCGTTGGTTTCGTCCCAGTCGACCTTCAGCGCGTCGCGGCCCTGCTTCGCGGCCCAGAAACCGTTCGCGACGACCGCGACGCCGCCCGGCACCTGCACGACCGACACCACGCCCGGCACGGCCTTCGCGGCCGTCGCGTCGAACGACTTGACCGTCGCGCCGAAGCGCGGCGGGCGCTGCAGCAGCGCGACGCGCATGCCGGGGAAGGTCGTGTCGAGCGTGAAATGCGCGGTGCCGTTCGACTTGGCCGACCCGTCGACGCGCGCAATGCGATGGCCGATCAGCTTGAAATCGGCCGGCTGCTTCAGCGTGACCTTGTCGGGCACCGGCAGTTTCGACGCGTCGGCGACGAGCGTGCCGTAGGCGGCCGTCTTGCCGCTCTTCGCATGCGTGACGACGCCGTTGGCGGTGGTCAGTTCGCCGGCCGGCACCTTCCAGCGCGCCGCGGCGGCCGACACGAGCATCGCGCGGGCCTTGCCGCCCGCTTCGCGCAATTGCTGCCACGAGTTCGCCATGGCCGAGCTGCCGCCCGTGCCCTGCATCGTGCCGAACGCGAGGTTCGCATAGCGCTTCGCATCGGCCGGTGCGCTTTCGACGCGCACGCTCGACCAGTCCGCGTCGAGTTCCTCGGCGACGATCGTCGCGATGCCCGTGTACGCGCCCTGGCCCATTTCGACGTGCTTCGCGATGACCGTGACCGTGCCGTCGGGCGTGATGCGCAGGAAGGCGTTCGGCGCGAAGTCGGCGGCGGGCGCCGTCGCGGCGAGCGCGCGGCGGCCGAGGCCGGCCCATTCGAAGCCGATCGTCAGGCTGACGGCGGCCGCGGCACCGGCGGCCTTCAGGAACGTGCGGCGCGACGGTCGCACCGAGCCGGCGTTGTCGAGTTCGATCGTCATGGTCAGGCTCCCAGCGTCGCGGCCGCGTCGTGGATCGCGGCCCGGATCCGGGCGTAGGTCGCACAGCGGCAGATGTTGCCGTTCATCGCGGCGTCGATGTCCGCGTCGGTCGGCTTCGGGTTCTGTTCGAGCAGGGCGGTTGCCGACATGATCTGGCCGGACTGGCAATAGCCGCACTGCGGCACCTGCAGCTTCACCCAGGCGGCCTGCACGGCCTGCGCGGGTTTGCTCTCGAGGCCTTCGATCGTCGTGATGTGCTTGCCCGCGATGCCGGCGAGCGGCAGCACGCACGAGCGCACGGCCTGGCCTTCGAGATGGACGGTGCACGCGCCGCACTGCGCCATGCCGCAGCCGAACTTCGTGCCGGTCAGCCCCGCGTGCTCGCGGATTGCCCAGAGGACGGGCATCGACGGATCGGCGTCGAGCGTGACACTCTTGCCGTTCAGGACAAACGTGGTGGGCATTTTTTGTCTCCGTGGGGAAAACCCGGCATGCGCCGGATCAGGTGGCAGTGTGCGCGAACGGCCGATTTTTACGTCTACCCAATCCTGCAAATTTATTGAACAATCCTGCAAATCCCCGGCGCGGCGGCGAGCGATTCGCTATGCTCCCGCGATTCAGGGAAATCAAGCGAGGAATCCGTCATGGACATGACCGATATCGCGGCGTCGCGCGAATCCGGGCGGCGCGAACTGGCGTCGCTGATCGGCCGTTTCGCGCCGACGGACGGCTCCCACTCGACGGCCGTGCCGGCACTGATGCTGCATCGGCATGCGCATCCGGTCGATCTCGGCTGCGGCGTGTCGCGTGCCGCGCTCGTGATCGCCGCGCAGGGCGCGAAGCGCGTGATCGTGGCCGGCCAGGCCTACGAATACGACACGCGCAATTGCCTGATTACGTCGATCGACTTGCCGATCCTCTCGCGCGTCACGCAGGCGTCGCCCGACGCGCCTTACCTGTGCCTGTCGCTCACGCTCGATCTGCAGCGCATCGTCGAACTCGCGGCCGAGATGCGGCTGCCCGAGCCCGATGCGGGCCCGGAAGGCGAGGGCATCGCGCTCGCCGAGTTGACGCCGTCGCTGCTCGATGCCGCGCTGCGGCTGTTGCGGCTGCTCGATACGCCGGCCGACATTCCGGTGATCGCGCCGCTGATCGAAAAGGAACTGCTGTACCGGCTGATGATGAGCGGGCAGGGCACGCGGCTGCGGCACATGGCCGTCGCGAGCAGCCAGACGCACCGGATCGCGCGTGCGATCGAATGGATCCGCGATCACTACGCGGAGCCGATGCGCGTCGACACGCTCGCACAGGCGGTCAACATGAGCGTGTCGTCGCTGCACCATCACTTCAAGCACGTGACCACGCTGAGTCCGCTGCAGTACCAGAAGCAGCTGCGGCTGCACGAGGCGCGGCGTTTGCTGTTGCGGCAGGGCGGCGACGTCGGGTCGGTGGCGGCGACCGTCGGCTATGAAAGCGCGTCGCAGTTCAGCCGCGAATACAGCCGGCTGTTCGGCGCGCCGCCGATGCGCGATGTCGTGCATCTGCGCAAGAAGGAACTGCTCGGCACCTGACGGGAGTGCCGGTCGTGTCGACCGCATCGGGCCCGGCTTCGTCGCGCGATGCGCGGCTCGCCGGAACGGGATGACACGCAATCGATGTGCCATGGCCGCCGCACGCAGGCGCAACGGGACAGCGGAGCGTGCCGCCACGCCGCGCACGAACTTCTGTTTCAAGCATGCATCCCGGAAACGGGCGAACCGATACGGAAAATGCCGGCAGGATGCGAACCGACGGGCCGAAACGCGCAATAACGCCGCTCCGCCCCGCACATTCTGCAGGGATCGCGCATTTCACGACCATGTTTCGCGCGATGAGATTCGCAGCCGAAATCGATTCGAAAATGTTTCTCGCGCGCAGCGCGCGTTCTCATCCCAGCCGTTGGAGCACGATGGTTGCCGGTACTGGATGTCGGTGAATTGAAGGAAAACAGTAAAAATCGATAAAGTGTGTTCAAGGCCGCATGGCGCACCTGCCGTCGTTTTTTTCCGATATGCGGCGTGAAAGCCATGTCGGCTCGCGTCGTATTTACCGGTTTTTGCCGCGCGTTCGCATCGCCGGCCGATGCTCGATATCGTCGGTATTTTCACGGATGAATCAAATGCGTTTCGCGGCGGCGGGTGCGCACGTCCGGAACGATAGCGATGTCGGCCGCGCGGGTCCCGCAGAACCGGTTGTCGCGCGCTTCGATTCACGATTTTTTCGCGTACGGGAAGGCTGCCGAACGGGCTGCGGCAGGCGGTTTGCCGGGGCCGAAATGTACATCGGCCGGGATATGCGACGGTGCAGTTCTCAAGTATGAAACATCCGTTCGACACCCCCTTGCGCGAGGCTCCGCGGGCCGCGTTCGTCCGCCTTTTCCGGCATTGCTTCGCGCCATTCGATGATCGGCGCGTGCTGCCGACCGTTATCGCGATACATTCCTGAAACAAAAAATTCGATTCCCGGCGATATTGCGGGCGCCGCGAACGATACGCGACGCGCAACCATCGGTGGAATCACGCATGGCATGCCGTTTGCGATATTGGACGCACCGGCGAGCGGTCGACCTGATGCAACAAAGATGGGGGGCGGCCCGTTCGTCAATAAGCAGTCGGGGAAATAGCGATGAAGACCAGAAGCAACAACTTGATGCGCGCATTCCTTGCGCACCCGTGGGGTAGTCGGACAGCTCGGAACAGGACTCGCGATGCAGTGCCAGCTTCGCGGGTTCGTTGCCGGTTTCCCGGTATCCGCGCGTTGCGCGTGCTGGACCGCCTGTCGTTTCTCACTACAACCGGCCGACAGCCGTGCTCCCCTTCATTCAGCTCGTCCGGATGGGCCATGCTGTCCGTGCCGGACAGCTCGACGCCGAATCGTTTCCGCTCGTGCCGAGCCGTATCCGCTGCGCCGGGCCGATGCCTGCGCTGGCTGGACTAGCTCGCATACCCGTCGGCCGGATTGCCCGGAAGATCTTTGATCGGTAGCCCAGGGAGAAGCGATGCCGCCTGACTGTAATGCAGGCCCGTTATCGCCGCGATAACGCGCATGTTTTCGATGGCACTGCATTCACGGTAGATAACTGTACTCACGCATTTTCGATCGCTGAAGCGGATGCCATGTGCCGGTATGCCGTGTAAGCAAATTTCGAAAACGACTGATCCCGAATGGCGAATGCCTGTTTCCGGGTGCGTGCGTCGATTCGTTTTTCCGATTGATAAATGATCGATAACTCATATCGAGAATAAATATAAAAATTTCGGAAAACTAAAAAAATACGAAACCAGGATTCGGATCGCCGAAAAATTGTGCGGCCATCGGATTCGAGATGAATCAATTCTTTGTAATTAGATAGTGATCCTTATGTTATGGGGATTGCTCAGGGCTGGAAAGTTGAAGGCGTGCAGCTTTCCTCGCTTGTTCCGTCCACGCCGTTATGGAGTCGACCATGAAGAAGCTTCTGATTGCAGCCGCAGTTCTGGCGGTTTCGGGTGCAGCGTTCGCCGGCAGCGGCACGGTATCGACCAGCAATTCGTCGAGCGGCGGCTCGACGATTGCCGGGGTTGCCGGATTCGGCCATTTCACCGCGACCGATTCGGGTGCCGCACTCGGCGCAGCCGGTGCCACGGCTGGCGGCGGCAGCAGCGGTTCGATCTCGTACACGAGCCACGTCCAAACGTCGACGGTGGGCGGCTTCGGCTTCGGCGGCGCACAAGCGGGCGGCAACAGCGGTGCGAATGCCGGCTCGATCGGCTGGACGTATCACCACTGAGCCGCGGCGCGCAGCGTTCGTCATTGGCTGGTGGCACGGACGCCGGGTTTCGTTTCGCGAGGGCGAGCCCGGCGACTTCGCCATCAAACTTTCTCACGGCAAGGAATTGCTATGAAAGCCAAAGTCATTTTAGCGACAGCGCTCACCGTCCTTTCGTCGGCCGTATTGGCCGCCGGTCCGTCCACGACCAACCAGACGCAATCCGTTGCAGCGGGTGTGTCCGGTTCGGTGCTGGTCGGCTCAGGCAGCTATACGAGCAATTCGAATTCGGTCGCGGGCGCAAGCGCAGGAAGTACCGTGACACCCGCTGGTTCCACCGGCACGGCATCGGCCTTCCACAACTCGACTTCGACGGCCAGCGGCTGGGGCTCGAACGGGGGCGCGTTCGCGGCAGGCGGCGGTATCGGTGCCGCAGGTTCGTACGGTGGAAACAGCAGCACGAACGAGAACGCGAATGCGCTGTCGGGAGGGGTGACCGCCACGATCGTCCTCGGCGCGAACCACTACACGGCCAGCGGCGGGAACGATCAGGGTATCGCCAACGCGGGTGCTGCCGGGTTGACGGGCAGCGGCGGGTCGGGCGCGATCGCGGGTTCGAATCACTACAACGCGTCGACCGTGTGGAGTACCGGTCCGGCCGGTTCGCCGTCTGCATCGGGCGGAAGCCAGGGGAGTTCGAGCGCGACCGGGAGCAGTCACTAGTCGGGTGCGGGGGACCAGTTTCCCAGCGACGCTGGTCTCTTTTCCGCACTGTTGTTCAAGTAAGGAGTTGGCATGAAGCAGAACCTGATTGCCGCCGCTCTGATGCTCGCGTCTCTGACGGCATATTGCGCTGACCGCGCTGCCGAGGACGTGCAATCAAATTTGCAGACGTCGAACCCTGCAACCAATCCGTCAGAACAACACACGCTTTCGTCGGGCAGTGCCATCGGCGCACCGGATTCCCTGGCGTGGCCGGGAATGTCGGGCGGTTCGTGGTCCCAGCTGGGTAGCGGCTGGAAGCAGTTCGGGGAAGCGGGCAAAGCTGAAGGCATTCGGGGGAATTAGTGCGGTTGCCTGGGTCGGAGGTCAAACCTCGTCCGGAGAGTGAAATGAACAGCAACAAGATCAGGGCGGCATGTGCCGCAATGTTCGCGATGGCCGCGATCGGTGCCCAGGCGCAGACTGCCGACTCGACTTCAAGTTCGCAGTCCTCGACGTCGTCGACGGCGATCAGCCAGGGCGGCGGCTCGAGCATGAACACGAACGTCACCAGTTCGCGCGGCGGCAACGCCAGCAGTGCCAGCACGAGCGGCGTGCGCGGCAGCGGCAATTCGAGCGTGAACGTGAACGTTACGATGCCATCCAGCACGAGCGGCGGCTCGAACGTGACGCCGCAGAGCGTGAGCTCGCTCCAGTCGGCCGGCTCACCCGGCACCAACCCCTACAACACCCAGGCGTCGGAAAACGTCAACTATTCGGGTACCCAGACGATCAAGACGAACCCGGCGATCCAGGCGCCCGGACTCACGACCACGCTGTCCGATACCTGCATGGGCTCGGTGAGCGTCGGCGTGTCGTTCCCGGGCTTCGGCGCGACGGGCGGCACGACCCTGGTCGACCAGGCGTGCGTGCGTCGTCTCGATGCGCGGGAATTCCGCGCGATGGGGTTGACCGACGTCGCGCTCGCGCTGCTCTGCCAGAGCGATGCGAACCGGCGCGCGGTGGAAGCGACCGGGCATCTGTGCCCGGGGACGACCACGCCGCTCGCGCGCTCGAATGTGGCGCCGTCCGCCGAAGCGACCGTTGCCGACGACGTGAAGTATCGCGATCCGCTCGTGCGAAACCGCATGGGCCTGCCGCCGCTCGATGCCGCCGCGCCCGTGCAGATTCGCCCGCTGGCGACGACCGCGGTCCAGGCGGCGCCGATTCCGGTTCCGGTGCCCGCGCCGTCGATGGTCGCGCCGGCCGTCAGCGCGGTGCCTGCCGCGACGCAGGCGGCCGCCGTGAAGGCATCGCAAGCGGCTGCCGTCGTGCCTGCCGTCGTCACCGCGCCGGTTGCCGCGGCAGCACCGGCGGTGAGTGCTGCGCCTGCCGTTGCACCGGCTGCGATGAGCGTGGTGCCGGCAGTTGCCCCGGCCGCGGTGAGTGCCGCGCCCGCAGGCGCACCGGCTGCGATGAGCGCGGTGCCGGGTGCCGCCATCGTTGCCGCGGGGGGCTTCGCGGACAAGGCGCCGGAATCTGCGCCAGCGGTTGCGGACAAGGCGCCGGTACCCGCGCTGGCGGCCGCTGACATGGCGCCGGAACCCGCGCCGGCGGTTGCCGACAAGGCACCGGAACCGGCACCGGTTGCAACCGACACCGCAGCGCAAGCCCCGGCAGCGCTTGCCGTCGACGCGAAGGTGCCGGACACCGCGCAAGCCGCACCGGCCCCGGCCTACGCTGCAGCGCCCGAGCCCGCGGTCGATGCGAAGGCTGCCGAGCCGGCAACGCAGGCGGCAGCCGAAGCGCCCGCACCGGAGGCCGCGTCGCGCGCCACGGCGGCAGCCGCTGCCGACACGCCAGCCGTCGACGCAAAGGCGACCGGCTTGGTCGAATCCGCCGCCGCGCCCGCGCCGTCCGCCGACATGCCGGCCGCGCCGGATCCAGCCCCGGCCGCGGCCGACCAGCAGGTCGCCCCGGCCGCGCCGGCGATGCCGGCTCCGACCGTCATCTCGACGAGCACATCGTCGTAAGCACGCGGGCGACGACGCTTCCGCGCGACCGGCAAGCCGGGCCGCACGGGAACGCCGGGATCCGCTGTGCGACGCACGGTGCAAGTTGGACGGGTGTTGATCCCTCCCCGAGGTCAACACCTCTTTTTGCCTGACGAGGGTACGAGGAGGCCTCAATCATGAGGATCTTTTGGGTCGCGCTGCTGCTGGTCGACACACAAGCCGCCGCACAGTCGGTTTTCCAGAACCCCGCGGTCTTTGTCATCCTGAGCGAGCAGACCCTCGCGAACGCCGCGAGCGTCCAGCAGGCGCTGACGACGCTCGGCCGCGCGGACAACACGGCATGCGTGCCGATGATGATGGTCGGCGATCCGCAGATGGTCTACATGATGCCGGAGGACGGACACGCCCCGTCGTGGCAATCGCCGGTGTACGGTCGCGGCGCGTCGTTCGAGGCGCAGAACGGGCCGACCGCGACCGGCAAGACGATCGGCGCGATGCAGCACGCGGAGGACATGCAGACACAGCCGTGGAGCGACAGCAGTGCGATCACGCAGAAGATCGCCGGCGAGTCGAACCTGTCCGCGTCGGCGCGGGTCAGCGACTGGCAGCGCAAAGGATTGAACACGATCGAGACGGCGCCCGCGACGCAAGTGACGGTGAACGGCAAGACCTACCGCACGTATCGCGAGGAACTCAACCAGGCCGCGCGGCCCGTCGTCGAACCGCAGATCTACACGCAGCGAGTCGTGTTCTGCCGATGACGAAACTTTCCGGAGCGGACATGCCGGTGGCGCCGCGTGCGGGCAGGGAGGCCCGCCGTGCACCGCTTCGCGCCGCCCGCTCCGTCAGACAACCCTATGCGGCGAGGCCATCATGAACCATTGCTGCCAGATCAGCCTGTCAGGCCCGCACGAGGACGAACGGGCCGCATACGCGCCGCCGTTCGTTGCGGCCCGGCGTCACCTAACCGTGCTGTCGCGCCCGCTCGTCTATCTGTCGCAGCGTCCCGATGCGGGGCTCGTCGACTGTCTCGCGTCGCGCGGCTGGGATGTGTGGCGCGCGAAATCCGTTGCGGACGCATTCAATCTCGTGAAGGCG
Organism: Burkholderia sp. BCC1998; assembly: GCF_905339875.1. NCBI lineage: Bacteria > Pseudomonadati > Pseudomonadota > Betaproteobacteria > Burkholderiales > Burkholderiaceae > Burkholderia > Burkholderia sp. BCC1998. The sequence continues at coordinate 240,456 of NZ_CAJPHE010000005.1, forward strand.
AACCGCCTGCATGCGGGCATCGTCGATTTCGACGGCTTCGCGTCGCCCGACGTCGCGTCGTTCGAGACGCTGCTGCGCGATCCGCGGATCGGCTGGGTCGCGCTCGCCGACGGCGAGCGGCTGCGCGATGCCGCAATCGCGCGCCTGATTCGCCAGTGCTGCTTCGACTACGTGCGCAATGTGACGGCCTACACGACGATCGGATATCTCGTCGGCCATGCATACGGGATGCTGAAACTGGCGGAAAGCGATCCGGCCGACGATGCCGCGCCGCCCGGCGGTGTGATGATCGGCGCGTGCGCCGCGATGCGCCGCCTGTTCGCGACGATCCGCAAGGTCGCGAACACCGAGGCCACCGTGTTCATCGCCGGCGAATCCGGCACCGGCAAGGAGTTGACCGCATCGGCGATCCACCAGCATTCGTCGCGCGCCGACGCGCCGTTCGTCGCCGTGAATTGCGCGGCGATTCCGTCGACGCTCCTGCAGGCCGAACTGTTCGGTCATGAGCGGGGCGCGTTTACCGGCGCGCATCAGCGCAATATCGGCCGCATCGAGGCCGCGCACGGCGGCACGCTGTTTCTCGACGAAATCGGCGACATGCCGTTCGAGAGCCAGGCGAGCCTGCTGCGGTTCCTGCAGGAGGGCAAGATCGAGCGGCTCGGCGGGCGCGCGTCGATTCCGGTCGACGTGCGGATCGTGTCCGCGACTCACGTCGATCTCGAGTCCGCGATGCAGGCGGGGCGGTTCCGCCCGGACCTGTACTACCGGCTGTGCGTGCTGCGCATCGACGAGCCGCCGCTGCGCGCGCGCGGCCGCGACATCATGCTGCTCGCCGATCATGTGTTGCGGCGCTATCGCGGCGAAAGTTCGCACCGGATTCGCGGCTTCATGCCGTGCGCGATCGAGGCGATCCACAACTATGCGTGGCCCGGCAACGTGCGCGAACTGATCAACCGGATCCGTTTCGCGGTCGTGATGACGAACGGCCCGCTGATCTCGGCCGTCGATCTCCAACTGAACCAGTACACGTCGCATCGGCCGCCGACGCTCGCGGAATCGCGCCGGCAGGCCGAGCGGCGCACGATCGAGGAAACGCTGTTGCGGCATCGGCATCAGCATGCCGACGTCGCGGCGGAACTCGGCATCTCGCGCGCGACGCTGTACCGGCTGATGACCGCGCTCGGCCTGCACGGCTGACGCCGGTTGCGGCCGCGCGGCACGCGGCCCGACGTCGCGCGGCCCATGGCCCATGGCCCGCGGCCCGCGGCGTCAGGCCGGCCGTTCGAAGCCCGATTCGACCCAGCGTGCGGCGCTGGCCTTGTTGAGCTTGAACCCGGCGGACACTTTCGCGTCGGCCAGCAGTTCGCCGTACGGGTCGAACGCCTTCAGTTGCGCATACGGCTCGAACTCGTCCGGCACGATGTCGAGCGTGACCGACACATCCTGCCCGTCGCCGTCCTGCACCGTCACTTCCTTGTGCAGCATCGCGCGGCGCTGCTGCTCGTGACGCATCAGCACCTCGGTCGCGGTCTTCACCAGCGTGCGGAACGCGTTCGCGTCCATCGGCTTCGGGTTCTTCTTGTCGCGACCCATGGTCCACGGGCCGACGAGCGCGGGCTCGGCTTCGCCGTCCTTGATCATCTCGACGGCCCAGCCGTCGTCGTCTTCGTTCTTGATGATGCGGGCCGTCCAGCCGTTGTCGCGCCAGAGGCCGTCTTCGTGGATGGTGGTGTCGTCGGATTGCAGATCGGATTCGGTCATGGAGGAAGCGGGGAGTACGGGCCGCCGGCGAACGGGCGGGGCGCGCGGCCGGCAACGGCGCGCTGCCCCTGGGCGGTCGCCCGGAATGGCATGCAAAGGCCGCAATTTTACCCCGCGGGCCGTCGGTGCGGCCCGTGCGATCTGTAACGTTGGCTGTCAGGACGAGGGCGACACCGGCCAAACGGTCGGGCCGGCGCCAAAAATCAAACTTGTACTACGTCCCCGCAGGCCGCTCTATTCACCGTCCGATATCCCGTCCAAGCGTCGCCCCATAGAATAACGATCGGGATAAAAATATCTCGCTCGTAAATTCAACGCCACGCCGGTCGTACGCGCATTCCGCGCCGCGCGCCCGGTGAACCTTCTGGAACCGCGCATGGGGAAATTCAATATTCGCACCATCTTTGCATACGACTGGCCGTTGACGCTCGCCGGCATGGAGCACATTGCCGGCGACGTGTGCGCAATCGATCTCGTCGGTGTCTGCCGGACGCCGGACGAACTCGTCGCGACCCTCGACACGCTCGATTGCGACATCGCGCTGGTCGATTATTCGGTCCGCGGCGATGCGCAGATGAACGGCTTCGCACTGTGCGAGTGGCTGCGACGCATGCGTCCGAACGTCGGGATCGTTGCGTTGGTCGGGAACGAGAACCCGGTGATCTTCCGCTCGATTCTCTCGCAAGTCGGCGCGAGCCTCGTGAGCAAGTTCGACGAGGTGGGCCATATCGTCACTGCGATTCACTCGAGCTATAGCGGCGGTCACTATCTGTCGCCGCTTGTGCGCCGCGCGCTCGATGCGTTGGCCGGACACGAGGCGCCGCCGGTGAAGCTTTCGACGCGCGAGATCGAGGTGATTCGCCTTTATCTGGCCGGCATGCCGATCAAGGCGATCGCGCAGCGGCTGAACAAGGGCAAGCAAACGGTCAGCGCGCAGAAGATCAGCGCGATGAAGAAACTCGGTGCGAGCAACGACATCGAGCTGGTTCAGCGAGCGGCCGCGCTAGGGCTCGACGGCGGCAAGGTTGCGAGCTGCCTGGGCGGCGCGGAGCAGGCGGGGAGCCGAGAACAGGAATCACGAGCGCTATCTCGGTAGCAGTGACATTCCGGAATCTTTCTTAGGGCCGCGTCGACTGGGACAATCGTTTGGTTGTCCTTCATATCGAAAGGCTGAACGCGTGATTGTCCAGTGCGTCGGCGCTTCGTCTTGCTGACGTCTGAGGAGGGCCGATGCAGGGGGGGCACTTTGCATGCCTCCCCCACGATCATCGGTCGGAACGAAAGGAAGCGCGTGCCGATATCGCTCCGGCGTTATGTGCGGCCTAGGGTTGCGCGTACATGAAAGCGACCGGCGGCCGACGCAGACCGGTTCGGGAGGCCGGCGACGCGGTTCATCAAGAAGAATGGTCAAGATATATAAAGGAATGCAGATGAGCGATTCATTTTCCGATGCGCGGCCAGTAGCAGCCGCTCGAACGGGGGCGCGCGGCGCTGAAGCCATAGCCCGAGACGGGCCGGCGCCGCGACCGAAACCGCCGCCGATCGTCGTCGGCCGCGTCGAAGGCGTGACGATGTTCGCGAAGAACACGCCACTCATCTGCATCAAGCAATTGCCCTTGCCCGGTATCGTGATCTTCGTGCATGGGGTGAATTCCGAAGGCGAATGGTTCGAGGCGTCGGAGGATGGGCTATGCAAAGGCCTGAATCGCAGGCTCGGGCGTCTGGACGATCAGATGATGTATCACGGTATCGATGCGGGGCAATTGACGCCCGCGAAGTACACGGAGAGTGTGACGCCGGATGGGTTCCTGAACCCTGATTTGCTGGCAGACAATTACATCAAGCCCGAGCCGTCGTTCTCACCCGTCATTCATTTCCGCTGGGGCTATCGCGCGACTGCTGCGGAATTGAAGGAGTATGGCGACAAGATCTTCCTGAACGAGAAGGACTATTGGGGCGGCGGCCCGTTCACGAACGGCTGTGCCAGCCTGCCCGATCTTTGGCACGGCGGTCTGGATGATCGAACGATGGGCTGGATGACCGTGCAAGGCATCAACCCGACCAATCGGCCGCTGTACCGCGCGCCGCCTCGAGCGTATGGCGTACTCGCCGCGTTGCGCTTGGCCAGGCTGATCGAGTCGATCCGAAGCATGCAGGCCGATGTCCCGATTACCGTCGTATGCCACAGCCAAGGAAATATCGTCGGCCTCACTGCGGCGTTCTTCGGCGACGCATTCCCCGATGTCGAAGATCCGTGGGGGCGCTCGGGCCACTGCGTGGCAGACGCCTACGTGCTGGCGAACGCACCGTACAGTCTCGCCAATGCTGACGGCCCGAACAAGTCCGACACATTCATGGATTCATGGTCGCAACGCGCGACGAAGGACGGCAGCGGACGGCGTGGACGACAAACCTACGTGGCGCGCGCGAAGACGTTCGGCACATTCCTGTCGATCATCGGTGCTCGAAAAGCATACGAACAACCTGCCGACAAAATCGATGAGGACATGGAAAACGAGCGGGTCTCGCCGACGAGCAATCGGTCTTATGCGGCGCAAGAGGATCGCGCGAGGCACGGGCTGAATGAATCGACATATGGCCGCGTCACCGCATATTGCTGCCCGCACGACCAAGTGATTTCGGCGGTGACGGTGCAAGGGATCGGCTGGCGTGGCATCAGCAAGCACGAACTCGACGATATCGGGGCAGCCGGCATCCTGACGCAACGGGTCTTTGCTTCCGGTTTTCCGGTCGGCGTGCAGAAACCGTACCGATACTGGGAAGACGATTGGCGGCATGGCAAACAGGGAACGAAGCCGGGGTTCTGGTATCCGCCCTCGCCGCCGGCCAAATTCAATCTCGTCGGCGCGATCAAAGGAAATGAATCGGTTCTGGGCATGGCGGCGACGCTCGTGACTGCGCCACTCATGTTCGTCGTGACCGGCATCAGTTCGGCATTGAACATGCTCCGCGTGAACGCCGATCCGCCGAAGGGCTGGACAGTGGTGGCGGATGCTCCGGCGCTTGACGAACCTTTCCCGCCGAAGGCCTTGCGATTCGGCAAGTCAGTCGAGACCAAGGACGGCGACGCGATCAGCGACTTCAACGAAGGCAACGATCCGCCGGCTGCATGGCGCGACGCGAGCAAGACCGAGGCAGACAAGCGCGGCGACGATCCGTACGACCAGTACAAGGCAAAGAACGAGGACAGCGTCGCCCAAGGTACGGCTGCAACCGAAGCCGGACAGCGTTACGAGGACCGCGCGCTGATGCGAATGGAAGCGCGTCGGACGCTAAACACCGAATGGCTCGACGGCGACGGCCACGTGATCGGGGAGGACGGCAAAAGTGCGATGCCCGAAGGCTACAAGGATTGGCGCGACAAACAGATCGTCGATTGGCTCGATCGCGGTGCGACCAACAGCCCGACGAATCACTCAACGACGATGACCAACCCCGAGCATGCCGAAAAGGCACTTGCGTATGATGTTTCTGTTGGTCTCTGCTACCTGACCGAGAAGCAACTCAAATCGCTGCGTATTGAAGCAGATTGGCGGATGAGAGATGGCATTCCCGACACCAACCGGAACAAAAAGTACACCAATTACTTTGCGTACGGAACGCTTGATCGAATGTCGATACAAGAATGGGCCCATGCCAAGGACAGCGAGGGCGCGATCCCCGAGGCGATTGCCGACGAACGCGAAGGTGAGTTCTATCTCAAGGTCGGGGGTGTCGTATGAAGACGCTGATTGCTACATGGCAACGACGTGTTGCAATTGCTGTTTCGGTATGGCTGATTGCCATCGTGCTCATCGCCACGACGATGGCACACGTGGAACAACCCGACCCGGCACATTTGGAATTAGGAGATTGGATGAAGCGATTCTTTTTCGTGCCCGGCCTGGCTGCGCTCGTGGCGTTTCTCTTCACCACGGCCATGGCGCGTCCGGCACAAGCCGCCTCTGTCAAAGAGTCTGCGGTGAAGGCAGCACCTGCAGCCGAGGAGCAGGCCAAGCCATTCGTTGCGCAAGTCGTTGGTTTAATCTGGTTGAACCCGCTGCAACGCATGGACTATCCGACCGAGTGGCAATTGCTGTGGACACAAGGACTTGTCAAGCCCAATAAGAATGATGACATGGTGCGCACGAAGCCCGAAAAATTTTCGTCACTTCGGTCCATTGGAGCATTGGTTTACGGCAACGAAGGCGAAGAAACATTCAAGGGCTTCTATCACAAGTACGTCGGAAAATTTCTCTTGTTGCCGCGCTCTCGTTATTTTGCAAATGCAAAATATTTCTACACCGTAAAATCCGAAAACACCAAAGATTGGCGCGAGCTTGCCGGAACACATATCGAGTTCGCGTTACCTCCAAGGCTCGATCCGATCGAAGCGAAGACGTACTTGACCAATGAGTTCGTCGAATGCTTCGAAATTGGCCCACCATCACCGAAGACGCTTTGGAGCCGCGACACGCCTCCCGACGTACAAATCACCCAAGGCGGCGCAAACGCCGGCTTCACATCGCTGAACAACGCGTTGGATTACTTGCAGGCGAACCCCGACAAGACCGTATGGGCGATGAACTGGGACGCCCCGAACTTCCCGCCCACGGATGCGCAGATCAACGAAAACCTCGTCGTGCTGTTCCTCGCCGGCCCGAACTTCAACACCGAGCGCGAGCCGCTCGCCTGGATCGGCAAGGCCGCAACCGGCAACACGCACGATTTTTCACGGAAGGTCGGCACGACACGCGCCGTGCAGGCATGGAAAGCCACGATCGACGAAGCAGCACGCAACGCCGGTGTCGCGGTCACGGACCTGAATTACATCGTCCACGACGCAGGTGTACCCAGCGACGCAGCGTCGTTACGCGTTGTCTCGCTCGCGCAGACCTTGACCGAAACCCTCCCTGAATACGACCACACGAATCAGACCTTCAACACGGCCGCCCTGCTCGGCGACATGGGAACCGGCAGCGCATTGACCGACGTCGCACTCGCAATCGGCCGAATCAACCACTTTGGCGGCAACGCCTTGGTCGCAGGCACGACCGACCCCGAGCACCCCGTCGCCGTCGTCGTCAGGCCACCGTCGAAGCTCACCCCGATCGATCCCGCCAAGGACTGGTTCCGCGCACGCGGTGGCAACAACGCGTACCTCCCTTGGTGGGGGCGTCGACACGACACCGATTACGGCATGCAGGGCTATTCGTGGTGACGTAAGGCAGCGCTGTGGCGTGATTGCTTCGCTTGCGGATTCGCAACGTGTCGGAACGCGATCGACTGGACACATGACCGGTCGACAGTTCCAACGAGTGTGGCTACGAGATGCCGTCAACCGCGACGCCGAACGGAAGCGGATTCAGCGGTTGGCCGTGTTGAGGTACACGCCACTCCCGCCCTCCGGCGCGACACGCGCGGAAGGGCGGGGCAGGACCCCGGCCGTCAAACCGGCAATGCGAACCGCGTAACGGCGTCGCGCAGCGCTTCGGCCTGGTCGCGCAGCGAATGCGCGGCCGCCGCGGCTTCCTCGACGAGTGCCGCGTTTTGCTGCGTGACCTGATCCATCTCGCCCACTGCACGGTTGACCTGCTCGATCCCCGCGCTCTGCTCGCGCGATGCATGGCTGATCTCGTCGAGGATCTCGTTCACGCGCCGCACCGACTGCACGATCTCGGCCATCGTCTCGCCCGCGTTCGTGACGAGCGTCGCGCCGTGCTCGACGGTTTCGTTCGATGACTCGATGAGCGACTTGATCTCCTTCGCGGCCGTGGCCGAGCGTTGCGCGAGCGAGCGCACCTCGGCCGCGACCACCGCGAAGCCGCGGCCCTGTTCGCCCGCGCGCGCCGCTTCGACGGCCGCGTTCAGCGCGAGGATGTTGGTCTGGAACGCGATTCCGTCGATCACGCCGATGATGTCGCCGATCTTGTGCGAGCGGTCGGTGATCTCGTTCATCGTGCGCACGACATCGTCGACCACCTCGCTGCCGCGCGTCGCGACTTGCGCGGCCTGACCGGCGAGCGTGGCGGCCTGCGCGGCGCTGTCCGCGTTCTGCTTCACGTTCGCGGTCATCTGATCCATGCTCGACGCGGTCTGCACGAGCGCGGCCGCCTGTTCTTCGGTGCGCTGCGACAGGTCGGTGTTGCCCGACGCGATCTCGCTCGCGCCGACGTTGATGTTCTCCGTGCCCATCCGTACGCGCGACACCATGTCGATCAGTCCGCTCTGCATCGTGTGCAGCGCATGCAGCAGGCTGCCGCGGTCGTCATGCTTGACGTTCACGCGCGCGGTCAGGTCGCCCTGCGCGATGCGCCGCGCGGCGTCGAGCGCCACTTCGAGTTCGCCGCCGAGGTTCGCGCGCACGCTTTTCAGCACGAGCACCATCACGGCGGTCGCGATCGCGCCGAGCACGGCCGTCATCGCGAGCCAGCGGCCGACGCTCGCGAGCACGGCCGACCGCACGTCGTCCATGTACATGCCCGTCACGAGATACCAGTCCCACGGCGCGAAGCGCTGCACCGCACTGGTCTTGTCCTGCGGCTTGTCGGCACCCGGCTTCGGCCACAGATACTCGACGAAACCCTTGCCGCCTTCCATGTTGCCGGCCTTCACGATCTCGACGAACAGATGCTTGCCGCTCGGGTCCGCGAAATTCGACACGTCCTTGCCGTTGAGCTCGCTCTTGATCGGATGCATCACGATCACCGGCTTCGAATCGTTGATCGAGATGTAGCCGTCGGTGCCGTAGCGCATCGCGGCGATCGCCTCGAGCGCCTTCTGCTTCGCGTCGGCCTCCGGCAATGCATTCTGTTGCGACAGCTTGTAGTAGTGGTCGGCGACGTTCGTCGCCTGCGCGACCAGCGACGCAAGCTGATCGCGGCGGTCCGTGATCATCGACGCGCGCGTCTGCCACGCGCCGATGCCGGCGATCACGAGCAGACCGAGCCACAGAATGACGATCATCGAGGCGAGTTTCTGATTCAGGGAAAGGGTGCGCATGGGTAGTGAGGTCGGTCGGTCGAACAGGCGCGCCGGAACGGCGTGACGGGATAACTCGTTGACGGCATGCAACGAACGTTGCCGTAGGCGGGAAATCCCTTAGAAACGGCAGCGGCCCGATACCGGCGAGCGCGGTGCGGGCATCTATGCATATACATATTCGGCGTCGCTATACTGTCGGGCGATGGCGCGCCGTGCCCCGACGGTCGGGCGCACGGCGGCGAACGAACCTGAAAGGAGGCAACGATGCGAATTCTGGTGGTGGGGGCCGGCGCGGTCGGCGGATACTTCGGCGGCCGGCTCGCGGCGGCGGGGCGCGACGTGACGTTCCTGGTGCGCGACGGCCGCGCGGCCGCGCTCGCGCGCGACGGGCTCCTGATTCGCAGCCCGCGCGGCGACCTGACGCTCGCGAACGTGCAGACGGTGCGCGCGAGCGACACGGCCGGGCCGTTCGACCTGGTGCTGCTGAGCTGCAAGGCCTACAGCCTCGACGATGCGATTGCATCGTTCGCGCCATTCGTCGGGCCGTCGACGCTGATCCTGCCGATGCTCAACGGGATGCGCCATCTCGACGTGCTGCGCGAACGGTTCGGTGCCGCGCAGGTGCTCGGCGGCATGTGCGTGATCGCGGCGACGCTCGATCGCGAACAGCGGGTCGTGCACCTGAACGACACGGCAGGGCTGTCGTTCGGCGAACTCGCCGGCGGCGAATCGGCACGCGTGCGCGCGGTGGCCGACGTGCTCGGCGGCGCGGGCTTCGAGGCGACGCTCAGCGACGACATCGCCGCGCGGATGTGGGACAAGTGGGTGTTCCTCGCGACGCTCGCGGCGAGCACGTCGCTGTTTCGCGGTTCGATCGGCGACATTCTGGCCGCGCCGGACGGCCGCCGCCTGCTCGAGACGATGCTCGACGAATGCAGCGCGATCGCCGCGCACAACGGTTACCGGCCCGATCCCGCCGCGGTCGAGCGGATGCAGCGGATGGTGCTGACGCCGTCGCCGCTGACCGCGTCGATGCTGCGCGACGTCGAAAATCGCGCGCGGGTCGAAGCCGATCACGTGATCGGCGACCTGCTCGCGCGCCGCGACCCGCAGGCGGCGGATGCGCTGTCGCTGCTGCGGATCGCATACAACCACCTCAAGACGTACGAGGTGCGCGTGGCGCGGGAAGGCGCGGCGGCGTAGCCGCGGCAGCGGCCGTGTCGTTTGTCAGGGCGAATGCCGGGGCAGGCCTGATGGCGCGGGCGGATGCCGGCTAGACAGGATCCTTGCTTGGCGGTCCGTTGGGTTGCTGCGGATTGTCGTGAGGATGCCCCGGTGGCGGCGGTGACAGCGGATCGTCTTCCGGATCGCGGTTCGGGTCGGCCGGGGGCTCGGGCATCGGGGTCGTGTGGTCCATGGGGAACTCGCGCAAGGCGTGACGGCGGTGGCGCGGCGGGCGCGTCTCGTCTCCGTTATAGGCAATCGGACGGGTGTTTGCCGGGGGATTCTCGCGGCGGCATGCGGATTGCCGGCGACAGGCGAGCCGCTGCAGGTATCGCGCCGGATCGCGCGCAAACAGCGCCACGATTCGGGTGCGGCCGGCGCGCGCCGCGGTCAGCGCAGATCGGCGGGCGTATCGACGTCGCGCAGGATGCCGGGATCGTCGACCTCGAGCAGGTTCACCGGCGCGCTGGCGAACAGCGCGCGGGCGCCCGTATCGCCGTCCAGCGTGGCGAGCGCCTCGTAGTGGTGCGCGGCAAAGCCGACCGGATGGCCGCGCACGCCGCGGTGCACGGGGGCGACGATCGATGCATCGTCGGCGTCGAGGGCGCGTGTGACCGCTTCGTAGGTGGACGCCGCGATCCACGGCATGTCGCCGAGCGCAACCAGCCAGCCGGTCGCCTCCGGCGAGGTGCGAACACCGGCTGCCAGGCTCGCGCCCATGCCGCGCATCGCGTCGGGCGCATAGACGACCTGGCAGCCGGCGTCGTTCAGCAAAATCGCGAGTTTTTCGGCGCCGGGACGCACGACGGCGATCACCTCGGCCGTGGCCGCCGCCAGATGACGGGCGGCGGCGACCGCAACCGGCGTGCCGTCGGGAAGCCGCGCGAGCAGCTTGCTGTGCAGACCGCTTGGGTCGAAGCGTTGACCGAGACCGCCGGCGAGCAGGACGCCGGTGGCGAGTGACGCATAGGACATCGGCGCGGGGGGAGGGAAGGCAGGTGGCCCGATTGTGCGGGAGCGGGCGGGGATCGGCAAGTGCGGATGTTACCGACGCGGGGGCGTTGTCGTCGGAAAGAATGTCGGCGGGCGCGTTCGTCGAGCATGGTTTCCTCGACGGGGCCGTTTATGGAGTGCGATTCTCGTTACATCACGGTTCAATCGCGGTCGCTGAACGGCCAATGCCGCTAACCCGACGGGTAATACGTGAAGTGGGTGCGAGGTAAAGCGTCGATCGGTCATGGACGGCTTCGCGTGATCGCCGTCATCGGTTCCGTCAGACGATTCGTCTGTCGAGTGGCGTGCGGATGTGTCGGTGTTGCGATTCGGCCGACGTGCCCATGACGGTCACCAAAGTGTCTTGACGTGCGCGTATGCACGGATCTTTTCGTCACGGGTGACGAGCGGCGCACCGAGCCGGCGCGCAGTCGCGACGATCATGCGGTCGGCTGGATCCTTGTGAAAAGTGCCGGGCAGCGCGGTGGACCTCGCGGCGATGTCGGCGTCGACCGGCACGAAACGCATGCCGTCGATTTGCGCGACCGTCGCGAGCCACGCATCGACATCCATCGTCAATGCGAGGCGCTCGTTGCGCACCAGCATCGCGATTTCCCATGCGGAGATCGCGGACGCAGCGAGTGCGCCCTCGCCGCGCGCGCGATCGATCGCGCTTCGCGCCTTCTTGCTGAGCGACGGATCGCCCGCCACCCACCACACCAATGCATGCGTATCCAGCACGATCACCGCGACGCCTCCCAGTCATCTTCCGCAATCGGATCGAGAGGATTGTCGTAGCGCATGACCGAGCCGCGCAATATGTCCAACGGCTGAGCCTCGCGTGCGTGATACGGCCGGATTTCGAGCGTTGGCTTGCCATGGTCGGTGACGATCAGGCTTTCGCCCGACGCCTCGACGAGCCGGAAGTATTCGAGTGCGCGAGCCTTGAATTCGGATTTCGATACGGGAGCGTGCGGCATCATGATATGAGCATGGTCATTTGACGATGGTCATTTTAGTTGTCGGGATGAAGTGGTGCAAGTAGCGTAGTCGGCCTTCCTGGCCGAGTGGGGCGGCGCTGGGCGAGTTGCCGCCCTACGCATCCGCCCATTTCCTCAACAGGTTGTGATAAATCCCCGTCAGGGAAATGACCATCGGATCCTTCGCGCCTTTTTCCGCGGAAAGCGCCTGAATCTGCGTATCGAGCTGAAACAGCAGCGTGCGGTCGCCATCGTCGCGCACCATGCTCTGGATCCAGAAGAACGACGCGACGCGCTCGCCGCGCGTCACCGGCGTGACGTGATGCAGGCTCGACGCCGGATACAGCACGAGATCGCCGGCCGGCAGCTTCGCGCGATGCACGCCGTACGTATCTTCGACGCACAGCTCGCCGCCGTCGTACGCGTCCGGTTCCTCGAGAAACAGCGTCGCCGACAGATCGCTGCGCACGCGGAAATCCGTGCCGCGCAGCAGCCGGATCGCGTTGTCGACATGCGTGCCGAACATCTCGCCGCCTTCATAGCGATTGAACAGCGGCGGAAACACCTTCAGCGGCAGCGCCGCCGAAAAGAACAGCGCATGCCGGGCCAGCGCATCCTGGATCGCATCGCCGGCCGCGCGCGCGACCGGCGAACCTTCCGGCAACTGCCGGTTGCGTTTCGCGAGCGCCGACTGCGCGCCGGATGTCGCGTTGCCGTCGACCCAGTCGGCGGCATCCAGCATCTCGCGGCATTGCGAGACCTGTGCCTTGGTCAACACGCCGGGGATATGAAGCATCATGATTCGGATTCCATGCCGTGAGACGGCAACTGCATCGCCGCCGCGCGCAACGCATCGAGCGGCGACGACGCGAGATACGCGCGCATCTTCGCGACGAACGCGGGGGTAGCGGTGGCCGGCACGCGCGCGAGCCATACGAGGGCTTCGTCGACGCGCCCGCGCTCGGCGAGCAGCCGCGCATGGTTGAACTGGCCGCGAAAATCGCCGGCCTCGGCGGCGCGCCGATAGTGGTCGAACGCGGCGTCGGCATCGGCGGTCACGACCCAGCCGTCCTCGTAGAAGCCGCCGATCAGGTTGATCGATTTCGCATGGCCGAGCGCGGCCGCGCGGCGAAACCAGTCGAGCGCGGCGGCGCGATCCTCGTCGATGCCGTTGCCGAGCGCGAGCGCCGTCGCGTAGTTGTACATGCCCCAGTCGAGCCCGGCCTGCGCGGCGAGCCGATACCAGTACACGGCCACCGGCGCGCATGCCGCCGTCCCCCAGCCGAACTCGTAACAGCGGCCGAGCATGTTCATCGCCATCGGGTGACCGGCCCGCGCCGCGTGCCGGAACCAGCCGCATGCGGCGGCCGGATCGCGCGCGACGCCGTGCCCGTCGAGCAGGTACTGGCCGTAGACGGCCTGCGCGTCGACGATCCCGTTATCGGCGGCCGCCGCGACCCACGCGGCGGCGCGCTCGGGCGGCCCGGCCAGGATGTCGGCGAACGCGCGCGGCGACACCGACGCGAGCACCTTCAGCGAGACGGTTTCCATCGATCAGTAGCGCGCGTTCAGCGTGACGAACGCCGAGCGGCCCGGCGCGATCGACGCATAGTGCGCCGGATACGCCTGATCGAAGTACGTGCGGTTGAACAGGTTGTTCACGTTCAGCTGCAGGTCGAGCTTCTTGTTGATCCGGTATTGCGCCATCGCGTCGAAACGCCAGTACGACGGCACCGCGCGCAGGTTCGCGGGATCGCCGAACACTTCCGACATGTAGAACGCGCCGCCGCCGACAGTGAACTTCGGCGTCACGTCGTAGTTCGACCACATCGTCAGGCTGTGCTTCGGCGTATTCGGGAAGCGGTTGCCGTCATTCGCTGCATCCTTGCCGTTGTCGCGCAGCTCGCTCTTCATGTACGTATAGCCGCCGAACACCTGCCACTGCTTCGTGATCTGCCCGGCGACGCCGAGTTCGAGACCCTGCACGCGCTTGTTGCCGACCATCGCGTACTGGTTGTTCGGCAGCGTCACGCGCGCATTCGTCGTGTCGATCTGGAACAGCGCGGCGGTCAGCGACAGCTTGTCGTTCAGCACGTTCCACTTCGTGCCGAGCTCGATGCTGCGGTTCTTCTCGGGGGCCATCTGATCGGCGTTCGGGCCGACGCCCCCGCGGCCCGGCGTGAGCGACTGCGTTTCGCTGCCTTCGCCGAGCAGCATGCCGGCCGGCGTCGACGACGTCGCATACGACGCGTAGATGCTGCCGTTCTGCGCGGGCTTGAACACGAGGCCTGCCTGCCAGTTGAAGAGCGTGTCGTCGCGCGTGTAGGTCTTGCTGCCGTTGGCCTTGGTGTCGGTGAAGCGGGTCGAGTAATCGTCGACGCGCACGCCGGCGTTCACCTGCCAGCGCGGCGTGAGCTCGATCGTGTCGAAGCCGTAGATCGACTTGGTCGTGGTGCGTGCATGCGCATAGTCGTTGTTGCGCGTGACGGAGCCGGCCCACGGATCGTTCGGATCAGGCGACCACAGGCTCGTGCAGTTGTAGCCGGACGGCGCGCCGATGCCTTGCTGACAGATGGTGCCCTTGTCGGTCGCGACCGTGTACGAATCGCGCTTGCCCCATTCGCGCGTCAGCTCGATGCCGGTCGTGAAGCTGTGCTTGAACGGGCCGGTGCGGAATTCGCCGAACAGTTCGGTCAGGTTCGCGAGGCTGTTGATCGAGCTGTCGCGATTGTTGTTGCGGCGCCAGACACGGCCGTTGACCACGTTGCCCTGGCTGTCGTCGGGCTGCGTCCAGATGTAGTCCTGCGTCGATTCCGTGTAGCGCGTGGTGTTGCGCACCGTCAGATTCGACGTGATGTCGTGCTCGATCTTGATCGTGCTGATGTCCGACGTGGTCTTGCGGAAGTCGCGGTCGATCAGACCGTAGAAGTTGTGACGGTCGACGGGCGCCGGATAGATCGTGTCGACGTTCGCGGGCTTGTTCGACGTCGTGTAGACGTACGGAATGCCGCCGTCGGGCATGTCGTCGGTCGACAGGTGGTAGTAGCTCGCGGTCACGCGCGTCGGCGTGCCGAGGCCGAACGCGATCGACGGCGCGACGCCCCAGCGCTCGTTGTTGACGGCGTCGCGGCCGGCGACGTCGTTGTTGTGGCTCATCAGGTTCAGGCGGAACGCGGCGTGATCGGCGAACTGCCAGTTGCCGTCGGCGGTGAAGCGGCGGTAGCGGTCGGTGCCGAGGCCCGCGCTCGCGGCGGCCGTCGTGCCGAGGTGCGGCGCCTTCGTGATGAGGTTGATGCTGCCGCCCGCGCCGCCGCGCCCGCCGTACGCGCCGTCGGAGCCCTTGGTGATCTCGACGCGCTCGGTGTTGAAGATCTCGCGCGTGGTCGCGCCCGTGTCGCGCATCCCGTCGACGAACATGCTGCCCTGCGTGTCGTAGCCACGGATGAACGGGCGGTCACCGAGCGGGTTGCCGCCTTCGCCGGCGCCGAACGTGATGCCGGGCACGGTGCGCAGCGCTTCGGTCAGCGTCGCCGCGCCGCTGCTCTGGATCAGTTCCTGCGGGATCACGGTTACCGACTTCGGCGTGTCGACGAGCGGCGCGGTGAATTTCGCGGATGCGGAAAAGTCGGCCTTGTAGCTGTGCTCGGCCTTGCCCTGGACCTCGATCGGCGCGAGATGGCCTTCGGTGCCGACCGGGGCGGATGGCGGCGTGCCGTCGGCGAACGCAGGGCTCGCGGCGAGCACGCTGCACAGGGTGGTGAATTTGCCGAGCTTCTGCTCGTCAGGACGGGACTTCATGATGCGCTTCGACCTCGCAGTATGGCCCCGGGAACGACGCGCTACGGAAATGTGCATGCCGCCGGGAATTATTACGATTTGTTTTCAGGTGGCATTCTATGTAATTTCTTTTTAAATGAGAAGCGTTCGCGTTCTCATTTGTGGGAGGAATGTTGGCGAATGTGGCGGAGGGCTGCCGAGCGCGTGCGGGGTTGCGGCGATGGCCGAATGGCCGAGTGGGAAAGGCGAGGCGGGCGATTTACAGTGATCGGGTCTTCACTCGTCCAAAATGACAGCAAGGTGATAATATGACTGCATTGAAAGCAAATGTAGTGAGGCGCATCATGCCTGTGATCACTGTTAGAAACCTGCCCGACGAGGTGCATCGCGCGCTTCGAATCCGTGCCGCACAACATGGCCGCAGTACCGAGGCCGAGGTGCGCGATATCCTCGAGCAGGCCGTTCGGCCCGGCGGACGTCCCAGGCTGGGAACGCTGCTGGCGGAGATCGGGCGAGAGGCTGGCGGCATCGATCTCGAGGTTCAGCGCGATCAATCGCCAACCGATCCGATGAGCTTCGAATGATTCTGGTCGATACCAACGTCATTTCGGAGCCGCTGCGACGCGAACCGAGCGCGGCCGTGATCGAATGGCTCGACGCGCAAAACGTCGAGACGCTGTTTCTTGCCGCGATCAGTCTGGCCGAGATGCGATTCGGCGTGGCCGCGTTGCCGGAGGGGCGCAGGCGAGACTGGCTGCACCAAAACATCGAGCAACGCGTCGTGCCGTTGTTTCGCGGGCGGATTCTGCCGTTCGACGATGCGGCCAGTGACGCATATGCGAGCCTACGCGCGAAGGCGCGCGCCCTGGGGCACACGATGGCGCCTGCCGATGGCTTCATCGCTGCAACCGCCGCAGCCAACGGGTTGATCGTGGCCACGCGCGACGTCGCACAGTTCGAAGCAGCGGGCCTGCGCGTGATCGATCCGTGGGCTCGCTAACTTCCGGCCGGTCGCCTCGATATCACCCGCGCCGAAAATGAAAACGCGCCGTGCAAGGCGGCGCGTCGTGCGTTGCTTCGGCGCGCGGCGCTCGATCTTCAGCAATCTCGAGTCTGGCCGCGCAACCCCGGATGCGGGTCAATCGATTCCGTGAAACACCGCATCCTCCGGCCCGAGGTACGCCGGCGGGCGCCACGTCGCATCGCGCATCGAATGCTGGACGAGATTCTCGACGCCGAGCAGCACCGCGAAGATCGCCATCCGCACCGGAATGCCGTTGTCGGTCTGCCGGAAGATCGCGAGTCGCGGATCGCGGTTCAAGTCGACCGACAGGTCGTTCGCGCCGGGCCGGCTGTCGCGCGGCAGCGGGTGCATGATCAGCGTGTCGGGCTTGCAGACGGAGTCGACGAGCGCCTGGTTGATCTGGAAATCCGGCGTATAGCCCTCGAACGACTCGTCGGTGAAGCGCTCCTTCTGGATCCGCGTCGCATAGACGACGTCCGCGCCGCGCAGCCCGCCCGCGAGGTCGTTCGTCTGCTCGATCACGTGGCCGTTCGTCGCGATCTGGTCGATGATGTACGCGGGCATTTCGAGCGTCGGCGGCGACACGAGCGTGAACTTCAGCCCGCGGTACAGCGCGAGCAGCTTGACGAGCGAATGCACGGTACGGCCGTATTTCAGGTCGCCGACGAGCGCGATATGCGCGCCGTCGACGATCTTGCCGAGCCGCGAGAACTCGCGCTGGATCGTATAGAGATCGAGGAGTGCCTGGCTCGGGTGCTCGCCCGGGCCGTCGCCGCCGTTGATCACCGGCAGGTTGGTCGCGCGCGCGAATTCGGCAACCGAGCCTTTCTCCGGGTGGCGGATCACGAGTGCGTCGACGTAGCCGGCCATCACGCGGCTCGTGTCGTAGATCGATTCGCCCTTGGCCATCGACGAGAACGTGAAGCCGGTCGTGTCGCACACCGAGCCGCCGAGCCGGCAAAAGGCCGCGCCGAACGACACGCGCGTACGCGTGCTGGCTTCGAAGAACAGGTTGCCGAGCACCGCGCCCTCGAGCACGCGCGAGATCTTGTGGCGGCGCGCGATCGGCTGCATCACGTCGGCGACGCGGAACAGCGCCTCGACCGAGTCGCGCGAGAACTGGTCCACCGAGATCAACTGCGGCTTGCCTTCGAACAGGAATTGCTTTGCGAGCTCCTGTTTGTCTACGCTTTGCGTATAGTCTCCGCCGTCCGGTGCCGAGCGCTCGACGATTTCCGACACGAAGCGTTCGACGATCTCGGGCATCCCGCGCGATTCCTGCGAGTCGTCGGGCAACAGCCACGTGTCGAGCGCGCGGCGGCTCACGCCGATGCGGTTCGCGAACGCTTCGCGGGTCATGTTGAGGCGGCGCATCGCGTCGCGCAGGAAGGCTTGCTGGGGAACGGTCATCGGCGGCACCTGATGAGAAATATACGCGGTGCGTATATTAGTTCGCGTGCCGACGAAGTCAAGGAAAATCTGTGCGGCCGGCCGTGTCGTGCGAGGGCACTGGCGCGGTCGGCACTGGCGCACGGCGGCCGTCTCCGTATAATCAGGTCAGGCCCCGTGTCCTGCACGCCGCAGGGCACCACGCCGCATACGATTCGCCCGGTCGGGCATGTTGACTCGAAGGAGAATGAGCATGACGCGTACGATTGCTGCAGTGCTGCTGGTGGTGACCGCCGCGCTCGCCGGTTGCAATACCGTTGCAGGCGTGGGGCAGGACATTTCGAAGGGTGGCCAGGCAATCAGCGATACGGCTGAGAAGGCCAAATAAGCTGCCGGGTTCCGGAATGCAGAAGGCGCCGGGCCGTCCCGCGATTGCGGGGCGGCCCGGCGCCTTTTTCACGGTGCGTGGTGCGTGGTGTGCGGTATCAGGCGGTTTCCACGAACGCGTAACGGCCCTCGACCTTGCGCGGCGTGAACCAGCCGAAGTCGGGGAACAGCCGGTTGCGGACGAACCAGACGTAGCCGACCAGGATGACGGTCACCCCGAGGGTAGGCAGCGCGGCCGACGGATCGCGGCCGAGATCGGCGATGGTCTTCGGTACCTGCAGCAGCGACAGAATGATGAACGCGTGATATGCGCCGACGCGATGGGTCGCGAAGCCCCAGATGAACAGCAGCGCCAGCGGCACCGTCAGTGCGAGGAACAGCACCGCGGCGCCGATGCTGAGTGTGTCCACCAGGATGAGATAGGCGAGTGCGACGCTGATCACCAACTGCGCGATGCCGAGCCCGATCAGGACCCGTGTATGCACCTTGTTCTTCCTGCACAGCTCAGGGTCGGGGCGCGACGCGATCAGGCGCGCGAGCACGCGATCCTTGAGGCCCTGTCCGGCCAGTTCGGCCAGCACGTCGGCTTTCCTCGCACCCGCGGACAGCAGCGCCGCGATTCTCGTTTTGGCTTCCTTCTTGTTCATGGTGATGCGAATTATTGTTCGGTGGTTGTCGAATGGCCCGGCCACGCGAATATTGCATCTTGTGCGACGGTGCGCAACGATTTTGCCGCGGGCGGACACATTCCTACAGTCGCCGCGCACGCGGATCAATCGGTAGCAGTCGACGTGGATGCCGCTGGGCGCGCTGGCGACCTCGACCGTGAGTCCGTTGCGCGTGCCGGCGGCTCGCGCCGCCGCGTCGCGCCCACCAGCATTCCCGCGACGACGAGCGCGATGCCGAGGAGTCGCGTGCCGCCCAGGGTCTCGCCGAACAGTGCGACCGCGAACAGCACGGCCGAGACCGGCGCAACCGCCGTGAACAGCGCGGCTTCGGTGCCGCTCGTGCGCGCCGAACCCGCATACCAGCACAGATAACCGAGCACGGTCGGCACCAGCGCGTAGTACACGATCGCCGACACCGCGCCGATATTCCAGTTCGTCGCCAGCGCGTGCCATTCGAACGCGGCCGGCACCAGTGCGAGCACGAAGCCGAGGCCCGACATCGCCGTCGACAGCGTGAGCGGCGGCAACGGCGCTGACAGCCGCCGGTTCAGCAGGATGAACACCGCCTCGCATGCGACGGCCGCCAGCACCAGCGCGTCGCCGGCGAGCGTTCGGAGCGACGGCATGGCCTGGCCGGGCGCGAACGTGACCAGCAGCACGCCGGCGGTGGCGAGCGCGGCCGCGCTCCAGTCGCGCCGCGTCTGCCGCTCGCGCAGCACGACCGCCGCGATCAGCGTCGACATCGCCGGCAGCGTGCCGAGCATCACGCCCGCATCGATGGGCGACGACAGCTTCGTGCCGCTGATCAGCAGCACCGTATAGCCGACCCCGCCCGCCGCAGCCTGGACGACCAGCAGCACGGCGTCGCGTGCGGAGAGCCGCGGCCATCGCAGCCGCTGCGCCCGCATCAGCGCGAACAGCAGCGGGGTTGCGATCAGGAAGCGCAGCGCGGTGGCGGCGAACGGCGGCAGGCCGCCGGCCGCGAGGCGGCTCGCGATGACGGTGCTGCCGACGCCCGCCATCGCGGCGGCGAGATAGAGATAGCCGATCAGTCGTGTTTTCATGTGCCGCATGGTCGCGTGCGGCGGCGCGGGCGTCTTGAACGAAATTGCAGCGGCGCCGGCGAGCGGAGCGGGTGAACGGAAGGGTATTGCGCTCGGTGTCTCCGGATGACCGGTGGCGCTGCCATCGAGCGCCATCGTTGTTGCCGAACGGCGGCGATCGACGACGTCGCGCCACGGCGGCGGTCGTGCCGGGACCGCGAGGTCCGTCAGCCGGCCTGCGTGAATCGTCCCGGCGTGATCCCGAACTGGCGTGCGAACGCGCGCGTCAGGTGGCTCTGGTCGGCAAAACCGGCTTCGGCCGCGGCATCCGCGATCGGCCGGCCGCTCGCGAGCAGTGCCCGCGCCAGCCGCGTGCGCGACTGCACCAGATACGCGTGCGGCGTGATGCCGAGTTCACGCGCGAACCCGCGCAGCAGCTGGAAGCGGCTCACGCCGCTCAGGCCGGCGAGTTCGGCCAGCGAGACGGGTGCGGCGGGCGCCGCATCGAGCCGCTCGCGGGCCACGCGGATCGCCGGCGCGACGCCGGCGGCCGGCAGCGCCCGGTTCGAATGCCGCGCAAGCAGCCCGGCGACCAGGGTCACGAGCGCCTCGTCGCGGGCGAGCGGCATGGTATCTCCTGCGACGATTCGAGCATGCAACCGGCCGAACGCGGCCGCGAGCCGCGCGTCGCGCACCGCCGGATGCGCGAGCTCGACGCCGCCGACGCCTTCTTCCGCCGCGACGCCCGCGACCAGCGCCGGCGCGAGGTACAGCATCCGCCAGCGCCGCGCCGTGCCCGTCCCGATCGGCATGCCGTCGTGCATTTCGCCCGGATTGACCATGATCGCGTCGCCGGCCAGCGCGTCGACCTGTCCGCGGCCGCTCCAGGACCGGTGCGCGCCGCTGACGATCACGCCGACCCCGAATTCGTCGTGCGCGTGCCGCGGAAACGTGCGGTCGGACTCGAGGCTGATCGCCTCGATGCCTTCATCGGTCCGTCGGTAGTGGGTGACACGGTGCATGGGGGCTCCTCGCGCCGGCCGCGGCGCGGATCACGTGCACTGTAGCGCGTTCCGGCGCCGCGCGCCCTTCATCCTTTTGGCCGATACCGTGCGGCGCGCGCAGCCCGCACCATGTGCACATGAGCAGCGTACACGGCCCGCCGGGCCTGAAGCTGCGCGGGAGACGGCAGGTGGAACGACAGGATCCGGTATTCATTCAGGTTGGCGCGCTCGCGGACGGCTTTGCACCGGACGCGAACATCCTCACGCCCGTGAACGCGCTCGTCGGGCGGTCCCTGGCCCTTGGCGACGCAACGGGCGCATGGCGCGTCTATACGTTCGAGGCGGGTGCGCTGCAATGGCGCGATGCGGCGACCGACGCGGGCGGCCATGCGCCGTGCCGCGTCACGCGGCTGCGCGACGACCTGTACTTCGTCGACTACATCGATCCGGTGGCGCGCGCGACGTCGGTGAGCCTCGTGATCGACGTCGGCAGCGGCGTGTGGACGTCGGTGATCGGCACGCTGCCGACCGAGGGCGACACGCATGTCGACGCGTTCACGCGCGTTACGCGCGGGTTGCCGCTGACTGGCGTCGACGCGGCATTCCGGCACGGCACGCTCGGCGGCCATGCGCAGCCGGGCCCGCTGCATGGGCCCACGCGCGAACTGATCGGCAAGCGGACGATGTATCGCTACAGCCCGACCGAATGCTACGAGCACATCTACCTGAACGAGAACTTCTACGCATGGCAGTGCCTGCAGGGCGTAGAAGGCGGGCTGGCGGACGTGGATCGCTGCCATTACTTCAGGATTGCCGATGAACTGTATCTGTTCGTGTGGCGCGAAAAGGTGGTGCCGACGCTCGGCGTCGTGCTGATCGATCTCGCTCAACGCAAGACGGACGGCAAGATCTTCGGCTATCAGGGCGGCGACTTCGGCACGTTGTCGAACTTCCCGATCGGCGCGCATGCGCAGGTGCTGAACGAAACCGTGCATCCGCTCGGCGGCGAGGCGCAGCGATGAGCGCCGTGCCGGGCAGCGCCCGCCTGCGTGCGGATTTCAGCGGACGCGTCGTGCTGGTCACGGGCGCCGCGCAGGGGATCGGCGCGGCAATCGCGCGCCGTTTCGCGGAATCCGATGCGTTCGTCGCGCTCGCCGATCTCAACGGCGATGCCGCTGCCGCGCAGGCCGACGCGCTCGCCAGTGCGGGCGGCGACGCGCGCGCGTATCGCGTCGACGCCGCTAGCCGCGACGAACTCGGCGCGCTCGTCGCGGCGGTCGAGCGCGACGGCGGCCGGCTCGACGTCGTCGTTCACAACGCCGCGTACTTCCCGCTGACCCCGTTTGCGCAGATCGACGAGCCGATGCTCGAGCGCACGCTGTCGGTCAACCTGTCGGCGCTGTTCTGGCTCGCGCAGGCCGCGCTGCCGGCATTCGAGCGTGCGGGAGCGGGGCGGCTGCTCGTCACGTCGTCGGTGACCGGGCCGCGCGTCGTCTATCCGGGGCTCGCGCACTACGCGGCGTCGAAGGCCGGCGTGAACGGCTTCATCCGCGCGGCGGCGCTCGAACTCGCGCGTCGCAACGTGACGGTCAACGGCGTCGAGCCGGGGATGATCCGCACGCCGGCCGCCGGCAATCTCGGCGATGCGTCGGTCGCCGCGCAGATCGCGCGCGACATTCCGCTCGCGCGGATGGGCGAGCCGGAGGACATCGCGAACGCGATGCTGTTTCTCGCGTCGGCCGATGCGGCGTACATCACCGGGCAGACGATCGTCGTCGACGGCGGCGCGACGCTGCCGGAGAGCGGGGCCGTGCTGGGCGACGGATAAGCGGCGCGTGCGCGATCGTGCGATCGCGGCCGTCGAATGTGCCGGCCGCGGTGTCGTCGGCCAAGCCGCGCACCGTCGCGCCTACAGCCAGCCGTTGCGGATGAACTCCACGATCGAGTATCGGCGGGGTTCGAGTTCGTGCTGCCGGACGGTCTCGACGATCCGCGACACGCCGTCCGCGTAAGGCGACGCGCCGTACACGCGCGATTCCAACTGCAGGCTGCATGCGCCATCCTCGATGCGGATCCGGTGGAACGCATGGCGGCCGAGCTGATCGTCGGGAATCTGCAGGGCGTCGCGCTGTTCGTCGGGGTCGCGCACGGAGCGGATGTCCTGCGCCGGCACGCCGAGTGCCTGACCGATGCCGACCGCGGTGCCCGGCACGGACGTCTTGCTGGCCTGGTGCGACTCCGTCACGCTGATGCGGCAGTCGCGAAACAGATGGCCGCTGGTTTCCAGCATGCTCATGAACTTCAGCATCAGGATGTTCGTATTCGGACAAAGCACGACGGGAAAGTCGTGCGATCCGGTTTCGAGCTCGGAGCCGGTGGACAGCTCGACGAGCGGCGAGCCCGTTGCGCGGCAGAATTCGATCGCGGCAGGCAGCTCGCGCCCGGATCCGGCGTGCACGACGATCGAACGCGTCTCGGTGCGTGCGGGGTCCGACCAGGCCGTCACGCGACAGGTTGCGGGGTCGAGCCGGTGCGAGCCGAGCAGTTCGGTTGCCAGCTTGCCGGTGCCAACGACGAGTACTTGCATGGGATAGACGGGTTGAGGTTCGGGTTTCGTTACGGAAACGACGCGGGCCGTTCAAGGACCCGGCGCGATCACGGGGCACCGCGCGGCGCACCGTGTTCGCGCATTATGCCCGGCCGTCGGCCGTCGGCCGTCCACCGTCCGCCTTCCCCCGCCCACCGTCTGCCGCCCGCCGCCCGCCGCCTGTCGCCTGTCGCCTGTCGCCTAACGCCTACCTCCTGCCGTCCACCGTCATGCGCGGTGCGCGCCTTCACGGCTGCGGATCAACCGAGCGGCTGCGTTGGCGGTGACGCATTGATCGCCGTGCGCGCGCAAGCATGAACGGCGCTACGCTGTCGAAACGCTGGCCACGCGCGTCCGTGTCGGTACCGGCATCGCCCCGAACCACGTATCATCCAACCCCCCCCCCGACCCAGGAGAGCACATCGATGGAACACGACCTGAAAGGCAAGGCAGTCGCGATCACCGGCGGATTCGGCCATCTCGGCGTCGCCACGGCCGCCTGGCTCGGCCAGCGCGGCGCGCGCGTCGCGCTGATCGGCCGCGGCGCGGCGCCGGACGCGCAGGCGTTGCCCGGCGTGCCGGCCGATGCGCTGCGCATCGGCGGCATCGACCTCGTCGATCCGCAGGCGGCCGCGCGCGCCCTTGAAGCGGTGAATCGCGAATTCGGCCGGGTCGATGCGCTGCTGAACATCGCGGGCGCGTTCGTCTGGCAGACGATCGCCGACGGCGACGCGGCCACGTGGGACCGCATGTACGAACTGAACGTGAAGACGGCATTGAACGCGTCGAAGGCCGCGCTGCCGTATCTGGTGACGAGCCCGGCCGGCCGCATCGTCAACATCGGCGCGGGCGCGGCGTTCAAGGCGGGCGCCGGGATGGGCGCCTATGCAGCTGCGAAGGCGGGCGTCGCGCGGCTCACCGAGGCGCTGGCGGCGGAACTGCTCGATCGCGGCGTGACTGTGAACGCGCTGCTGCCGAGCATCATCGACACGCCGCCGAACCGTGCGGACATGCCGGATGCGGATTTCACGCGCTGGGTCCGGCCCGAGCAGCTTGCGGCGACGATCGGATTCCTGCTGTCGACCGACGCGCAGGCGATCACCGGCGCATCGATTCCGGTGAGCGGTCGCGTGGCGTAGCAGGGAGCGGGTGATCGCACTCGAGTGCGACGTCAGGGCATGCGAAATCGCGCACGCGGGATTTCCACGATCGCCGCGATTTCGATCGGATCCGGCCGTCGCCCTGGACCCCGGCCATCGAGAAGGCGCCGAACGGCGCCCGTCGTTCCGGCGGATTCACGGCTTCGGCCATGGCGCGGCTCCTGTCCGTGGGGTGGATGCGCTGCTGCGCCCGGTGCGTGCCTGCATGCCGCCGACCATCACCGTATACTGGGCGTTCGACACCATATGACTGAAGCCGTGACCAAGCCTGCCTCCGCGGATACGCTCGCCGACGATCCGCGTCCGACCCCGCCCGAACAACCCGAACTGGAAGACTGCTGCAACAGCGGCTGCTCGCCGTGCGTGTTCGACCTGTACGACGAAGCGCTGGCGCGCTATCGCGTCGAGCTGGCCGAATGGGAAGCACGGCACGCGCAACTCAAGCATCACCAGTGAGCCCGCCGCCGGCAAGCGGGCGCGCATGCCGCGATTCGCTGCCGGGGCGCGCTTCCCTGGCCGGCGTCGTCACGCGATGGCCCGCCCCCGCCGATGCATCGGCCCCAATGCGGCCGACAACGCGACGCACGCCAGCAGCACGGCCGCCAGCGCCCACATCGCCGTCCTGAACCCCTGCACGTAGTCGAGCGCACGCGGCTGCGCGCCGAGCCGCGCGAAGAACAGCCCGCCCAGCGTCGCGGCGCCGACGGCCGCGCCGATCTGCAGCATCGCGGTGACCATGCCGGATGCGACCCCGGCGCGCGCCGCGTCGACTTCCGCGAGCACGATCCGCACGACCGACGGCAGCACGAGGCCTTGCCCGATGCCGATCGCCGCGATCCCCGCGTAAAAGCCCGGGCCGGGCGCATGATCGCCGGCCAGCGCGGCGGCGGTCGCGACGCCGGCCGCGAGCATCGCGAAGCCGAGCGTGAGCACGCGATAGCCGCCGAACCGCTCGACGAGACGCGGCATCAGCAGCGGGCTCGCGAGAAAGCCGATGCCGAGCGGCAGGATCGCGAGCCCCGACGCGAGCGGCGACCAGTTCAGGCAGCCTTGCAGATAGATGCCGTAGCTCAGGAAGAACGCGCTCAGCATGTAGAACAGGAACGCGAGCGTGAGCCCGAGCGCGACGACCGGATTGCGCAGCAGGCGCACGTCGAGCAGCGGATCACGGCCGCCGGCGAGCCGGCGCGCTTCGACCGCCAGCAGCGCGCCGAGCATCGGCAGCGCACCGACGACGCACGCGATCATCCACAGCGGCCAGCCCGCCTCGCGTCCGTGCGTGAGCGGATAGACGAGCATCAGCAGGAACAGCGACAGCAGCACCGTGCCGGGCACGTCGATGCGCTGGCCGCGCGGCGGCCGGCTTTCCGGGATGAAGCGCCAGCTGCCGAGCAGCGCGAGGATGCCGATCGGCACGTTGACCAGGAAGATCGCGCGCCAGCCGAGCCCGAACGGATGCAGGTCGATCAGCGCGCCGCCGCCGAGCTGGCCGATCACGGCCGCGAGGCCGAACACGAAACCGTAGAAGCCCATCACGCGCACCTGCTCCTGCGGGCTGAACACGCTGCGGATCGTCGCGAGCACCTGCGGCGCGAGGATCGCGGCGAACAGGCCCTGCAGCACGCGGCCGCCGACCAGCACCGCGCCGCTGCCGGCGAGCCCGCACAGCGCCGATGCGACGACGAACCCGGCCATCCCGATCATGAACATCCGCTTGCGGCCGTACAGGTCGCCGAGACGCCCGCCGGTGATCTGCACGACCGCGTTCGCGCACGCGTAGGCCGACACGACGAGCTGCAGCTCGGCCGGCCGCGCGCCGATGCCGTCGCGGATGGCCGGAAGCGCGAGATTCACGATGAAGTAGTCGAGCGGCGGCAGAATGGCGCCGACCAGCAGGACCACGAGCGCCCAGCCGTGATGGCTGCGCGGCGGTGCCGCGGCAGCCGCGCCGGCCGGCGCGCAACGGGCGAGGGTGTTGTCGGTCATGAAAGGAAATCCGGAAGAATGGTGGCCGCAACGCATGCCGAATCCCGTGGAAACGGGTTCGGCGGGCCGTTGAACCGATATTCTGCGGACCGCCGATGAATCGGAAAAGCGGGAATTGGTGGTAGCATCCATCGGGTTATTCGATGGATGGAGGGTGCGATGCGCGGTTTCGACCTGGATCAGTTACGCACGTTCGCGGCGGTGGCGGATGCGGGCAGCCTAACGGCGGCCGCGCCGCTGCTGCATCTGTCACAGTCGACGGTCAGCGAGCAGGTGCGCAAGCTCGAGTCGCGCGCCGGCGTGCCACTGTTCGTGCGCAGCAAGCGCGGCGTCGAGCCGACGCCGGCCGGCGCGCGCCTGCTGCAGCATGCGCGGCGCATCGTCGCGCTGAACGAGGCCGCGTTCGACGAAGTGCGCGGACAGGCGATCAAGGGCGAATTGCGCGTCGCGATCACCGACTACTACCGGACGCATGAAGTCGCGGGCCTGCTCGCGCGGTTGCGGGAGTGCTACCCGCAACTGAGCCTGCACGTGAGCGCGATGAAGAGCGCGGAGATCGAAGCTGCCCATGCGCGCGGGCAGATCGATCTCGGCGTCGTGATGAACCTGTCGAGCGGCCCGTTCCGGCCCGCGTCGGCCGATACGCGCTGGGTGCTGCGGCGCGAGCCGCTGTCGTGGGTCACGTCGCCCGCGCTCGCCGAGCAGTTGCCCGAGCCGTTGCCGCTCGTGCTGCTGCCGGACGACTGCATGATGCATCAGATCGCGGTGCGCTCGCTCGACGAGCAGCACGCGCCGTACGTGCTCGTGCACAGCGCGTCGGGCGTCGCGGGGCTGCAGTCGATGCTGGCGGCGGGGCTCGGCGTCGGCTGCCTGTGCGCGTCGGCGATCGGCGAGGGCCTCGTGCGGCTCGGCGCGAAATACCGGCTGCCGACGCTGCCCGACGCGGTGTTCTCGCTGACGCCGCCGATGCCGGGCGAGCGCGAGACGGTCACGCAGGCGCGCGAGGTGCTGTCGCGGCAGTTGCTGATGTGAAGCATGAAGCACGCATGCGCGTCGGCGCAGCGGCACGTATTCGACGGGAGTCGGTACCGATGAAAATATCGAGAGATTTCGGGATCGTCGTTCGACGCGCGGCGCTGGTCGAGAAAGAGGTCGACCTGTCCGCGCTCATGCGCGAATTCAATTTCGCCGACTGTTTCGACGAGTCGGACCGGCTGGTGTCGCTCGGCCCGTTCTTCGGCGGCGACGCCGCCGATGCGTGCATGAGATCGCTCGAACGGCGCGGGCTGGTCTACTTCGACGATTTCTTCATCGTCGAGGAAACGTATCCCGGTTGGTGCGAGCTGGAAGCGTTCTGAACGTTGCGTAGCAGGGGGCGATACGCATGAACGACGAACTGAAAAGCGAGATGGCCGCGCGGTTGGCGCACGCGCTCGAGCGGGTGATCGACGAGCGCTCGCTGATCCGTTTCCTGCGCGTGCTCGGCCATGACTGGCACAAGGAGCGCCAGCTCGAGGCCGACTTGCCGCCGGCGCCGTATGCGGCCGCCGCGCTCGGCTGGGAAAATCGCTCGATCGGCGAGTACCTGGAGGCGATGGTCGACTGGGCCGAGGCGTCCGAGGAGGGGCTGCGCTGCTACGACCTGCCCGACAACCCGTGGCGGCGCATGGCCGACATCCTGTTCGCCGGCAAGATCCACGAATAGCGCGCGCCGCGGCGATTCGCGCGTGCGGCGGGCGGGAACGGCCTAGTCGGCCGTCCCTTCGGCATACGCACGCAGCCCGTTCGCCAGCGCATCGAACACGGCCCGGCAACGCGGGCTCGTCCGCAGATCCTCGTGCATGACCATCCAGGTTTCCAGTTTCGTCGCGGGCCCGTCCGGCAGCACGCGCACGAGCCGTGCATCGCGCTGCGCGAGCCGGTTCTGGCAGAAGCCGATCCCGTAGCCCGCGCGAATCATCGCGAGCTGCGCGAGATTGCTGTCGGTGCGCAGCGCGAACGCATCGCGGTTCCACAGCGGCATCCCGCGCCCCGCCGCGCGGATGAACGGCGTGACCGTATCGAAGCCGATCAGCGCGTGATGGGCGAGTTCGTCCGTCGATGACGGCGTACCGTTGCGCGCCAGGTAGTCGTCGCGCGCATGCAGCCCGACTTCCAGCGCGCCGATGCGCCGCGCGACGAGCGCCTCCTGCGCGGGCGGCGCCATCCGCACCGCGATGTCGGCCTCGCGATTCAGGACGTCCTGGATGCGGTCGGTCGGCACCAGTTCGATCACGAGCCCCGGATGGTCGCGCCGCAACTGCGCGAGCATCGGCGGCAGCACCTCGACCGCGATCACGTCGCTGGCCGAGATCCGCACGGTGCCGCGCACGCCCGCGCCGTGGCTCGCGGCCGCGCGCTCGAACGCGGCCGCCGCGCTGCGCAGCGCCTCGGCATGGCCGCGCAGCGCCAGGGCCGCCTCGGTCGGCAGCAGCCCCGACGGCGAGCGCGTGAACAGCGTCTGGCCGAACGCGGCTTCGAGCGCCGCGACGTGGCGGCCGGCCGTCGGCTGTGTGATGCCGAGCGCGCGCGCCGCGCCCGACAGCGAGCCTTCCGTCAGCACGGCGAGGAAGGTGCGGTAGCGTTCCCAGTTCAGATCGATGGCCATGCATAAATGTATAGCCGATGCATCGGGTTAGGCAATTCCTTGTTAGGCGGCCTCGCGCCAGAATGGGTGCTGACAACGGTTCATTCACGGAGAACGGCAATGACGGCGAACGCAGGCGGGACGCAACGACAGGCACTCGTGCTCGGCGCGAGCGGAGGTATCGGCGGCGAGGTCGCGCGTCAGTTGCGCGATGCCGGCTGGCAGGTGCGCGCGCTCAAGCGCGGGCTCGACGCCGAGACGGTGGAGCGCGACGGGATCGCGTGGCTGCGCGGCGACGCGCTCGACCGCGAGGCGGTGGTTCGCGCGGCGCGCGGCTGCAGCGTGATCGTGCATGCGGTGAATCCGCCCGGCTACCGGAACTGGTCGACGCAGGTGCTGCCGATGCTCGACAACACGATCGCGGCGGCGACGCTGGCGCAGGCGACCGTCGTGCTGCCGGGGACGGTCTACAACTATGGCCCCGACGCGTTTCCGGTGCTGCGCGAAGAGGCGCCGCAGCATCCGGTGACGCGCAAGGGCGCGATCCGCGTCGAGATGGAGCGGCGGTTGCAGGCGGCGACCGCGCAGGGCGTCCGGACGATCATCGTGCGGGCCGGCGATTTCTTCGGGGAGCACGCGGGCAACAACTGGTTCGGGCAGGCGCTCGTCAAGGCCGGGCGGCCCGTCGCGGCCATCAGCGTGCCGGGCCGGCCGGGCGTCGGCCATCAATGGGCGTACCTGCCGGACGTCGCGCGCACGATGGTCGAGCTGCTCGAGCGGCGCGACACGCTGGCGCCGTTCGCGCGCTTCCACTTCGGCGGTCACTGGGACGCGGACGGCACGCAGATGGCGCAGGCCGTGCGCCGCGTCGCGCAGCGGCACGGGATGCGGCCGACGGTGCGGCGTTTCCCGTGGTGGCTCGTGTGGGTCGCGGCGCCGTTCGTCACGACGATGCGCGAGATGCTCGAGATGCGCTATCTGTGGCGCGAGCCGCTCCGGATGGACAACGCGCGGGTGACGGCGGTGCTGGGCCGCGAGCCGGTGACGCCGCTCGATACGGCGGTGGAGGCGACGCTGGCCGGGCTGGGCTGCTTGCGATGACGGCGAGCGCTGAAGGCGGGTGACGGGGCCGCGTGCGGGCGGGTTCTTTATTGCCTGCGCACCTGCCACCACCTTTACGCGACAACCGGCAATACCTCGACCTCGTACCGATGCCGCAGGCTGCGCCCGAGCACCGGATCGTGGAGTTCCATCTCGAACGCGTCGCCGTCGCCCATCGCCGCGATCGCGCCGTGTACGGCGACCGTGCCGCCGAACATCGCGCAGCGCGCGGGCATCGTGCGCCGGTCGTCGAAGCGGTGCCACAGCGCGGCGGGCGCAAGCAGCCCGCTGACCGCGCCGTGCTGATACGCGATGCGGCTGCCGCCGGGTTTGATCCGCCACGAACGCATCTCGATCGCATCCCAATGATCGGCGACGTCCGCATGACGCCACGCGTCGCGGCCGAGCGGTTTCGCGCACACCTGTTTCGACACCGCGACGCCGTACGCCTCGACTTCCCGATCCGTATGATCGGAGCCGACCGTCACCAGCGTGCCGACCGGGCTGTCGATCAGCACGCACTCGATCTCGCCGCCCGAGCGTGCGCCGAGCACGCCGATCGACGGCGCCTGCGTGAGCAGCGCGGACGACACGCGATAGAAACACGGCGTGGCCGACGGCGGCGCGACGCCGAGCGCCGCGAGTTCGTCGATGTGTGCGCGGATCGCGTCCGGATCGCGCCCGGCCCAGCCGGCGATCACGACACGTTCGATCTCGACGTCGACCTGGGCGGGCGCGCCTTGCAGGGACATCACGTTGAACGACAGGGCTTGCATGCGGGTATCCGTTCGAAGTGCGAATGAGTGAAACGACCGGCGGGGATGTTCAATCCGCGAGCGGCCGGTGCGCGGTCTCGCGCGCGGCCAGCAGCGCGATCGACGTGACGACGAGCGCCGCGGTGACGTACAGCGACACGGCCGTCGTCGTGCCCGTCTGGCGGAACAGCGTGGCGATCACGAGCGGTGCGAAGCCGCCGCCGGCGATGCCGGCGAGCGTGTAGGCCAGCGACGAGCCCGCATAACGCACGCGGGTCGGGAACTGTTCGGTGACGAACGCGCCTTGCGGGCCGTACATCACAGCATGGATCACGAGGCCGATCGCGACCGCCGCGACGATCGCGCCCGGCCGCGCCGAATCGAGCATCGCGAAGAACACGAACGCCCACACGATCCCGGCGATCGCGCCGGCGAGGTATACCGGACGGCGTCCGAAGCGGTCCGACAGCGCGCCGAAGAACGGCACCGCGAGCGCGTTGCAGGCCGTGCCGATCATCACGGCCGTCAGCGCGACCGGGCGCGACAGGTGCAGCACGGTCGTCACGTAGGTCAACGTGAACACGACGATCAGCGCGTACAGCACGTCGGAGCCGATCCGCGAGCCGCCAGCGATCAGCAGGCGCCGCCAGTGACACTTCAGCACTTCGGCGACAGGCACGTCGGCGGTCGCGTGCGATTCGGCGAGCTGCTCGAACTGCGGCGTTTCGTCGACGCCGCGCCGCAGCCAGAAACCGAATACGACGAGCAGCGCGCTGGCCGCGAACGGCACGCGCCAGCCCCACGACAGGAAGGTGTCGGACGTGGTGGAGAGCGTCACGAGCGCAATGCAGCCGGTGCCGAGCAGCGTGCCGAACGACGGGCCGATCTGCGTCCACGACGCGGACAGTCCGCGCCGTTTCTGGTCGCCGTGCTCGACCGACAGCAGCACCGCGCCGGCCCATTCTCCGCCGAGCGCGACGCCCTGCACGAAGCGCAGCGCGACGAGCAGGATCGGGCTCAGGATGCCGGCCTGCGCATAGGTCGGCAGCGCGCCCATCAGCGCGGTCGTGACACCCATCAGCACGAGCGTGAGCATCAGCACCGCGCGGCGACCGATGCGGTCGCCGAGGTTGCCGAACACGAAGCCGCCGAGCGGACGCGACACGTAGCCGACCGCATAGGTCGAGAACGCGAGGATCGTGCCGGCCAGCGGATCGACCGACGGAAAGAACAGGTGGTTGAAGACGAGCGCGGCGAGCGTGTTGTAGATCGTGAAGTCGTACCACTCGAGCGACGTGCCGATCATGCTCGCGGTCGCGAGTCGGCTGTTGCGGACGCGGCGGGGCGCGTGGGCGGCGGGCTGGGCGAGAGTGCTCATGGTGTCGGGCATGTCGTGAAGGAGGACGGGGGTGACGCGCGGGGACCGATGCGCGGGCCGCGTGCGGATCACGGACGGCGCGGCCGGTGGCGGCGTCGGCGTTCAGGCCGGCAGCGCGGCGGCGGGCGGTTCGGCTTCGGCGTCGCGACCGGCAGCCGGCAGCGGCGCGGCGGCGCGCCACAGCAGGTCGAAGGTGCGCACGTCGTCGTGACCGGCGATCGCGGCGGCGACGCGGCGCGTGGCCGCGGCATCGCTGCCCTCGATCAGCACGAGCGCGTCGGCGGCCGGACGCGCGGCCGCGTCGGCGCCGATCGGCGCGGACAGGTCCGGCGCGGTGCGGAACAGCCGGGCCGCGTGGATGCCGGGCTCGTGCAGCACCGCGTCGAAGCGCTCGCGCAGGTGCGGCACGTCGATGCGCTCCGGCGGCAGCACGAACAGCGCGAGATGCGTGCCTTCGCCGTCGCCGGCCTCGATCGTCAGCTCGCCGACCCGCCGCTGCGTGCCCGTCATCCGTTCGAAGTTCGCGAGCGACCACGCGGTCTGCTGCGTGAACGCGCGCCGGTACGCGTCGCCGCGAAATACGTCGAGCGTGTCCGTCACGTACAGCGCGAGGTACTTGCGCGGGCCGCCGTCGGTCGCGCGAAACCGCCGCGCATGCGTGAAGCCGGGAATCGCGACACGCTCCTGCATGTGCTCGCGGTCGTACCACGCGTTGAAATCGGCTTCGTGCGCGGGATCGATGTCCGTCCAGACGCAGAGCTGGCCGTGCGGAAGGGAAAGGCGGGACATGGCGGGTTCCTTGTGACGGGGTGTGTCAGGAACCGCAGTGTCCCGAAGACGGGCCGCACCCGTCCAACAAGAAAACAAATTCGCGGTGAACAGGTTTTCTTATGGGCGGCGCGGGTGGCGTTTCGCCGAGGGGGCGGGCGACGCGGATTGGGGCGTGCGTCTTGCCGACGCGGGTCGGGCTTTTTTCGCCGAGCGGGCGGGGGACTTGTCGACGATGTCGGTTTCGGTTTCGGTTTCGGTTTCGGTTTCGGCCTCGGCCTCGGCCTTTGCCGACGCGGCGGGCCTCGCATGACTGGAAACCGCCGGCATCGCGCGCGCGACTTCGCTCGCCAGTTCCGCGATGCGCGCGGCGACCGGCAGGCCCTGCGTGCGATACGACGCGACGAGCGGCAGCGCGGGGAATTCGGGTTCGACGTCGAGCAGTTCGAGCGCGCCTTCCTGCAGTTCGCGCCCGATGATCGCAGGCGGCAGCGCGGCCACGCCGAAACCGTCGGCGACGAGCCGGATCATCGCGGCGACCGACGTGATGCAGTTGATGCTGGCCGGCCGCTCGACGGCCGCGAACAGCCGCTCGATCGTCGCGTGCGGGCCCGAGTGGCGCGAGAAGCTGATGATCGGGTACGCGGCAAGCCGCGCGACGTCGAGCCGTTCGCCGCCGAGCCCGAGACGCGGGCTCGCCGCCCAGCGCACCGGGAATTCGCACAGCGGCAGGTTCGTGAAGTCGGGGCCCGGCACCGGGTCGGTCTGCAGGATCAGGTCGACGCCGTCGGTGCTCAGCAGGCGGATCAGGTGCAGTGTCGTGTCGCTCGTGATCTCGACGTCGAGGCGCGGATAGCGCTCGCGCAATTGCGCCATCAGTGCCGGAAACCAGCTGTGGACGATCGACTCGATCACGCCGATCCGGATCAGCCCCGCGTCGCTCGCCGCGTCGATGTCGCGCCGCATCTCGCTGTCGAGCCGCACGATCCGCTCCGCGTACGCGAGCATGCGCCGCCCCGCGGGCGTGAGCGTCGCCGAGCGCGTGTTGCGGTCGAACAGCCGCACGTCGAACGCTTCTTCCAGCGACGCGATGCGGCTCGACACGGCCGCCTGCGTCGTGTGCAGTTTCTCGGCCGTGAGCCGGAAGTTCTCCAGCTTCGCGAGCCAGACGAAGGTTTCAAGAAACCGGATGTTCATCGAATGCCGATCGGTGAGGCAGTGCCGCGCGGGGGCGGCGGGATCGGTCGATGTTAGCGGATTTCCGGGGCGGGAAGCGCGCGCGGCGTGGTGCATGCGCCGGGCGAGGGAAGGGGCGGTCGCGTACCGGCGGGCGAGCGCGGCCGCCCGTCACGATGCGCGCGCGGGCGATGCGTCCCCGTGCAGTGAAGAAGCGTGGTGCGGGCGGCGTATCCCCATGCATCAAAGCGTGTCGAACGCGAGCGTCGGCACGTCGACGACCGTTGCGCCGCCGTCGGCGACGAGCGTCGCGCCCGTTACGAACGACGCATCCGGTGATGCCAGGAATGCGCATACGGCCGCGATCTCGTCCGGATCGGCCGCGCGCCGCAGCGGCACGTCGGCGCTCACGCGGGCATACGCGCCGTCGAGCGTGTCGCCGTATGCGGACATCAGCGGTTCCATTTCCGCATCGGCCATCGGCGTGCGGACCCAGCCCGGGCACACAGCGTTCGCGCGCACACCGTGCGGCCCGTAGTCGCGTGCCAGCGATCGCGCGAGCCCGAGCAGCGCATGCTTGCCGACCGTATAGCCGCATACGCCGGGCCCGGCCGCGAGCGCGGCGATCGACGCGACCAGCACGATGCTGCCGCGCTGCGCGATCAGGTCGGGCAGGCACGCGCGTGCGCTGACGAACGCGGTATCGAGGTTCGCATGCAGCGCGTCGCGCCATTGCGCGTCATCGGTTTCGTCCGCGCGGCCGAGACCGTGGCCGCCCGCGCACGCGACGAGCGCATCGACGGGGCCGAACCTCCCGGCGATCTCCGGCACCAAGCGGGCCCAGTCGGCCGTGCTCGCGGCGTCGCCGGCGAGCGCGAGGCCGCCCGTCTCGGCGGCGAGCGCGTCGAGCGGTGCGCGGCGCCGCCCGATCAGCACGACGTGATCGCCGCGGGCGGCGAAGCGGCGCGCGCACGCGGCGCCGATGCCGGTGCCGGCGCCGGTGATCGCGATCGTACGGGGTTGCGGGTGCGTCATGTCGTTCTCCGGAAGGGGGGCGATTCCGGTCACTTTAGGCGGCGCCGACGCGCGCCGGTATCCGCCGAAAGGATGAACGCGCACCGGCCGGACGGTCGACGGCCGCGCCCGGCACCGGGCCGAACGCAGGACCGCGGCCATTTTGCAAAGGCTGACGATGTTCGGCGCCGAATCGCTCTATCCTCCGTATTTTTGAGATAGTTCGCGAAAGCCCGGCAAAATAGCGCGGGCGAGCCAGCGCACCGGTACGGTGCGCGCCGGCCGGCCGATTCCGTCGTGCAAGCGGAGCGGCAGGCGGCGAGATCGGCGTGGGTGCGCGCCCGATACGGATGCGGTGCGTCTGCCGATCGCGCAAGGCGCGCCGGCTGATCGCCCGGTTGCGCATCGCGCGGCCGGACCATCGACAAGAACAGGGAGGGGCCGGCAATGAGGCTGGACGACGAAAGAGAAAGCGTGAACGTCGAGGATCGACGCGGTGGCGGCGGGTTCGGCGGCGGGCGTGCGACGATCGGCATCGGCACGATCGTGGTCGCGCTGGCCGCATCGTATTTCTTCGGGATCGACCCGCGCGTCGTGCTCGAAGGCGCATCGGCGCTGCAGGGCCGCCAGCAGCAGGCGCAGCCCGCGCCCACGCAGCATCAGGGCGCGCCGGCGAACGATCCCGGTGCGGTATTTACGCGCAAGGTGCTCGGCAATATCGAGCGCACGTGGACGGGCGTCTTCAACACCCAGCTGCATGCGCAGTACCAGCCGCCGAAGCTCGTGATGTTCACGAACTCGACGCCGACCGCGTGCGGCACCGGCCAGACCGCAATGGGGCCGTTCTATTGTCCGGGCGACCGCAACGTGTACATCGATCTCGGTTTCTACGACGAACTGCGCAAGCGCTTCGGCGCGGGCGGCGATTTCGCGCAGGCCTACGTGATCGCGCACGAAGTCGGCCACCACGTGCAGAACCTGCTCGGCATTTCCGACAAGGTCGATGCCGCGCGCCGCCGTTCGAGCGAAGCGCGCTCGAACGCGCTGTCGGTGCGGATGGAACTGCAGGCCGACTGCTTCGCCGGCGTGTGGGCGAACAACGCGCAGCGCGCGAACCAGCGGCTGATGGAGCCCGGCGATTTCGAGCAGGGGCTGAAGGCGGCGGCTGCGATCGGCGACGATCGGCTGCAGCAGCAAGGCCAGGGCTATGTCGTACCGGAGAGCTTCACGCACGGCACCAGCGAGCAGCGCGTGTACTGGCTGCGGCGCGGGATGGAGTCGGGTGAAGTAAGTGCCTGCGACACGTTCGCCGCGAACGCGCACTGACGCGGACCCTGACTGACCGGGCGCGGCGCACACGCTGCCGCGCCGCCGTTTCGCGGCCGCGCGTGCGGCCGCTCCGCGCATTTCGCTGATCATTCCGATCATGCTCGATCGGCGCGCGATTTTCCGCGCCGCCCTCGACATCCATTTTCGATCGCACGGCGCGCGGCGCATGCCTATCCGACGCGGATTCTGTCGTCGGGACACGGCCGGCGTGCGCGATGACTCGCGCCACCGTCGACAGCCATCATCGTCCGCACGGCTCGCGGCGCATGCCTTCCCGACGCAGACGCCGTTGTCGCGGCATGGCCGGCAGCCCCGTCATACATCACCCACGGACGAATTGCCGATTTGTGCTCACCGGCCCATTTCGGCGCGGGTAGGCTGGCCCGACCTTCGACGCGTTCGGCCGCCGGCCGCTCACATCATGCCGACCTCATCCGCTTCCGCCGACCACGAAGCCGCCGACTGGCAGCGCGCGCTGCGCGCGTGCGTCGATGCGTTCGACGCGTTTGCGAGCCCGTCCGCGACCGTGTTCTACCGGCTCGACCTGAGCGGCGAGCCGGCCGATTTCGAGCTGTTCGGGATGCCGGAGGCGATGCATCGCACCTACATCGCGCGCTACCGGATGCTCGATCCACTGCACCCGTCGCGCTGCGCGGCAGGCGAACGTGCGGTCGTGACGCTCGCTTCCCAATTGCCTGACGAAAGACGCGATGCGTCCGCGTACTGGACCCGTTTCCTGCGACGGCACGATGTGGCCGACGTCGTCGAGATCTGGCTGCGCGACGACGCGGGCCGCACGGTCGGCGCGTTTTCGCTGCTGCGCTTCGGGACGGGCGACGCGGACGGCAACCGCACGGCGGGCCGGTTCGCACCGGGCGAGATCGACGCGCTGGCACGGCTGCAGCCGGTCGCCGAAGCCGCGCTGGCCCCGCTGCTGCGCGCACGGCGCGGGATTCACCGGATCGGCTGCGAGGAGCGGTTGACCTACCGCGAGGAGCAGATCGCGCGACTCGTACGCGACGGCCGCTCGAACAAGGAAATCGCACGCGATCTCGCGCTCGGCCAGCCGACCATCAAGACGCATCTGATGCGCATGTACCGGAAGCTCGGCGTGTCGAACCGCACCGAGCTGGTCGGCGCGTTGTTCCTGTAGCTTTTCCGCATCCGCATCCGCATCCGCATCCGCATCCGCATCCGCACCCGCACCCGCACCCGCACCCGCACCCGCACCCGCACCCGCACCCGCACCCGCACCCGCACCCGCACCCGCACCCGCACCCGCACCCGCGTCCGCATCCACGTTGCACCGATCGCATCGCACCCCGCCATCGATCCGACGATAACGCGACGCTCGCACGCCGCCATTCCACATTCCTGAGTCACGCGCGTTCCGGTCCCGCACGCGCTTGCCAATTTGCGCTCACCGGGCGCGATCCCCCGTCGATACAGTGGTTCGACACCCGTATGCCGAAGCGCACGCGGCCCAGTCATGACAATCATCGAGACGCCCATGAGCACCACGAACTTCGTCGCGGTCAGCGACACCGTGCGCACCTTCGTCGCACGCGACTTCGGCCTTTTCATCGACGGCGCCATGCAGCGCGCGCACTCGCCCGCGCGGCTCGACGTATTCGACCCGGCGACGGGCGAGCGGCTCGCGACGGTCGCCGATGCCGACGCGCACGACGTCGACCGCGCGGTCGCGAGCGCGAAGCAGGCGTTCGACACCCGCGTGTGGAGCGGGCTGCGCCCGGCGGACCGCGAGCGCATCCTGCTGAAGCTCGCCGACCTGATCGAGGCCGACGCCGAAACGCTCGCGCAACTCGAAACGCTGAACCAGGGCAAGTCGATCCACGTGTCGCGCGCGATCGAGGTCGGCGCGAGCGTCGAATACGTGCGCTACATGGCCGGCTGGGCGACCAAGATCACCGGCCAGACGCTCGACGTGTCGATCCCGTTCCCGCCCGGCGCGCGCTATACGGCCTATACGCGCAAGGAGCCGGTCGGCGTGGTCGCGGCGATCGTGCCGTGGAATTTCCCGCTGATGATCGCGGTGTGGAAGCTGATTCCGGCGCTCGCGGCCGGCTGCACGATCGTGCTGAAGCCGTCGCCGGAAACGCCGCTCACCGCGCTGCGCCTCGCCGAACTCGCCCTCGACGCCGGCGTGCCGCCCGGCGTGTTCAACGTCGTCACCGGCGCACGCACGTGCGGCGCCGCGCTGTCGAGCCATCCGTCGATCGCGAAGATATCGTTCACGGGTTCGACCGCGACCGGCAAGCTGGTCGGCGCGGCGGCCGTGCAGAACATGACGCGCTTCTCGCTCGAACTCGGCGGCAAGAACCCGATCGTGATGCTCGACGACGTCGACGTCGCGCAGGCGCTCGATGGCGTCGCCGCCGGCGCGTTCTTCAACCAGGGGCAGGTGTGCGCGGCCGCGTCGCGCATTTACGTCCATCGCAGCAAATTCGCGCAGCTGGCGGATGGCCTCGCGGGCGTTGCGCAGTCGATGAAGCTCGGCGCGGGGCTCGATACCACCGCGCAGATCAACCCGCTCGTCTCCGCGCACCATCGCGACAAGGTCGTCGAGCACATCGAAGGCGCGCGCCGCGCGGGCCTCACGTTCCTCGCGGGCGGCACGCCCGCCGACGACCTGCCCGGCTACTACGTGAAGCCGGCCGTGATCGCCGATCCGCATCCGGACAGCGCGATCGTGCGCGACGAAGTGTTCGGCCCGGTGATCGTCGTCGTGCCGTTCGCCGATGCGGCCGACGCGGTGCGTCTCGCGAACGCGTCGCCGTACGGCCTCGCCGCGAGCATCTGGAGCAACGACCTGAAGCGCGTGATGAACCTCGTGCCGCAGATCGAGGCCGGCACCGTGTGGGTGAACTGTCACATTCCGCTCGACCCGTCGATGCCGTTCGGCGGCTACAAGCAATCGGGCATCGGCCGCGAGTTCGGCCAGTACGCGATCGAAGGCTTCACCGAAACCAAATCCGTCTGCATCGCGCACTGACGCGCGGCGCCTGCTCCGAATACCACGAACCCCGCGAACACCCCGAAAACCTCGAACCTCGACCCCGGGCGGTCGAGATTCAAACGATCCAAAAGTGGAGATTGCAATGAGCTACAACGAAGCGAAGTTCTGGCACCCGATGCTGCACCCGAACGAAATGAAACAGCGCAAGCCGATCCGCATCGTGCGCGGCGACGGCTGCTACGTGTTCGACGAAACCGGCAAGCAGCTGGTCGACGGCGTCGCGGGCCTGTGGAACGTGAACGTCGGGCACAACCGCCAGGAAGTGAAGGATGCGATCGTGCGCCAGCTCGACGAACTCGAATACTTCCAGCTGTTCGACGGCATCTCGCATCCGCGCGCGGAAGAGTTGTCGAAGAAGCTGATCGACATGATGGAGCCGGAAGGGATGCGCCGCGTGCTGTACAGCTCGGGCGGCTCGGACTCGATCGAGACCGCGCTGAAGATCGCGCGCCAGTACTGGAAGGTGCGCGGCCAGGCCGACCGCACCAAGTTCATCTCGCTGAAGCAGGGCTATCACGGCACGCACTTCGGCGGCGCGTCGGTGAACGGCAACACGGTGTTCCGCCGCAATTACGAGCCGAACCTGCCCGGCTGTTTCCACATCGAGACGCCGTGGCTGTACCGCAACCCGTTCACGCAGGATCCGGAGGAGCTCGGCCGGATCTGCGCGGAAATGCTGGAGCGCGAGATCCAGTTCCAGAGCCCCGACACGGTCGCCGCGTTCATTGCCGAGCCGGTGCAGGGCGCGGGCGGCGTGATCGTGCCGCCGGCCAACTACTGGCCGCTCGTGCGCGAGGTGTGCGACCGCTACGGCGTGCTGCTGATCGCCGACGAAGTCGTGACCGGCTTCGGCCGCAGCGGCAGCCTGTTCGGCAGCCGCGGCTGGGGCGTGCGCCCCGACATCATGTGTCTCGCGAAGGGGATCTCGTCCGGCTACGTGCCGCTCGGCGCGACGGCCGTGAACGCGCGGATCGAGGATGCGTTCGCCGCGAACGCGGACTTCGGCGGCGCGATCATGCACGGCTACACGTACGCAGGGCACCCGGTCGCCTGCGCGGCCGCGATCGCGAGCCTCGACATCGTCGTGAAGGAAGACCTGCCGGCGAACGCGGCGAAGCAGGGCGCGTATCTGCTCGAAGCGCTGCAGTCGTTCCCGGAACGCTTCGCGGCGGTCGGCGAGGTGCGCGGCAAGGGGCTGATGCTCGCACTCGATCTCGTCGCGAACAAGCAGACCCGCGAGCCGATCGACCCGCTGTCCGGCTATGCGAACGCGGTCGCGGAAGTGGCGCGCGAGCACGGCGTGCTGGTGCGGCCGGTCGGCACGAAGATCATCCTGTCGCCGCCGCTCGTGATCCAGCGCGAGCAGCTCGACCGGATCGTCGACGCGCTCGCGGCAGGCTTCGAGGCCGTGCCGTTCGCATGAGGCCGTGACGGCATGAGCGCATGACGCCGAACCGGCGGTGGAGGGCGGGATAATCCGTTCGCCACCGCCGGTTTGCCGATTTGCGCTATGACCGGATTATTTTGCTTGCGTATTTTTTCGACATCGGATCAGGTTTGGATCGACAGGGGCCCGGGTGCCGGCGCTTGAGCGCCGCCCCGGGCCGACCGCGAAGCATGGCTCGGAGCGGGCGCCGCAGCGCCGGTTCCGGCCCGAAAAGGGAAGGAGACGAAGATGTCGGGATGGTCTGGAATGACCGGCGCAGCGGGCGACACGCCCGCCGGTGCGTCGGCTGAAGCGGGCGGCGGCACGGTGCTGAAGGCCGGTGCGGTCGGGTTTCCGACCGCGCTGGCGAGCGCCGTCGGCCTCATCATGGCGAGCCCGGTGATTCTCACCGCGACCTCGGGCTTCGGGATGGGCGGCTGGGCGTTCGCGGTCGCGATGATCATCGCGTTCGTGATGATGCAGGCGCAGGCCACGACGTTCTCCGAAGCCGCCGCGATGCTGCCGACGGCCGGCTCGGTTTACGATTACCTGTCATGCGGGCTCGGCCGCTTCTGGGCGATCACCGGCACGATTTCCGCGTATTTCCTCGTGCACGTGTTCGCCGGCACGGCGGAGACGATCCTGAGCGGCATCATGGCGCTCGTGAACTTCGAATCGCTGAACGCCGCGCTCGAGAAGCACAACAGCTCGTGGCTCGTCGGCGTCGGCCTCGTGGTCACGTTCGCGATCACCAACATCATCGGCATCAAGGTGTTCAGCAAGCTCGAGATCGTGCTGACGGCCGGCATGTGGCTGTCGCTGATGATCTTCGGCATCCTCGGCCTCGCGGCCGCGCCGGCCGTGCATCTCGACGGCTGGTTCGGCGGCTCGGAAGTCGGCACGTCGGTGCCGGCCGTGCTGTCGCTGGTCGGGATGGCGATGTTCATGTTCGTCGGCTGCGAGTTTGTCACGCCGCTCGCGCCGGAAATGAAGGCGCCGGGCCGCACGATTCCGCGCGCGATGGCGCTCGGCCTCGTCGGCGTCGCGATCTGCATGTTCCTGTACGGCGCGGCGATCCGGCGCCAGGTCGCGAACGTGCCGGTGAGCCCGGACGGCCTCACGCACCTGCTCGACACGCCGGGCGCGATTCCCGCGTTCGCGCTGCAGGTGCTCGGGCCCTTCGGCCGCATCTGGTTCGGCATCGCGTTCCTGTGCGCGGGCGCCGCGACGATCAACACGCTGATGGCCGGGCTGCCGCGCATCCTGTACGGGATGGCGATCGACGGCGCGCTGCCGCGCTGCTTCGCGTATCTGCATCCGCGCTTCAAGACGCCGGTGGTCGGCATCGTCGCGGCGGCGGTCGTGCCGATCTTCCATGCGTGGCTGATCAACGGCAATCTCGACAGCATCCTGCACCTCGTGCTCGCCGCGACCTGCGCATGGGGCACCGCATACCTGCTCGTGACCGCGTCGGTCGTGATGCTGCGCATCCGCCGCCCGGACCTGCCGCGCCCGTACCGTTCGCCGCTGTTTCCGCTGCCGCAGATCGTGTCGAGCGTCGGCATCGTGCTCGCGATCTGGTACATCACGCCGCCCGGCATGAACGCGCGCGACATCTACGTGCCGTTCGGCGTGATGCTCGGGCTCACCGCGCTGTACGCGCTGTTCTGGACGCTCGTCGTGCAGCGTCGGCATCCGTTCAGGCCGGTGCCGGTCGAGGAAGTGCTGCGCAACGAGCACGTCGCCTCGTGAGGGCCGCGCTCGCCCGCTGGCGCGCGGCGCCCGACGCACCGCCGCCCGGCCACCGGCCCGGCGCGATCGCCGCGCGCGTGCTCGCCGACCTCGGTGCGGTGCGCGACGCGGACGGCGGCGCGGCCGAAATCCTGGCCCGGCTGCCGAACGGCGTGCGCGTGAGCATCGAAGAGCGCGTTGACCGCCAGTTCCTGATGCATACGGTCAGCGTGCAGGTGTCGATCAGCGCGGACGGCCCGGCCGGGCAGGGCCTTGCGCGCGTGCTGCAGACCGGCTGGCTGCGGCGCACCGGCATCGCGGCCGCGCCCGAGCCGGGAAGCGACCCCGGATTCGCGCGGACGGTGGCCGCGCTCGTCGCCGATTCGTCGCTCGCCGACGCGCTGCGCCCGCTGCACCTGACCGACTGTACGATCGCCGCGCACGACGGCCGCTGGACGCTCGCCGTCGTGCCGTTCGGCGGCAGCGAGGTCGTGAACCGGATGCCGTCGTTTCGCCGCTACGTGCGCGTGACCGGCGAGCAGGCCGCCGCGCTGTCGGCGGCCTGTCTTGCATTCGAAACTGCACTGCGCGGAATTTTGCGGGGGTAAGCTGTGGCGCTGCGCGCCGTGCGGCCGCAGCGTGGAATCAGGGTTTTACCGGAGATGCCGATGCTGTTCCAGTCACGCTCACACGAAGACGTGCATGACCACGGGCTCGCGATCGCGGGTTGGCATCAGGTCTACCGCCAGATGACGCCGGGCCGCT
Organism: Burkholderia sp. BCC1998; assembly: GCF_905339875.1. NCBI lineage: Bacteria > Pseudomonadati > Pseudomonadota > Betaproteobacteria > Burkholderiales > Burkholderiaceae > Burkholderia > Burkholderia sp. BCC1998. The sequence goes on from NZ_CAJPHE010000005.1 coordinate 284,529, forward strand.
TCAGGGGCACCGTCACGCAGGTGCTGTACGACGATTTCCATTTCTTCCGCGAGACGACCAACCGGCGTGTCGCGCAAACCGGCCTCGCACCGGCCGGGCGCACGTCGCTCGCGGTGCCGCTGTCGGTGCCGCTCGCCGGCACGTTCCAGAGCCAGCCGGTCGACGGCTATGCGCTGCTCGCGCTGCGCGCCGGCGAGGATTTCGAATTCCATACGCCGGAAGGGATGGGACTGGTCGGGATCAGCGCGGCGTCGGACATGGTCGACGAGCTCTGCGAGGCCGAATTCGGCGCAGCCGGCGCGCGCAAGCTGCGGCACGTCACGCGGCTGTCGGACGCGCAAGGCGTCGCGCTCGGCGCGCGGCTGTCGTCGCTGATCGACGACGCGCAGCGCAACCCCGGCTGCCTCGAATACGCGGCCACCCGCAAGATGTTCCGCGACACGATGCTCGGCATGTTCCTCGATGCGCTCGAGCAGGGCATCGGCGTCGAGCGCCGCGACATCACGCACGCCACCTACAGCGATATCGTCAGCCGTTGCGAGAAACACCTGCGCGACCGGCCCGAGGAACCCGTCACCGTGCTCGAGCTGTGCCGCGCGCTGCGCTGCAGCCGCCGCACGCTGCAGACGAGCTTCCAGCGCGTCGCCGACGTCACGCCCGTCGGCTATCTGCGCACGATCCGGTTGAACGCGGTGCGGCGCCTGCTGCGCACGACGTCCGCGCATCAGCTCGGCGTCGGCGAGGCCGCAGCAAGCTGGGGCTTCACGCATCTCGGCTATTTCGCGCGCGAGTATCGCGACCTGTTCGGCGAGCTGCCGTCGCAAACCTTGCGCCCCGAATGACGTCTTCGCATCGCGACGGCGCCGCCGGGCGGCGTCGCGTGTCGCCCGTTCCGTTCGCTTCACCATTTGCTGATTTGGGATAGGGGTCCCGAATTTTCGCTGGATAGAGTCCTGTCACCGAAATCGACAACACCATCGGTTCGCACTGCGAATCGATGACAACAGAGGGACGGGACATGAAGATCGGACGAAGACTGGCCGCGGCCGCGGCCACGCTGGGTTGCATGCACGCGCACGCGCAGACCTCCGGCAGCGTGACGCTGTACGGCACCGTGGACACCGGCGTCATCTATTCGACGAACCAGCAGTTCACGCGCGCCGACGGCAGCACGGGCGGCGGCCATGCATGGCAGATGGGCGGCGGCAACCTCGTGCCGTCCCGCTTCGGATTTCAGGGTGCCGAGCCGCTCGGCGGCGGGCTCGACGCGGTGTTTTCGCTCGAGCAGCAGTTCCTGTCCGCGAACGGGCAGGCGCTGCAGGGCGGCACCGCGTTCAGCCGGCAGGCGTGGGTCGGGCTGCGCCAGGAGGCGATCGGCACGCTCGGCCTCGGCCGGCAATACGACTCGTACACGGACATGCTCGGCGCGTATGTATCGAGCAACAACTGGGCGACGCCGTACGGCTCGCACCTCGGCGACGTCGACAACCTGAACGCCGCGTTCAACTTCAACAACGCGGTGAAGTTCACCAGCGCGGATTTCAACGGCCTGACGTTCGGCGGCACGTTCAGCTTCGGCGGCCAGGCCGGCGACTTTTCCGCGAAGCGCGGCTATGCGGTCGCCGCGACCTACACGCGTGCGCCGGTCGCGTTCTCGGTCGGCTATCTCGACCTGCACCAGCCGCTCGACGCGGCGCTCGGCGGCGCGAGCGGCTATATCGGCGACTTCGCGTGCAGCAACCCGGGCGCGATGTACTGCCTGCTGCAGGACGCCGGCTCGATGCGCGCGTTCGGCGCGGGCGGCTCGGTGACGCTCGGCGCGGCGACGGTCGCGCTGACCTACACGCACACGCGCCTCGGCGACAGCCGCTATTTCTCGACCGGCGCGCAGCCGCGCACGCAGGCGTTCACGTTCGACATCGGCGAATTGAACGTCACGTACATGTTCACGCCCGCGCTGCAGGGCGGCGTCGCGTATATCTTCAACGCCGCGCACACGGACGGCCGCGGCACGACGCGTTTTCACCAGGTCAACGTCGGCACGAACTACAGCCTGTCGAAGCGCACCGCGCTGTATGCGGTCGCGATCGGCCAGATCGCGAGCGGCACGGGGCTCGGCACCGACGCGAACGGCAATGCGGTGAACTACGCGCAGATTCCGGTGCTCGCGAACAGCAATTCGAGCCGGCAGCTCGCGGTGATGGCCGGGATTCGCGTGAACTTCTGACGGCACGCACACGACGGCACGGGCGGCGGGCGGGGCGGCCGGCCGCACCGTCGGCCGCTTTCGCCGCGTGCCACAAATTCTTAACGATCGACGTGAACAATGGCGTTCGCTTCAGGCCGCCCGAAGCGTCGCCCGCGTTGCACACGTGTGCAACGCCCGGCGGCTCGCCACCACGCCGATCGAGAGAGACCACATGACCCTGCTGAGCCGCCTGCGCGGGCTGTCCGCCGCCGTTGCGCTGTCCGTTGCCGCCTCGCACGCCTTCGCGGCGGACCTCGTCATCGCGGGCCGCGACGACATCTACGGCAAGGGGCTGGCCGACGCCGTCGCCGGCTTCACCAAGCTGCATCCGGGCACCGACATCGAGTTGCTCAAGCTGCCGAACGCGAACCTGTACCAGAAGCTGAAGCTGTCGATGCGCGAAGGCACCGGCACGTACGACCTCGTGATGATGGACGATACGTGGGCACCCGAATTCATCGGCAACGGCTGGCTGAAGCCGCTGCCGGCAGCGCTCGCCGACGCCGATCTCGTGCCGTCCGCGGTCGCGCTCGGCCGCAACGCGGCGGGCGCGCTGTACGCGCTGCCGATCGTCGGCAACGTCGAGATGTTCGCGTACCGGAAGGATCTGCTCGCGAAGTACCAGCTGCAGCCGCCTCGCAACTGGGACGACGTGCTGAAGATCGCGCAGACCATCGGCGGCGCGGACAAGAGCGTGTCGGGCGTCGTGTTCCGCGGCACCAAGGGCAACCCGGTCGTAACGGGCTTCCTGCCGATCCTGTGGGCCTACGGCGGCGACGTGTTCGACCGTGCCGGCAACGTGACGATCGATTCGCGCGAGTCGCAGGCCGCGCTCAAGACTTTCCTTGCGCTGAAGACCGCCGCGCCGAAGGACGTCGACGTATACGGCGCCGCCGAGGTGCGCGACGCACTGCAGCGCGGCACGGCCGCGCAGTCGATCGAGGTGTGGCCGGCGTGGATCCCGGCGCTCGACGATCCGAAGCAGTCGCGCGTGGTCGGGCAGATCGCGCTGCAGCCGCCGCCCGGGCAGACGGCCGGCCCGGCGCCGATGCTCGGCATCTGGCAGATGGGCATTCCGAAGGATGCGCCGCACGCGAAGCTCGCGCAGGATTTCCTGGCCTACCTGAGCTCGCGCGACACGCAAACGCGTCTCGCCGGGATCGGCATTCCGCCGACGCGCCGCAGCGTGTTCGCCGATCCGGCGCTGGTGCGCCAGTACCGCTGGTACCCCGATCAGCTGAAGGCGCTCGAGGCCGGCCGTGCGCGGCCGCGCGTGAAGGACTGGCAGCAGGTCGAGAGCATTCTCGGCGACCAGCTGCAGCTCGCGCTGACCGGGCAGGCCGCTCCCGACGCCGCGCTGCGCCAGGCGCAGCAGAAGATCGCGCAGGCGATGGCCGCGGCCGGCAAATGACGGCACGCCGCCACGCATCGTCCGGAAACCGCGCATGAAAGCCCTCGGCCGCGGCCTGCCGTTCGTCGCGCTGCTCGGGCCCGCGCTGCTGGTGCTGGCCGCGCTCGCGCTGTACCCCGTCGCGCAGGTGCTGATCGACTCGTTCTGCCAGGTCGACTACACGGCGGGCCGTCGCGCATTCGCGGGGCTCGCGAACTATCGCGCGGTGCTCGGCGACGACGCGTTCGCGGCCGGTTTCGGCAACACGCTGCGCTTCACGATCGCGGCGTCGCTCGTCGAGGTCGCGCTCGGCTTCGGTCTCGCGCTGCTGTTCGTGCGCGCGTTTCCGGGGCGGCGCATTGCGCTGCCGCTCGCGATCCTGCCGATGATGCTCTCGACGCTCGTGTGCTCTGCGATCTGGCGCAACTGGCTCAACTTCGACGGCTTCCTGAACGCGCTGCTCGCCGCGTTCGGCGTCGAAGGCGTGCGCTGGCTGTCCGATCCGCATCTTGCGTTGTGGTCGCTCGCGCTCGTCGACGTGTGGCAGTGGACGCCGATGGCGTTCCTGATCGTGCTGGCCGGGCTGCAATCGATCCCGCAGGAACTGTACGAAGCCGCACGCACCGACGGCGCGAGCGAATGGCAGTGCCTGCGCGACATCACGCTGCCGCTCGCGGCGCCGCAGATCGGCCTCGCGCTGCTGCTGCGCTCGATCGACACGTTCAAGCTGTTCGACAAGGTCTACGCGCTGACGGGCGGCGGCCCCGGCAACGCGACGCAGACGCTGTCGACCTACATCTACGACACGGGCTTCCGCTTCTTCAACGTCGGACCGGCGAGCGCCGCGTCGGTGCTGATGCTCGCGGCGTCCGCGCTGCTCGTTTCGGGGTACGTATGGCAGACGGTTCGCAAGCGGCGCGCATGACGGCGCGATCCGCGTACCTCGCGCACGCGCGAAAGGGTGCCGCGTTCGCGCATGCCGCGCCGTGGGCGCTGCGCATCATTGCGCTCGCGCTGTTGTTGCTGCCGTGCCTGTGGATGGCCGGCGCGGCGTTCATGCCGACGCTCGAACGCCTCGATCATCCGCTGCGGATCTGGCCGGCTGCGCCGACGTTCGAGCATTTCGCGTCGGTGTGGTCGAACGGTATCGGCGCGCCGCTCGCCAATTCGCTGCTGGTCGGGTTCGGCACGACGCTGCTCGCGCTGACGCTCGCGTTTCCGGCCGCATACGCACTCGTGCGGCTGCGGTTTCCGGCGCGACTGGATGTGCTGTTCCTGATGCTCGTGCTGGCGTTGAAGCTGATGCCGCCGATCACGATCGCGGTGCCGCTGTTCGCGCTCGCGAAGCGGTTGCATCTGCTCGATTCGACGCTCGGGCTGATGCTTGCTTACCAGATCTACGCGCTGCCGATGGCGATCTGGATGCTGCTCGCGTTCGTGCGCGACGTGCCCGTCGAATACGAGGAGGCCGCGTGCATCGACGGCGCGGGGCTCGCGCGGCGGCTCGTGCAAATCGTGCTGCCGCTGTGCGCGCCGGGGCTGATCGCGACCGCGATCTTCGTGTTCATCGCCGCATGGAACGAGTTCCTGATCGCGCTGCTGTTCGTGTCGACGCCGAGCCGCTTTACGCTGCCGCTCGCGATTGCCGGCTACGTGACGGAGAACGGTATCGACTGGGGCGACCTGATGAGCGCGGGGCTGCTGGCGTCGCTACCGACCCTTGCGGTGGCCGGCTACGTGCAGCGCTACCTGCTGCGCGGCTTCGCCGGCGGGCTGAAGTGACGCGACGCGTTACGCGCAGCTATGCCGCACCACGTGCGTAACCGGCACGACCCGCGTGCGCGACGCGCCGTCGAACGTCTGGATCCGGTCGGCGAGCAGATCGACGGCCGCGTGCGCGAGGCCTTGCGTGTCCTGGCGCAGCGTCGAGAGCCGGTAGGCGTCGTATGCGGCGGCGGGGATGTCGTCGAAGCCGATCACGCGCAGGTCGTCGGGCACGCGCAAGCCGAAGGCGTCGCGCGCGGCGTCGATCATGCCGAGCGCGAGCAGGTCGGACGAGCAGAACACACCGTCCGGCCGCTCGCCCGTCGCGAACAGTTGCCGTGCGGCGTCGAGGCCGCATGCATGCGTGTCGGAGTCCGTATCGATCACGCGGACGAGCGCCGCATCGTACGCGTCGCCGCATTGCAGCGCCTGCTCGAACGCATCCGCGCGCGCGCGTGCGCTGTAGCTCGCGGTGCGCGGCCCGACGAACGCGAGCCGGCGCGCGCCGGCCCGCACGAGCCGCTGCGCCGCATGGACGGCGCCCGTGGCGTTGTCGCTGACGACGACGTCCGCGCCCGGCAGGTTCGCTTCGCGGTTGATCATCACGACGGGAATCCGGTGATCGAGATACTGTCGTGCGACCGACAGCGGCGGCGAAGCGGACGTCATCACCAGGCCCGCGATCCGGTAGCTGAGCAGCCGTTCGAGCGATTGCCGGACCTGATGCGGATCGTCCGCATTGGTCACGAGCGGCGTGAACGCGCGCTGCCCGAGCGCGGCCATCAGGTCCGACAGCAGCCGCGCGCGGAACGGATTCTCGAACCCGGCCGTCACGACGCCGATCATGCTGCTGCGCTGCGTGATCATGTCGCGCGCGATCAGGTTGACCTGGTAGCCGAGCGCACGCGCGGCCGCCATCACGCGTTCGCGCGTCTCGGGCGCGATGCTCGCCGTCGGCGAGAACGCGCGCGACACCGCGGAGCGCGACACGCCGGCCCGCACGGCGACATCCGACGCGGTCACCCATGTCTTTCTTTCCTTGTCAGTCATCGATTCATGATCCCTTCGCGACACGAAGCCTCCACGCCGCTGGCCGACTGGATGTCGGCGCTCGACGACGCGCGGCCGCTGCATACGCTGACCCTACCGGGCAGCCATGACACCTGTGCGTATACGGTCGACGATCCGCTCGTGCGCACGCAGCGCGCGCCGCTCGATGCGCAGCTCGCGCATGGCGTGCGGTTGCTCGACATTCGCTGCCGGCACCGGGGCGATACGTTCGACATCCATCACGGCGGCATCGCGCTCGGCCTGTCGTTCGACGACGTGCTCGCGGACTGCACGCGCTTTCTCGATGCGCATCCGCGCGAATGCATCGTGATGTCGGTGAAGGACGAATGGCCGGCGCATGCGTGCACGCGCAGTTTCGACGCGACGTTCGATGCGCATTGCGCGCGGCATCCGCGGCTGCGCTGGCATGCGGGCCGCGCGCTGCCGGCGCTCGGCGACGTGCGCGGCGCGATGGTGCTGTTGCGGCGGTTCCGCAGCAGCCGGCCGCTGGGCATCGACCTGACCGCGTGGCCCGACAATGCGACGTTTACGGTCGATCATCCGGATGCGGCGTTCGTGATCCAGGATGAATACCGTGTGCCTGTCGCCGGGTCGATCCATTACAAGTGGCGTGTGATCGATGCGCTGCTGAGCCGCATGCCGTCGCCGGAGAGCGGGCGCTGGGCGATCAATTTCTGCAGCGGCACGGGGATGGGCGCGAATCCGTCGGTGGTCGCGCGCGGCGACGGCAGGGTGGTCGGGATTCAGGCGCGGCTCGCGGCGCGGTTGCGAGAAGCGCGCGGGCCGTGTGGCGCGATGCTCCTCGATTTCTGCGACGACGATGACTGGGCGTTGGTGCGGGCGTTGGTCGAGTGTAATGAGGATGTGCCTGTGGCGGATGGCAGGCGCAGGTCGGTGGGTTGTTAGCGCATTCGCATTGACGATCGCGAACTAGCTGATCGGGGCACTGCCTGAGAAAGGTGAAATGCGTGGCATTCGAGACGCCGTCGATATCGAGGACCGATCGCGCGGGTGGGGCAATCAGTACGTGTCGCCGATCGTGATGCAGAAATGCAGCTGGTCGGTTGTCCCGGGGTATTTGTTGTGCCACACCTTCGATTCGGACACCATCGTGCTGCGGCAGAACGCGGCGGCCTCCGCCAGCGGCCAATCATCAAGACTCACGGTGCCCTGCGGAGCGCTGCCATGTCCGACACGTCCGTCGGCAGTCAGGACCCAACCTTCCCAACCATAGATCGGAATGCGATGACGCTCGCAATAGTCAATGCATTCGAGCGCGGCGTCGAGCGGAAGCACGATCTCGCGACGAGAAATCGACAGTGCGGCAAGTGCCGCGGGAATTTTCTCGAGTTGCGGCATCGCAGGTCTGCAGAGAGCGGTAGGGTGTGCGATCGACGGACTACCGCGTCGCAATCGCCACCGCCGCACCCGCCATCGCGGTCGCGCTCGTGCGGTTCGCGACCCGCTTCGCGCGTGCCGACGTCAGAAATGCCCGCGCACGCACCGCGAGCAGCGACCAGAAGCAGTCGGCGAGGATCAGGATCGCGAGCATCGTGCCGACGAGCTCGGCCCACGCGAGCACACCGACATGCGTCAGATCGACGATCGTCGGCAGCAGCGCGAGATAGAACAGCATGATCTTCGGATTGCCAAGCGTGACCAGCGTGCCCGCGACGAACATGCGCCACGGCGACTGCCCGCGCGGCAGGTCGCCGGCCTGCGTGTCGGTCGGCGCGGTCCACATCTTCCACGCGAGGAACAGCAGGTACGCGACGCCGAGCAGCTTCAGCACGAGCAGGCCCGTCTCGAACGTGCGTGCGAACGCCGACAGCCCGGCCACCGCCAGCGTGAGCCACAGCGCCTCGCCGATCCACATCGCGGCGAGGAACGGCAGCACGTCTCGCACGCCGTTCGTCAGCACGCGCGCGACGAGCGCGGCGACGCTCGGGCCGGGCGTGCCGGCGGTGACGAGCAGGGCGATGGCGAACACGGCGAGCGCGGACAGCGTCATGGCGAACCTCGTGGGCAAGGCGTTCGAAAGGTATGAAGTTTCGATTATAGTGACGGCCGTTCCTGCCTGCCTACCTCGTCGTGATGACAGTATCGATCCGGATTCGTCCCGCCACGCGGGAAGACGCGGCCGCGATGGCCGCCGTGGAAGTTGCCGCCGCCCAGCGCTTTCGCGACATCGGCATGTCCGACATCGCCGAAGGCGAGCCGACCGATGCGGCCGACGTGCTCGCACGCATCGACGACGGCCGCGCGTATGTGGCGACGGACGAAGCGGGGGCCTGCGTGGGTTTCGCGTTCTACCGGCTGCTCGATGCGCAGCGGCTTTATCTGGAGGAGCTGGACGTCGCGCCGTCGCATGCGGGGCAGCGGATCGGCGCGCGCCTGATCGAACGGATCATGACGCGCGCCGCGCAAGACGGCATCGCGCAGGTCGTGCTGTCGACGTTTCGCGACGCGCCGTGGAATGCGCCGTACTACGCGCGCCTGGGCTTCGACGTCATCGACGACGCATCGCTCGACGACACGCTGCATGCGATCCGCGCGCATCACGTCGCGCGCGGGCTCGACGAGACGCAGCGCGTGTTCATGCGCGCGGACGTGCGCGCATGAACGTGCCGCCGGCCGTCAGGCCGCGTCGCTGAGCGCCGGGTAGTCGGTGTAACCCGTCTCGCCTTCGGCGTAGAACGTCTCCGGCACCGGCTTGTTCAACGGTGCGCCGAGTTCGAGTCGACGCGGCAGGTCCGGATTCGCGATGAACAGCTTGCCCCACGCGATCGCGTCGGCGTGGCCGCTCGCGAGCGTGTCCTGCGCCGATTCGAGCGTGAACTGCTCGTTCGCGATCAGCGGGCCGCCGAACGCCTCCTTCAGACGCGGGCTCAGCTGGTCGCCCGAATACGATTCACGCGTGAAGATGAACGCGATCTTGCGGCGGCCGAGCTCGCGTGCGACGTAGCCGAACGTCGCGGCCGGATCGGAATCGCCCATCGTGTGCGCGTCGCCGCGCGGTGCGAGGTGCACGCCGACACGGCCCGCGCCCCACACGTCGATCGCCGCGTCGACCGCTTCGAGCAGCAGGCGCGCGCGGTTCTCGATCGGGCCGCCGTACGCGTCGGTGCGCAGGTTGGTGCTGTCCTGCAGGAACTGATCGAGCAGGTAGCCGTTCGCGCCGTGGATCTCGACGCCGTCGAAGCCCGCCTTCTTCGCGTTTTCCGCGCCCTTGCGGTACGCGGCGACGATGCCCGGAATTTCATCGATGTCGAGCGCGCGCGGCGTCACGTACGGACGCGGCGGCCGCACGAGGCTCACGTGACCGCCCGCGGCGATCGCGCTCGGCGCGACCGGCAGGCCGCCGTCCAGGAACACCGGATCGGAAATCCGGCCGACGTGCCAGAGCTGCAGCACGATGCGGCCGCCCGCCGCGTGCACGGCCTGCGTCACGCGCTTCCAGCCTTCCACCTGCTCGTCGGACCAGATGCCCGGCGTGTCCGCGTAGCCGACGCCCTGCGGCGTGACCGAAGTCGCTTCGCTGATGATCAGGCCGGCCGACGCGCGCTCGGCGTAATAGCGAGCCATCAGGTCGTTGGGCACGCGCGCGCTGCCGGCGCGGGCACGGGTGAGCGGCGCCATCACGACGCGGTTCGGCAGGGTCAGGTCGCCGAGGGTAACGGGGTCGAACAGGGTGGGCATGGAGATAACCTCTTCACGAAAGGCGGGATGGCCGTCGCATCGTGCGCGACGGGTGGCCCGCATGGCCTGGGTCAGAGTTCGCGACGCAGGGCGTCGAGAAATGCGTCGATGACGGCCTCGTTGCGCCGGAAGAACGCCCACTGGCCGATCCGCGTCGACGTCACGAGCCCCGCGCGCTGCAGCGTCGCGAGGTGCGCGGAAACCGTCGACTGCGACAGCCCGCAGCGCGCGTCGATCTGCCCGGCGCAGACGCCGTGGTCGTACGGCAGCGTCTGCTCCGGGAAATGCGCGCCCGGCGTTTTCAGCCAGACGAGGATTTCCCGGCGCACGGGGTTCGAGAGCGCTTTCAGGATCGCGTCGATGTCGAGTTCGGTCGGCATGGAAGGGCGTAGTGTTCGGGGCAAACGGGTATCGTCGATGGGCGAATCATATATCGGAAAATAACGATATGTATGAAGGCACTGATGGAGGTGGGGTTGTTGATCTGTCGGACTTCAGCGCGTCACCCCTTCCCGTACTGCGCGAACAGCCACCGCCGCATCGCATCGAGCGCTTCCGAATGCGCATTGGCCTGCGGAAAGACGACGTAAAACCCGAGCGACATCGGAAACGAAAAGTCGAACACGCGCCGCAGCCGGCCTTCCGCGATATCGCGTTCGACCAGCGGCTCGCTCGTCAGCGCGATGCCCTGGCCGGCGACCGCGGCGTCGATTGCGAGCAGCGACTGGCTGAACCGCGGCCCTTTCGTCGGATCGGCCCGGCCTTGGCCGCCGAGCTTGTCGATGAACTCGGGCCACAGATCGTGCGCGTCGTGCAACAGCACGTGCTTTGCGAGGTCCGCGGGCGTCCGGATCGGCGAGCCGCTGTCGAGCAGTTTCGGGCTGGCGACGGCAAAGATGTCGAGCGGAAACAGCAACTCGGCGACCAGGCCGGCCGGGAACGGCGGCTTGCTCAGTCGAATCGCGATGTCGACGCCGTCGGCCCGGAACGACGCCAGCCTTTCGTCGGCGATCACGCGCACCTCGATGTCGGGATGCAGCCGGCCGAAGTCCGACAGGCGCGGAATCAGCCACTTCGACGCGAACGACGGCGTCGTGCTGACCGCCAGAACCGTCGGGCGCTGCCCGAGCGCGTCCGTGGCGTCGGAGATGATCTGCAGCGCACGCTGGACCGACGAAAAATACTCGAGCCCTTCGCGCGTCAGCGCCAGCCCCCTGGGCAGCCGCCGGAACAGCTGAACCTCCACGACGTCCTCCAGATGCCTGACCTGTTGCGCCACCGCGCCCTGGGTCACGCCGAGTTCGTCGGCGGCCAGCCGGAAATTGAGGTGTCGCGCGGCGGCTTCGAACGCGCGAAGCGCATTGAGCGGCGGGAACCGGCGGGTACGCGTTAGCGCCTTCATGCAGTAGAAATTCTACAGGGTGGGTGGAGAAATCTTGGTTCGACAGGCCGATTATAGAGTTCTACAGTGCTGCCATGGACGATGATCGCGGCGCTGCGCCGACCCATTCAGGAGAACAGCATGACTGTACAGAAAGTGGCTTTGGTGACGGCGGCGGGCAAGGGCATGGGCGCCGCGATTGCGCGGGATCTCGCGAGCAACGGTTATCGCGTCGCGCTGATGTCGCCGTCCGGCAGCGCGGTCGAACTGGCGAAGGAACTCGGCGGGTTCGGCGTGGCGGGGTCGGTCACCGAAGACGCCGACATTGCGCGCTTCGTGAACGAGACGCTCGCGAAGTACGGCCGTATCGATGCGGTCGTCAACAATACCGGGCATCCGCCGAAGGGCGACCTGCTCTCGATCGGTGACGACAAATGGCACGAAGGGCTCGACCTGATCGTGCTCAACGTCGCGCGCGTGCTGCGCCGCGTGACACCGGTCTTCCTGAAGCAGGGCGGCGGCGCGGTGGTCAACATTTCGAGCTTCGCGGCCGACGCGCCCGAGCAGGCGATGCCGGTGTCGTCCGCGCTGCGCGCGGCGCTCAGTGCGTTCACGCGCCTGTACGCCGACCGGTACGCGAAGGACAACATCCGCATCAATTCGGTGCTGCCCGGCTTCATCGACAGCTGGCCGGAGACGCCCGAGATCGTCGCGCGCATTCCGGCCGGCCGTTTCGGCAAGACACAGGAGATCGCGCAGACCGTGACGTTCCTGCTGTCGGAAGGCGCCGGCTACATCACCGGGCAGAACATTCGCGTCGACGGCGGCATCGTGCGCGCGCTTTAAGCCGGTGCCTGGCAGGGCGGTACGCGCGGGGACGTTGCGCCGGCTGCGTCAGTTGTGCCGTTCGCCGATTCGGTTCTCTTCCGGGCTCCAGACGCTGAGCCCTTCCGTCGGGTCCATCGGCTGATCCCACGGTCGCGCGGCGATCGCCTGCATCGTCGCGTCGAACCCGGCCTGCCGGCGCGCCGCGATGCCGTCCGGCGTGAAATCGATGTCCTTCCACTGATCGTCGCCGTCGAGCCGCGGCGCCGCGAGCTTGATCACGTGCATCGTCGTCTGGCAGCCCCACGCGGCGAGCGCCTGCACGTCGGCCGACGTTCGCTCCGCCTCCGGCAGCCGCATCACCAGTTCCTTGATCACGTGGCGCAGCCGGTGAATCTGCTGTTGCCGCGCGATGTTGCCGTCCGTGCGGCTCGCGTACTGGATGTCCTTCTGCCGCTCCGACACCTGCCAGATGCTTTGCGGCTCGGGCCCGACCGGATTCCACATCTGCACCGAGAAGATGATCGAGCTGCGGCGCGGCGCATCGTCGAGCACGACCTCGACCGGCGTATTCGAATAGATGCCGCCGTCCCAGTAGGGTGCGCCGTCGATCCGCACGGCCGGGAACGCGGGCGGCAGCGCGCCCGAGCCCATCACGTGGTCGAGGTCGAGCGGCCGGTCGCGCGAATCGAAATAGCGCATCGTGCCGGTGCACGCGTTGACCGCGCCGACGGTCAGTCGCGGCCGGCACGCATTCAGCAGGTCGAGGTCGATCAGCGACGCGAGCGTGTCGCGCAGCGGCTCGACCACGTAATACGACGCGTGCTCGACGCCGACCCGCGCGAGCGGCCCGAGCCACGCGGCGGGATTCGGCCGGAAGAATCCCGTGAGGCCCGCGCCGATCACCGCGAGTTCCGAGCCTATCTTGTCCCAGGTCGTCGGGAAGCCCGGCACGGTCACGGCGGGCCGTTCGGTGACGTGGCGCCAGAATTCGGCCATTCGCTGCGCGCGGTGCGCGGGCGCGTTGCCGGCGATCAGCGCCGCGTTGATCGCGCCGATCGACGTGCCGATCACCCAGTCGGGCTGGATGCCCGCCGCGTCCATCGCCTCGAATACGCCGAGCTGGTATGCGCCCAGTGCGCCGCCGCCCTGGAGCACGAGCACGACCTGTCCGGGTAGCTTCGGGTGTGCGGGTTGACTTGCCGTCATCGCTTGCCTCGTGGTCGGTGACGGCCGGCGGGGGCCGGCCGGTTGGAACCAGTGTAGGCGATCGGCGGGCGTCGCTCCGCGGTGCCGGATCTTCGCGCGCATGGTGCGGCTCGGCGCGCCGCGTCATTCCACGGTGATGGTCTCCTTCATGTACGGATGAATCCCGCAGAACACCTTGTAGACCCCCGGCTTGTCGAAGCGGAACGAGTAGGTCTCGTCCTGGTCGAGCGCGTTCGAATGGAAGATGCCCGCGTCGTTGACGACGGTATGCGGTTCCGCGTCGAGGTTCTTCCACGTGACCGTCGTGCCGGCCTTGATCGTGGTCGACATCGGCGAAAACATGAAGTTGTGGATCGTCACGAGCGGGCCGGCCGGGGGTTGCGCGAATGCGGCGAGCGGCGTGCCGGCGGCGGCCGCGCACAGGGTCAGCGCCGCCAGCAGCGTCGAGGGCTTGAGGAAGGTCATGTCGGTCTCCTTGCGTAGCGGAATCGGGCGAGGGATCAGGCGAGGGATCAGGCCAGCGTCGTGTCGCGCAGCGACGCCGCCACGGGATGGCCGGCGAAGTCGACGGTCGTCACGCCGAGCATCGCGGGCAGCCGGTCGCGCGGCACGGTGAGCGGCACCGGGCCGGGGCCGTTGCCGGCGGTCGGCTGCGGGAACGCGGTGGAGCGCGCGGTGTGGAACGTCACGTTGCCTTCGACCTTCGACACGATCTGGTGAATGTGCCCGTTCAGCACGGTGACCGAGCCGAAGCGGCGCAGCAGCGCCATCGTCTGCGGTGCGTCGCCGGTGCCCCAGCCCCACGGCTCGTAGATGGTCCACATCGGCATGTGCGAGAACACGACGATCGGCGTGCTCGACGATTGCCCCTTCAGATCCTGCGCGAGCCACGCGAGCTGCTCGTCGCCGAAGCTGCCGAGTCCGTTCGGCTTGAAGTGCATCACGTTGACGAGCGCGACGAAGTGCACACCCGCGTGATCGAAGCTGTAGTAGCCGCGGTTGTCCGACGCCTTGCCGAAGCGGCTGAAATATTCGGCGCCCGAGCCGTCGGTCACGTCGTGTTCGCCGGGAACCGTATGCAGCTCCGGCACGCGCAGCGCGGACAGCAGCTGCGACGCCTGGTCGAACTCCGCTGCCTTGGACAGGTGCGTGATGTCGCCGGTATGGATCGCGAGCGCGGGCGTGGCAGGCATCGCGTTGACGAGCTCGATGGTCTGCCGCAGCGTGGCCGCGACGTCGGGATTCGCGTCCTTGTTGAAGCCGATGTGCGTGTCGCTGATCTGCACGAACAGCGGCCGGCCCTTGTCCGCGGGGAGTGCGGCGCCGCTTTGCGCGAGCGCGAGGTCGAACGGCGTCAGGATGCCGCCCGACAGTGTAAACAGCGTGCCGAGGCCGCCGAACGCCATGCATTGCAGGGCCTTGCGACGCGACGGGCGGGTGGGATTCGATGAAGACATGTGAGCCTCGCATTCGTGTGACGGAACCGGACGGCCGGATCGTCCTGGAATAAGCCGGCGCCTTCGTATGCCATACCGCTGCGGCGGCGGATTTATTCCCGCGCGTTGCGAGGTTGCTCGCGGCTTGCGGCGCAATGACGGACCACCGGCGGATGACCTGTCAATGTCCTGTAAGTGACACGTCACGTTTGCGTCATGTCCGCCCGATAGCCTGCGACACCGAATCACTTCTCCGGAGCCCCTCATGCCGAATCTCGCGGCAACGGAAACCAGCGGTGCGGGCGGTCATCGCACGCGCACCATCGGCTTCGCGCCGTTCTTGCCGATCGTTGCCTGCGGCGTCGTCTACGTCGGCGTTCAGCTGAGCGCGGATCCCGGTCCGGTCAAGGAGGGTTCGGTCCTGCCGATCATGCTGCCCGCCGTCGCGCGGGTGCTGGTCTTGCCTGCGTCGATCGCGCGTTCGGCGGTCCTGTACCGGGCGCGCCACAAGCCGTTCTGAGCCGCGCCGGCTAACGGCGCATCCGGCCGCGCGTCACGCGGCCGATCCCATCGATTTTCAATTCGACCAAGACGCTACCGATGGATATCAGTTTCTTCGATCCGAATCGCACCGCCAACGCGTCCGCGTGGCGCGTGCTCCCCAACCGCTGGGATGCGGTCGCGTTTCCGCTGATCATCGGCATACTCGCAATGGCGATCGTCGGCTTTCATCAGACGATGGCGCCGATCGCCGTGCTGCAGACGCAGAAGATCTCGCTCGACCCGTCGAACCTGCCCGAATACGCGTTGCGCACCACGCTGCGGATGCTCGCCGCGATGGTCGCGTCGCTGGTATTCACGCTTGTATACGGCACGCTCGCCGCGAAAAGCCGCCGTGCCGGCATGGTGCTGATCCCGATCCTCGACATCCTGCAGTCGGTGCCGGTGCTCGGCTATATCTCGTTTACGGTCACGTTCTTCCTCGCACTGTTCCCGGGCCGCGTGCTCGGCGCCGAGCTCGCGGCGATCTTCGCGATCTTCACGAGCCAGGCGTGGAACATGACGTTCAGCTTCTACCAGTCGCTGCGCACGGTGCCGCGCGACCTGAGCGAAGTGTCGCGCGGCTTCCACCTGACGCCGTGGCAGCGCTTCTGGAAGCTCGAAGTGCCGTTCTCGATGCCGGGGCTGATCTGGAACATGATGATGTCGATGTCGGGCGGCTGGTTCTTCGTCGTCGCGTCGGAGGCCATCACCGTCGGCAACCAGACGATCACGCTGCCGGGCATCGGCGCGTATCTCGCGCAGGCGATCGCCGACAAGAACCTCGGCGCGGTGGGCTGGGTGATCGTCGCGATGTCGGTCGTGATCCTCGCGTACGACCAGTTCCTGTTCCGCCCGCTCGTCGCGTGGGCCGACAAGTTCCGGATGGAGAACACCGCGTCGGGCGATGCGCCGCAGTCCTGGCTGCTCGACATGCTGCGCCGCACGCACCTGATCCACCAGCTGCTCGTGCCGGCCGGCTGGCTGCTGTCGCAGGCCGCGCGGATTCCGTTGCGCGTGCCGGCGCTCACGGGCAAGCGCTCGCGCGGCACGTCGGCGCGCGGTTCGTCGCGCGTCGGCGATATCGTGTGGGGCGCGTTCGTGATCCTGCTGACCGTGTACGTCGGGTGGCGTGTGGTCAGCTTCGTGGCGACCGGCGTGACGACGGCCGAGGTCGGCCATGTGCTGGTGCTCGGGCTGATCACGTTGCTGCGCGTGCTGGTGCTGATCGCGATCGCGTCGGTGGTCTGGGTGCCGCTCGGCGTGCTGATCGGGCTGCGCCCCGCGCTGGCCGAGAAGATCCAGCCGCTCGCGCAGTTCCTCGCCGCGTTCCCGGCGAACCTGCTGTTCCCGGTGTTCGTGATCGTGATCGTCCACTTCCATCTGAACGCGGACATCTGGCTGTCGCCGCTGATCGTGCTCGGCACGCAGTGGTACATCCTGTTCAACGTGATCGCCGGCGCGATGTCCTATCCGAACGACTACAAGGAAGCGACGAAGAACTTCCGCATTCGCGGCTGGCAGTGGTGGCGGCAGGCGATGCTGCCCGGCATCTTCCCTTACTACGTGACCGGTGCGATCACCGCATCCGGCGGCGCGTGGAACGCGAGCATCGTGTCGGAGTTCGTGCAGTGGGGCGACACCAGGGTCGTCGCGCATGGCCTCGGCTCGTACATCGCACAGATGACCGCCGCCGGCGACTTTCCGAAGATCATCCTGGGCATCGCCGTGATGTCCCTGTTCGTTACCCTGTTCAACCGTCTGCTGTGGCGTCCGATGTACGCCTATGCGGAATCCCGGCTCCGTCTCGATTGAGAGTAAGCGCGATGCAAAACCAGACCGTAATCAACGCCCCTGTCCAGACGTCCCAGCCGCTTCAGCCGCCGCGCCTCGGCGAGGAAATCCTGCGCGTCGAACATGTGAATCGCGGCTTCAACAAGTCGCAGGGCGAGTTGCTCGTGCTCGACGACGCGAACCTGTCGCTGCGCGAGGGCGAGATCGTCGGGCTGCTCGGCCGTTCTGGCTCGGGCAAGTCGACGCTGCTGCGGATCATCGCCGGGCTGATCGAGCCGACCGGCGGTGACGTGACCTATCTCGGCAAGCCGCTGCGCGGCCCGGCCGAAGGCGTCGCGATGGTGTTCCAGACCTTCGCGCTGTTTCCGTGGCTGACCGTGCTGCAGAACGTGGAGGCCGGGCTTGAGGCGCTCGGCGTCGGCGCGCGCGAGCGGCGCGAACGCGCGCTCGCCGCGATCGACCTGATCGGTCTCGACGGCTTCGAGAACGCATATCCGCGCGAGCTGTCGGGCGGCATGCGCCAGCGCGTGGGCTTCGCGCGCGCGCTCGTGGTCGATCCGACGATCCTGCTGATGGACGAGCCGTTTTCCGCACTCGACGTGCTGACCGCCGAGACGCTGCGTACCGACCTGCTCGACCTGTGGACGCAAGGCCGCATGCCGATCAAGTCGGTGCTGATCGTCACGCACAACATCGAGGAAGCGGTGTTCATGTGCGACCGGATCCTCGTGCTGTCGTCGAACCCGGGCCGCGTGATCGCCGAGATCAAGGTGCCGTTCAAGCATCCGCGCAACCGGCTGGATCCCGACTTCCGCAAGCTGGTCGACGACATCTACGCGAAGATGACTGCGCGTCAGACCGGCGAGGCGACGAAGAAGGGGCTCGAGCTCGGCAGCTGGATGCCGCGCGTGTCGACCAACCTGATGGCCGGCCTGATCGAGACGCTCGCGATGGCGCCGTATCACGGCCGCGCGGACATGCCGGAAATCGCGCGCACGCTGCATCTGGAGGTCGACGAACTGTTTCCGATCGCCGAAGTGCTGCAGTACCTCGGTTTCGCCGACGTGCGCGAAGGCGACGTGTTCCTGACGCCGCCCGCGCGCGTGTTCGCGGAGTTCGGCACGCAGGAACGCAAGCTGATGTTCGCGGATCACCTGCTGAAGCACGTGCCGCTCGCCGCGCGGATCCGGAAGGTGCTGAACGAACGCCCGGGCCATCGTGCGCCGCGCGTGCGTTTCGAGCAGGAGCTGGAGGATTTCCTGTCGGACGAGGCGGCGGAGGAAACGCTCGATGCGGTGATCGACTGGGGGCGTTACGGCGAAGTCTTTTCGTACAACGACAAGACGGAAGTGTTCAGTCTCGAGGACGTGGAGAGCTGACGTCCGCGCCCGAATGACGCGCGACCGTCATTCGGGCAAATCCCGCTGATTCGCGTCCTGCTCGCTGCCGCCCGCACTGAGCCGCTCGATCTTTTCCATCCGCTGCCGCGCCAACTCAGGAAGCCGGTTCGTCACGCCGATCACCAGCGCTTCGGCGAGCGCCAGCGCCGGCACGTTGGTCTGCAGCATCGCGAACGGGCGCCCCTGGATCCGCAGCACGATCTCGGCGAACGCGCTGATCGGCGAGCGCCATTCGTCGGTGATCAGCAGCACGCGCACGCCGAGCTGGTGCGCGGCCTGCGCGAACCGGATGCTGTCTTTCTGATAGCGGCGAAAATCGAAAATGACCAGCACGTCGCCGGGCCCCATGTCGGTCAGCGACACCGACGAGAGATTCAGGTTCGGCTCGACGTACTGCACATGCGGGCGCGCATACGCGAGCGTGAACGAAAACAGCGACGCGAGCGGCGCGGTATAACGCCCGCCGCCGCAGAACACGCGGATTTCCGGATCGGCCAGCAGCGTCACCGCTTCGTCGAACGCCGCCGCGTCGAGTCCCTCGATCGTGGTGGCAAGCGATTGCGAGAGCCGCTGGAAGATCGCCGCATGGCTGTCGCGCATCCCCGATTCCGAGTGGAACGCATCCATCCGCGCGAGCGGCGAATTCATCGCGGTATCAATCTCGTCGTGCAGCGCCTGCTGGAACGACGAGTAGTTCGGGAAGCCGATGCGCACGACGAAGCGGAACACGGTCGGGTCGCTGACTTCGGCTTGCTTCGCGAAGCTCGCGATCGGCCCGAGCCCGAGGCTCGGATAGCGCTCCAGCAGCGCGTGCGCGACCTTCTGTTCCGACGGCGTGAAGCTATCCATCTGGGATAGCAGCAACGCCCTGATGCTTGTCCCCATCGGGCACTCCGGCTTGTTTTTATCTGAATGAATGACAAACGGCAGGCATGCGTCTGCCGGCGACGCCGTGCATGTTAGCCGATCGCCGCGCCGCGGACCGTGTGAGGCCACAGATTAGAGGGGCGCATCATTCGGGTCGTCAATCGGCTGATTATGTAATGTATTAAACATTATCGATCGGAACCTTTCCATAAATTCATCGGGAATTCAGTAATTACCCTAGGTTTTGACATGAAAATGCCGATGCTATGATCGCGGCCTCGCCGGAATGTATGGTTTATTACATGCCGGATCAGCAGCGTCGTCCGGCCTTCCGAGTCGGTTGCGCATCCCGGTATGGCCCGGTCATTCGTCTGGAGGATTCCGTCATGAGGCGGCTCGTCGTACTCACCCTGTTGTCGGCCATCAGCGCAGGCGCGCTCGCCGCTTCGGAACCCGCGGTGGAAGCGAAGAACGGCATGGTCGTGTCGTCGCAGCACTTCGCGTCGCAGATCGGCGTCGACATCCTCAAGGAAGGCGGCAACGCGGTGGACGCCGCCGTGGCGGTCGGCTACGCGCAAGCGGTGACCAATCCGTGCTGCGGCAACATCGGCGGCGGCGGCTTCATGACCCTGCACCTGGCCGACGGCCGCGACCGCTTCATCAACTTCCGCGAGACCGCGCCGGCCGCGGCGTCGGCGAACATGTATCTCGATGCGAACGGCAACGTCATTCCGGACGACAGCCTGTACGGCTATCGCGCGGTCGGCGTGCCGGGCACGGTCGCGGGTCTCGACCTCGCGCAGCGCAAGTACGGCAAGCTGACGCGCAGGCAGGTGATGGCGCCGGCGATCCGGCTCGCGCGCGACGGCTTCGTGCTGACGCGCGGCGATACGGACATTCTCGACACGACGATCGAGCGCTTCAGGAAGGACCCGGAAGCCGCGCGCATCTTCCTGCGCCCGGACGGCACGCCGCTGCAGCCGGGCGACCGCCTGGTGCAGAAGGACCTGGCACGCACGCTCGAGCGCATCGCGGAGCAGGGCCCCGACGCGTTCTATCACGGCGAGATTCCGAAGATCGTCGAAGCCGCGGCGAAGCGCGGCGGCGGGGTGATCACGGCGGCCGATTTCGCGTCGTATCGCGCGCAGGACATGGCGCCGCTGACCTGCACGTATCGCGGCTACGAGTTCGTGTCGGCGCCGCCGCCGAGCTCGGGCGGCGTGACGATGTGCGAGACGCTGAACGTGCTCGAAGGGTATGACCTGCGCAAGTTCGGCTACCAGTCTGCGTCGGTGGTCCACTACATGACCGAGGCGATGCGCCACGCGTACGAGGACCGCAATACGCTGCTGGGCGACCCGAACTTCATCGACAATCCGGTCGCGAAGCTGACGAGCAAGCAGTATGCGGCCGAGATCCGCAAGCAGATCAGCGGCGACATGGCGACGGCATCGGTCGACGTGCAGCCGGGTGTCGGCGTGCACGAGAAGCCGGAGACGACCCACTACTCGATCATCGACCGCGACGGCAACGCGGTGTCGACCACGTACACCGTCAACGGCCGCTTCGGCGCGGTGGTGATCGCGCCGGGCACGGGCTTCTTCCTGAACGACGAGATGGACGACTTCACGGTCAAGGTCGGCGCGCAGAACCTGTTCGGCCTCGTGCAGGGCACGCGCAACTCGATCGCGCCGGGCAAGCGTCCGCTGTCGTCGATGGCGCCGACGATCGTGAAGAAGGACGGCAAGGTGTTCATGGTGGTCGGCTCGCCGGGCGGCTCGCGGATCATCACGATCACGCTGCAGACCGTGCTGAACGTGATCGACTACGGGATGACGCCGCAGGATGCGGTCGGTGCGCCGCGCGTCCATCATCAATGGCTGCCGGACCAGGTCTATTACGAGACCCGCGGCCTGTCGCCCGACACGCTCGCGATCCTGCGCAACATGGGCTACAAGATGGTCGAGCAGACGCCGTGGGGCGCCGCCGAGCTGATCATGGTCGGCCTGCCCGGCACCGAGGCGGTGAGCCATCAGAGTTCCGGTAACGATTCGTCGGTGTCGGGCAACGTGCGCGTCGGCTACATCTACGGCGTCAACGATCCGCGCCGCCCGGCCGGTTCGGCGATCGGCTACTGACGTGAGCTGATTTGATCTGATTGCACCAGGCTGAACGGTTGCCCCGGCGTTCGCCATCGCGCGAGCGCCGGGGCAGCGACAGCGCGTCCGTTCGCGGACGTCCGCAGTATCGGGCGGGGCGGGTGCCCGGAATGCCGGGCCCGACCGACCCGCAATGCGCGCCGTGGCACGGCACTGACGCGCGCATTTTTTTTCATTCCTGCTCCGTGCGTCGAGTTCCGTTATGAACAAACGAATGTCTGCGGCAGTCTGGATCTTGCTCGCGATGGCGGCCGGCATCTTCATCGGCTACATGATCTATACGCAGTTTCCGGACAAGCAGTCCGCGACCGAGATCGCCGGCTACATCTCCCTCGTGTCCGACGTGTTCCTGCGGCTGATCAAGATGGTGATCGGCCCGCTGGTGTTCTCGACGCTCGTCGTCGGCATCGCGCACATGGGCGACGCTTCGTCGGTGGGACGCGTGTTCGTGAAGGCGTTCGGCTGGTTCGTCACCGCGTCGCTGATCTCGCTGCTGCTCGGGCTGCTGATGGCGAACCTGCTGCGCCCGGGCGAGAACCTCGGCCTTCCGCTGCCGGATATCGGCGCATCCGCGCATCTCGCGACCTCCAAGTTCACGCTGAAGGATTTCGTCAGCCACATGGTGCCGAAGTCGATCGCCGAGGCGATGGCGAACAACGAGATCCTGCAGATCGTCGTGTTCTCGATGTTCTTCGGCGTCGCGCTGTCGGCGCTCGGCGAGCGCGGCAAGATCCTCGTCGCCGCGATCGACCAGCTGGCGCACGTGATGCTGAAGATCACCGGCTACGTAATGAAGCTCGCGCCGCTCGCGGTGCTGGCGGCGATGGCCGCGACCGTCGCGGTCAACGGGCTGTCGGTGTTGTTGAAGTTCGCGGTGTTCATGGGCGACTTCTACGTGAGCCTGTTCCTGCTGTGGAGCACGCTCGTGATCGCCGGCCTGCTGTTCCTCGGGCCGCGCGTATTCAAGCTGCTGGTGCTGATCAAGGAAGCGTTCATGCTGTCGTTCGCGACGGCGAGCTCCGAAGCCGCGTATCCGAAGATCCTCGACGCGCTCGACCGCTTCGGCGTGAAGCGCAAGATCTCGAGCTTCGTGATGCCGATGGGCTATTCGTTCAATCTCGACGGCTCAATGATGTACTGCACGTTCGCGTCGCTGTTCATCGCGCAGGCGTACAACATTCACCTGTCGCTCGGCACGCAGGTCACGATGCTGCTGGTCCTGATGCTGACGTCGAAGGGGATGGCCGGCGTGCCGCGCGCATCGCTCGTCGTGATCGCGGCGACGCTGCACCAGTTCGACATCCCGGAAGCGGGGCTGCTGCTGATTCTCGGCGTCGACACGTTCCTCGACATGGGGCGCTCGGCCACCAATGCGGTCGGCAATTCGATCGCCAGCGCGGTGGTCGCGAAGTGGGAGGGCGAGCTGATGTCGGAGTCCGAAGCACAAGCGCATGCCGCGCATCTCGACGCGGAACTGGAACGGCAGAACCGCGATCCGGCCTATGGTGCCGGTCAGGCGACGTCCGTTTAAGCGGCACACGCCTCGTCGATGCACGCCGCCAGCACCATCGCGGCGGCGTTGCCCGGCGCCGAGCCGAGCAGTTGCGGCGCGTAGACGCTGTCGCCGCGCGCGATCGGCCGCCCCGACAGCGCGCAGACGCCGCGCTTGCGCGTCGTGAACAGCCGCCACTTCTGGTAGCCGTAGTGGCCGGTGCACGCGTCGCACCACGAAATCATCACGGTGTCGGCCGTGGGCCGCTCGAGCACGCTGATCGACGGCTGGCTCGTCGCATCCCACGACGGCAGGCGATCGCGCGTGATGCTGCGCCGTCGCGGGGCGGCCCATGATACGGACGGCATGTCGAAGCTGCCGATCGCGGCGACGGTCCTGAGCCAGGCAACTGCACTGTTGCTCATCTTTGCTTTCCTCGAAACGTTGGGCGACGCCGCGAAACGCGGCGTCACGACAAGCGGATGCGCGGCTGCACGCAGCCGTTGATCCGTTCGGCGAGCCACAGCAGCGTCGCCTTGGAGAATCCGTGCAGCGCCTGCTGGTGGCGCCGGTACAGCATCAGGTGGCTGAATTGCGCGAAACGCCCCTGGATGAAGCCGCCGCGGAAGAACCCGAATTGGCCGAGCGTGCCGAACGCGTCGTAGTCGCTGATCGACACGAGCGCGCCGAAATCGTGGAACGCGAACGGCGGCAGCGGCTTGCCGTCGAGCCAGGCGGGCAGGTGTTTCGCGAGATGTTCGGCCTGCTGGGTCGCCACCTGCGCGGTGGGCGGCAGCGGCCGTTCCTGGCCGTCGGGCTGCAGGCTCGCGCAATCGCCGATTGCGAACACGTGCTCGTCGGCCGTGGCCTGCAGCGTAGGTCCGACCAGGATCTGGTTCGCGCGGTTCGTGTCGAGCCCGCCGAGTGCCTGCATGAAATCGGGCGCCTTCACACCCGCCGCCCACACCATCAGATCCGCTTCGGCGAACGAACCGTCGCCGTAGTGGAAGCCGTTCGCATCGGCCGCCGTCACGCGCGTGGACGTCAGCACGTGAAAGCCGATCTGCTCGAGCCGTCGCTGCGCCGACGCGGAAATCCGCGGCGGAAATGCGGCGAGGATGCGCGGGCCGCTTTCGAGCAGCGTGAGCCGCAGCCGCTCGCGCACCGTCGCGTCGCCATACGCCTGCGCCACTTCCAGCAGCCGGCTCAGTTCCGCCGCCAGCTCCACGCCCGTCGCGCCCGCGCCGACGATCGCGACGCGAAACGGCTCGTCGCGCGCGATGCTGCGGAACACGCGCATCCGCAGCGCTTCGTTGAAGGTTTCGGCCTGCCGCTGGCTGTCGATGAAGTAGCAGTGCTCGCGCACGCCCGGCACGCCGAAATCGTTGGCCTGGCTGCCGAGCGCGAGGATCAGCACGTCGTATTCGAGTTCGCGCGCGTCGATCACGCGTTCGCCGTCCTGCGAGCGAATCTCGCCGAGCTGCACGCGACGGCGCGCGCGATCGAGCCCCGTCAATTCGCCGGGCTGGTACGTGTAGCCGTGATCGCGCGCATGGGCGAGAAAGATCACCTGCTGTTGCTGCACATCGCGCGTACCGGCCGCGATCGTGTGCAGCATCGGCTTCCAGACATGGGTCGGGCTGCGGTCGACCACGGTGACCTGGGCGCGCCCGGTGCGGCCGAGACGTTCGCCGAGGCGGGTTGCGAGCTGCAATCCGGCGATGCCGCCACCGACGATCACGATGCGAGTAGGGGTTGTCATGAATAAATCATCACGTGATGAATAAGGTATGATCCTAGCGCTTCCCGGCTTCGCGTGTCAACGGAGCGGGCAGGCAACCCGGTTCCGCGGACGCGAACCGGGGCCCGGACACGGGCATTCGATTCATTCAACGGGAGCAGGAAAACGTGGCTGAAGTCACTGAGCGCGCGCCGTCGAAGCGGCGTACGCGCGGGCGGCCGCTGGCGGAGGCGTCCGTCGGACCGGACGTGATATTGCGGGCCGCGCGCCGCACGTTCGCGAAGCGCGGCTACGACGCGACGAGCGTGCGCGAGGTCGCGCGCGAGCTGGGCATCGACGCGGCGCTGATCGCCCATCATTTCGGCGCGAAGGAGACGTTGTGGCTGGCTGTCGTCGAGCAGATCGTCGACCTGGCCGAGCCGCTGTTCGACGCGTTGCGCGCGCTGCGCACGTCGTCATTGCCGCATCGCGAGCGCGTGCGGCGCGCGATCGAGCTGTGCGTCGATCACGAGTTCGCGGAGCCGGACATCGGCATGTTCTTCTCGACGGCAGCGACCGAGGAGGGCGGGCGGCTCGACTGCCTGCAGCAGCGGATCGTGCGCCCGTATCACGACGCGATGTTTCCGCTGCTGGCCGACGCGGTCGAGGCCGGCGAGATCCGCCCGGTCGATCCGAACGTGCTGTTCTTCATGATCGCGAGCGCGGTCGGCACGACGGTGTCGTATAGCCACATGATGCTGGAGTTCACGTCGCTGCCCACGCGGCAGGAGGCGTTCCGGCAGGCCGTGCTCGACGTCGCGCTCGGCATCCTGAGCGTCTGAGCGTCTGAGCGCCGCGCGCGACGCGAAGCCGGCCGGCGCGCCGGCGCGATTGACCTTACGCCGGGCAGGGCTCGGACTTCCATTGTTACCAACCGTCAACATTCAGGCAGACTGGCGCCCTCACGGGCACGGCGATCGCGGTGAACGGCGGGGCGGGCCGGTCGGGTGACGCGGGAAGCCGGCGCGGCATCGTGCATCGCACCGGCCGCCGCGCATGCGTCAGTCGAGATCGGGCGGCGTGTCGCCGAGCCAGCGCCGCGCGCCCGGCCCGTGGCGTCCCGCGCGGTCCTCGGGATTGGTCAGCTTGCAGCGCTTCAGCGACAGGCAGCCGCAACCGATGCATTCGTCGAGATTGATGTAGAGCCGCTGCAGTTCCTCGATCCGGTTCGCGACGCGCTGTTTCCAGCCGCGCGACAGCCGCTGCCAGTCCTTGTTGGTCGGCGCGGTGTCTTCCGGCAGGCTCACGAGCTGTTCGGCGATCTCGTCGAGCGAATAGCCGATCTTCTGCGCGAACACGATGAACGCGATCAGCCGCAGCACCGCGCGCGAATAGTGGCGATGGCTCGAGCCGTTGCGGTGCGACTTGATGAGCCCGCGCGTCTCGTAGAAACGCAGCGTCGATGCCGGCACGCCGCTGCGCGCGGCCACTTCGCGGATCGACATCAGCGGCCATTGCGGGATTTCGTCGATACCCATGACGCCCTCCGGGAAAGCTTGACTTGAAGTTAACTTCAACTTTTATGCTACGCGGCAGTTTAACCCGTCGCGAGGCATCATGCTCTCCTTATCCCTACGCAGGACCTCGCCTTTGGGCGCGGCCTGCGCACTGCTGCTGGCGTTGTCGGGCTGTCACGACGGCAAAGGCGAAACGGCGGCCCAGCCGCTTCCCGAAGTCGGCGTGACGACCGTCGCGCCGCGCACGATCCGCCTCGCGGACGAATTCAACGGACGCGTCGAAGCAGTCGACGCGGTCGAGCTGCGGCCGCGCGTGAGCGGCTATCTGCAGCGCATCGCGTACAAGGAGGGCGACCTCGTCGCGCAGGGCGCGGTGCTGTTCGAGATCGATCCGCGTCCGTACCGGATCGCGCTCGACCGCGCGAACGCACAGCAGCAGCGGGCGCGCGCGGCCGCGAGCCTCGCCGATGTGCAGCTCAAGCGCGTGCGGACACTGATCGATGCGCATGCAACTTCCCAGGAGGAACTCGACAACGCGCGCGCGACCGCCGAGCAGGCGCGCGCCGACCTGCGGGCGGCCGACGCGGCCGTCGCCGACGCGAAGCTCAATCTCGGTTTCACCGAGGTGCGTGCGCCGATCGCGGGGCGCGTCGGCCGCGCGATCGCGACCGCCGGCAACCTCGCGCGTGCGGACGACACGCTGCTCACGACCGTCGTGTCGCAAGACCCCGTCTACGTGTATTTCGACTGCGACGAGCAGAGCTACCTGCGCTACAACGCACGGCGCGCCAACCCGAAGCATCGCGCGATCGGCGCCGATCCGGTGCGCGTGGGTCTCGCGAACGAGACGGGTTTCCCGCACGCGGGCACCGTCGATTTTCTCGACAACCGGCTCGATCCGCAAACCGGCACGATTCGTGCGCGCGTGCGGCTGCCGAACGCGGACCACACGTTCACGCCGGGCCTCTATGCGCGCGTCCAGCTCGTCAGCGGTCGCGACCAGGATGCGCTGCTCGTCGACGACAAGGCGGTGCTCACCGACCAGGACCGCAAGTACGTGTACGTGATCGGCGCCGGCGACAAGGCGCTGCGTCGCGACGTCACGATCGGCCGTGCGCTGGACGGCGAGCGGATCGTCGAGAAGGGGCTGGAGCCGGGCGATCGCGTGGTCGTCGACGGCGTGCAGCGGATCTACTATCCGGGTGCGCAGGTGAAGCCGAAGGTGCTGCCTGCACGCGCGGATGCGGACACCGGCACCGGCCCGGGCAGCGGCACGCAGGCCGCGGCGGTGGCCGTGGCCGACGCCGGCGCGCCGGCCGCACGGTAACGGGAGGCCCGCAATGGATTTCTCCCGCTTCTTCATCGACCGGCCGATTTTCGCGGTCGTGCTGTCGATCGTCATCTTCGCGATCGGCCTGATCTCGATCCCGATGCTGCCGGCCGGCGAATATCCGGAAGTCGTGCCGCCGAGCGTCGTCGTGCGCGCGACGTACCCGGGCGCGAACCCGAAGGAAATCGCCGAATCGGTCGCCGAACCGCTGGAAGAGGCGATCAACGGCGTCGAAGGCATCATGTACATGAAGTCGGTCGCCGGTTCGGACGGCAGCCTGCAGGTCGTCGTCACGTTCCTGCAGGGCGTCGATCCCGATACGGCCGCCGTGCGCGTGCAGAACCGCGTGAGCCAGGCGTTGTCGCGCCTGCCGGACGAGGTGCGCCAGTACGGCGTGACCACGCAGAAGCAGTCGCCGACGCCGCTGATGTACGTGAGTCTCTATTCGCCGGACAACAGCCGCGATTCGCTGTACCTGCGCAACTACCTGACGCTGCACGTGAAGGACGAGCTGTCGCGCCTGACCGGCATCGGCGACGTCGGCGTGTACGGCTCAGGCGACTACGCGATGCGGCTCTGGCTCGACCCGAACCGGCTGGCGTCGCGCGGGCTGACCGCGAGCGACGTGATCGCCGCGGTGCGCGAGCAGAACGTGCAGGTGTCGGCCGGCCAGCTCGGCGCGGAGCCGACGCCGAAGAAAAACGACTTCCTCGTGTCGATCAACGTGCGCGGCCGGCTGCGCACCGTGCAGGAATTCGGCGACATCGTGCTGCGCAACGGCGACGACGGCCAGGTCGTGAAGCTGTCCGACGTCGCGCGCATCGAGCTCGGCGCGGGCGACTATACGCTGCGCTCGTACTTCAACGACAAGCATTCGTCCGTGGTCGGCATTTTCCTGTCGCCTGGCGCGAACGCGCTCGACGTCGCGAAGGCGGTGTATGCGAAGCTCGACGAACTGTCGAAACGTTTCCCGCCGGGCGTCGCCTATCGTCCGGTGTGGGACCCGACCGTGTTCGTGCGCGAATCGATCCGCGCGGTGCAGCACACGCTGATCGAGGCCGTCGTGCTGGTCGTGCTCGTCGTGATCCTGTTCCTGCAGACCTGGCGCGCGTCGATCATTCCGCTCGTCGCGGTGCCCGTGTCGGTGGTCGGCACGTTCGCGTGGCTCTACCTGCTCGGCTATTCGATCAACACGCTGACGCTGTTCGGGCTCGTGCTCGCGATCGGGATCGTCGTCGACGATGCGATCGTGGTGGTCGAGAACGTCGAGCGCAACATCGCACAGGGTTTGAGCCCGCGCGACGCCGCGCACCAGGCGATGCGCGAGGTGTCGGGGCCGATCGTCGCGATCGCGCTCGTGCTGTGCGCGGTGTTTGTGCCGATGGCGTTCATGTCGGGTGTGACGGGCCAGTTCTACAGGCAGTTCGCGGTGACGATCGCGATCTCGACGGTGATCTCCGCGGTCAATTCGCTGACGCTGTCGCCCGCGCTCGCCGCGAAACTGCTGCGTCCGCACGGCGCGCCGAAGGACGCGTTGACGCGCGTGCTCGACCGCGCATTCGGCTGGCTGTTTCATCCGTTCAACCGCTTCTTCGAGCGCAGCTCCGATCGCTATCACGGCGTGGTCGCGCGCACGCTGAAGCGGCGCGGCGCCGTGTTCGCGGTCTATGCGGCCTTGCTCGCCGCGACCGCGCTGCTGTTCAACGCGGTGCCGGGCGGCTTCATCCCCGTGCAGGACAAGCTGTACCTGTTCGCCGGCGCGAAGCTGCCGGAGGGCGCGTCGCTCGCCCGCACCAGCGCCGTCACCGAGCAGATGACGAAGATCGCGCTCGGCACCGACGGCGTCGAGATGGTGCCGGCGTTCGCCGGGCTGAACGCGCTGCAAGGCGTGAACACGCCGAACATCACGAACTCGTACGTGATCCTGAAGCCGTTCGACCAGCGTCACCGCAGCGCCGCGCAGATCAACGCGGACCTGAACGCACGCTTCGCGGCGATCGGCGGCGGCATCACCTATGCGCTGATGCCGCCGCCGATCCAGGGCCTCGGCAACGGTTCGGGCTACTCGCTTTACCTCGAGGATCGCGGCGGGCTCGGCTACGGTGAATTGCAGAAGGCACTGACGGCGTTCCAGGCCGCGGTCGCGAAAACGCCGGGGATGAGTTATCCCGTCAGCTCGTACCAGGCGAACATCCCGCAGCTGGAAGTGAAGGTCGACCGGCTGAAGGCGAAGGCGCAAGGCGTCGCGCTCACCGACCTGTTCAACACGCTGCAGGTCTATCTCGGCTCGATGTACGTGAACGACTTCAACGCGTTCGGCCGCGTGTACCGCGTGATGGCGCAGGCCGATGCCGGTCACCGGCAGACGGCCGCGGACATCGCGAACCTGCGCACGCGCAACGCGAAAGGCGAGATGGTGCCGATCGGCTCGATGGTGACGGTCGCGCCCGCGTATGGGCCGGACCCGGTCGTCCGCTACAACGGCTATCCGGCGGCGGACCTGATCGGCGACGCCGATCCGAAGGCGATGTCGTCGTCGCAGGCGATCGCGAAGCTGCAGCAGATCGCGAAGGACGTGCTGCCGCCGGGCATCACGCTCGAATGGACCGATCTCAGCTACCAGCAGGTCACGCAGAGCAATGCGGCGATCGTCGTGTTCCCGCTCGCGGTGATGCTCGCGTTCCTGGTGCTCGCGTCGCTGTACGAGAGCTGGACGCTGCCGCTTGCGGTGATCCTGATCGTGCCGGTGTGCATGTGCGCGGCGCTGTTCGGCGTGTGGCTGTCCGGCGGCGACAACAACGTGTTCGTGCAGGTCGGTCTCGTCGTGCTGATGGGGCTCGCGTGCAAGAACGCGATCCTGATCGTCGAGTTCGCGCGCGAACTCGAAATCCAGGGCAAGGGCGCGATCGCGGCGGCGCTCGAGGCATGCAGGCTTCGGCTGCGCCCGATCGTGATGACGTCGGTCGCGTTCATCGCGGGCTCGGTGCCGCTCCTGATCGGCGGCGGCGCGGGCAGCGAAGTGCGGGCGGCTACCGGCGTCACGGTGTTCGCGGGGATGCTCGGCGTCACGTTGTTCGGGCTGTTCCTCACGCCCGTGTTCTACGTGGCGATCCGCAAGCTCGCGCGCGGCACGCCGGCCGTGTGGAGCGAACAGCACGGCACCCTCGAAGGAGAAAACCGATGAGCGCCGCATTCCGTCTTTCCGCGCTCGCGCTGTCGATGACGCTCGCCGCGTGCGCGGTCGGCCCCGATTTCAGGCGGCCCGCTACGGCGAGCGCCGCGCGCTTTGCGCGCGACACGCATCCGGCTACGCCCGATGCGTCGTCGCCCGACGCGTCGGCCGCTGCCGATGCCGCGTTCTGGCGCGGCTTCGGCGATCCGGCGCTCACGCAGCTGATCGATGCGGCGCTCGCAGCGAACCAGGACCTGCAGGTCGCCGTATCGCGCTACGACGCATCGAACGCGCTGCTGTCGCAGGCCGCGTTCGACCGCTATCCGACAATTACCGCGAGCGGCCGGATCGGCCATCAGCTGACGAGCAGGGACCAGGCGTTCGGCGCGCCGCGCAGCCAGCGCGACACGCCGATCTCCAGTGTCGGGATCAATGCGGCGTGGGAACTCGACCTGTTCGGCCGCGTGCGCCGCTCGATCGAGTCGCAGCGGGCGGAAACGGCTGCGAGTGCGGCCGACGTGCGCGCGGTGCGCGTCGCGATCGCGGGCGAGGTCGCGAGTACGTACGTGGATCTGCGCGGCTCGCAGGAGCGGCTGCGGATCGCACGCGAGAACGCCGACAACCAGAAGCAGACGCTCGCGCTGATCAATGCGCGTGTCGGCGCGGGACGCGGCTCCGAACTCGATGCGGCGCGGGCGCGCGCGCAGTACGAATCGACGACGTCGCGGATCGCCGTGTACGAAGCGGCGATCGGCGTCGACGAGCATCGGCTCGCGGTGTTGACCGGGCAGACGCCGGATGCGCTGATCGGCCGGTTCGACATCCCGAACGCTGCCGCATCGAAAGGCGTGCCGGTACCGCTGCCGGCGCTTGCAGCCGACATCGATCCCGGCACGCCGGGCGACCTGCTGCGCCGCCGTCCCGATGTCGCTGCCGCCGAAGCACGACTGCACGCGGCGACCGCGCGCGTCGGCGTCGCGACAGCCGACCTGTTTCCGCGCTTCACGCTGTCGGGGCTGCTCGGCAGCGCGACGAGCAGCTACGGATTCTTCCGTGCGGGCAGCGATACGAACCTGATCGCGCTCGGCATCGACTGGTCGTTCCTCGATGTCGGCCGCGTGCGCGCGCGGATCGCGGCGAGCGACGCGGACGCGGCCGGCCAGCTCGCGCAGTACCGGCAGACCGTGCTCGGCGCGCTGGAGGAAACGGAGAACGCGCTGCTGCGTGTCGCCCGCACGCGGGAGGAGACCGCGCACCTCGTGCGCGCGGCGGACGACAGCGCTCGCGCGGCACAGCTTGCACAGACGCGCTTCTCGGCCGGTGCGATCGACTACTACGAAGTGCTCGACGCGCAACGGACGCTGCTGCAGGCGCAGGACGCGGCGGCCGACGGGCGGATGCGCAGCGCGGCATCGACGGTCGCGCTGTACAAGGCGCTCGCGGGCGGCTGGCCGTCGGAAACGGCGCAGCAGGCACCCGGTCCGCTCGCGCGATCGGGGCAGTAGGGCGCGGTCGCGCGGCGGGCAGGGGCGTTGCGTCCGCCCGCCGGGCGATCGACTTCGCATCGCCGGGTAGGCGCCTGCGTCCCCGTTGCCGGCCCGCAACGGCGTCGCACGGACTGACGACGGTCGATGCGGCGCCGGTCCCGTGGATCGGCATGGCACTCCGTGCGCCTGCCTTGCAGCGATGCCGGCCGTTCAGCGGGGCCGGATCGCCGGCCGGCTCGCGCGTCGGTGGCAGCCCGGCGCACCTTGCATCGCCCGGGCCGCCCGCGCGGCGCGCCAACCGGTCGATTCCCCGTCGCGAAACATTGTTCTGCCTCGTCGTAAACGTCTCGAATGCGTGATATTTGCGCTGCCCGATCCGGTTTAGAGTGGCCGCAAATCGATGACGATGTGTCGTATGGCCGCAGTCGCGGGCCGTACAGACGCGCCAGAGGAGCTGGAGACAAATGACTGAAGGCAGGATTACCCAAGTCGAATCGTTCGGTTTCGAGCGTATTCCCGACGTATCGCGCTATGCGCGTCCGATCGATCTGTTCCGGTTGCTGTTCGGCGGCTGCAACACGTTTTCCACGTCGGTGCTCGGCAGCTTTCCCGTGCTGGTCGGGCTGTCGTTCAAGGCCGGCATGTGCGCGATCGTGCTGGGCGTGCTCGCCGGCACCTGCATCCTCGCGCCGATGAGCCTGTTCGGCCCGCGCAACGGCACGAGCGACCCCGTGTCGTCCGGCGCGCATTTCGGCATTCACGGCCGGATCGTCGGGTCGTTCCTCGCGCTGCTCACGTCGATCGCGTTCTTCTCGCTCGCGGTGTGGAGCTCGGGCGATGCGCTCGTCGGCGGCGCGCACGACATGGTCGGCGTGCCGGTCAACGGCTTCACGCTCGGCGCCGCGTACATGGTGTTCGCGGTGCTCGTGCTGATCGTCTGCATCTACGGCTTTCGCTTCATGCTGTGGGTCAACAAGATCGCCGTGTGGGCCGCGAGCCTGCTGTTCGTCGCCGGCCTGTTCGCGTTCGCGGGGATGTTCGACCTGAACTACGCTGGCACGTTGAACCAGGGCAGCGCAGGCTTCTGGGCCGCGTTCGTCGGCGCCGTGCTGGTCGCATTGAGCAACCCGGTGTCGTTCGCGTCGACGCTCGGCGACTGGGCGCGCTACATTCCGCAGCAGACGCCGAAGCGGCGCGTGATGGCCGCCGTGTTCGCCGCGCAGATCGCGACCTTCGTGCCGTTCTTCTTCGGGCTCGCGACCGCGACCATCATCGCGTCGAAGGCACCCGCGTTCATCGCGTCGAACGACTACGTCGGCGGGCTGCTCGCCGTGTCGCCGCGCTGGTTCCTGCTGCCGATGTGCCTGATCGCGATCATCGGCGGGATGTCGACCGGCACGACCGCGCTGTACGGCACGGGCCTCGACGTGTCGAGCATGTTCCCGCGCTTCCTGAATCGTGTGCGCGCGACGCTGCTGATCGGCACGATCGCGATCGCGTTCATCTTCGTCGGCCGCTTCTGGTTCAACCTCGTCGAAAGCGTCGCGACGTTCTCGACGCTGATCGACACGTTCAGTTGCCCGTGGATGGCGATCATGGTGATCGGCTACGTGACGCGCCGCGGTTACTATCTCGCGGACGATCTGCAGGTGTTCAACCGCGGGCTGCGCGGCGGCCACTACTGGTTCACGCACGGCTGGAACCTGCGCGCGATGGGCGCGTGGCTGCCGGCGGCCTTCATCGGACTGTCGTTCGTGAACCTGCCGGGCCAGTTCGTCGGGCCGCTCGGCAACCTCGCGGGTGGACTCGATCTCAGCGTGCCGGTGTCGCTGGTGGTCGGCGGGCTGCTGTATTTCGTGCTGCTGACGGTGTATCCGGAAGCGGAAGGCGTGTACGGCGCGCGCGGACGTTTCCTCGTGCGCGGCGGCAGGCAAGCGGCGCGCGGTGTCGGCGCCCCGGCAATTCAGCCGAAGGGGTATTGAGCGCAGCATCGCGCGTCGCTGCGCGCTGGAAATACCGGTGCCGCCGCGCGGGAGATCCGCCGGCGGCATGGTTGTTTCAGGATGCCGGGTTGTATGCGCGTATGGAAGGCCGCCCCTGACTTCTCCCGCGCGCGGCCGAAAACGACAGCGCCCGCCGGGCAGGCGGGCGCGTGTCGACTCCGCTGCGGATCAGTGGAACGTGCTGCCCGCGAGCATCCCGCCGTCGACGATGAATTCCGAACCCGTGCAATACGCGGATTCGTCGGACGCGAGGAACAGCACGAGGCTCGCCACTTCGTCGGGTTTGCCGATGCGTGCGATCGGCAGGCCGCTGTAGATCGAAGACGGGTCGAAATCCGCGTATTCCGGCGGCCGCGCCATCACGGTGTCGATGCCGCCCGGGTGGACCGAGTTCACGCGGATCCCGTAGCGGCCGAACTCGAGCGCGGCGGCCTTCGTCATCCCGCGCACCGCGAACTTGCTCGATACATACGCGCTGCCGCCGGCCACGCCTTCCATCCCGGCCGTCGACGACACGTTGACGATCGAGCCGCCGCCCGCATCCCTCAGCGCGGCCAATGCCGATTTCATGCCGAGCCAGCAGCCGACCTGGTTCACGTCGATCACCTTGCGATAGTCGTCGAGCGAACACGACTCGATCGGCACGAGCTTCAGGATCGCCGCGTTGTTCACGAGGATGTCGAGCCGCCCGAAATGCGCGAGCGTCGCATTGACGGCGGTGTGCCAGTCGTCTTCGTTCGTCACGTCGAGATGCTGATAGCGCGCGGCGTCGCCGAGTTCGGCCGCGACGCGCCGGCCCGCGTCGTCCAGCACGTCGGCGATCACCACGCGTGCGCCTTCGGCGACGAACCGGCGTGCCTCCGCCTCGCCCTGGCCGCGGGCGCCGCCCGTGATCAGCGCTACCTTGCCTTCGAGTCGTTTCATCGTGTGTGCTCCTGTGAGTGTAGGGGGACGCGCGCGGGCCCGCTCAGGCGGCAGCTGACGCGTCGATGATGCGGACCGGATCGGCGCCGTCCCAGGTACGCGCTTCGGCGATGCCGTGCGCGATCATCGCGCGCATGCCTGCACCTTCGATTACTTCGACGCGCACGCCGGGATCGTCGGCGTCGTCGAGATAGGCGACGCGCGTGGCCGGGTTGTGCGCGTCGAACACCACGCGCAGCCCGCGCGCCGTAAGTTGCGCGACGGCGGCATCGAGATCGTCGACCACCCATGCGACGTGATGCAGGCCTGTGAGCAGTTGTCCGTGCGCATCGCGGTACGGCGACGGCGCGTCGTTCGTCACGTGGATCAGTTCGATCTGCAGATCGGCGCGATACGCGAGCCCGACATCCATCGTGACCGTCGTCGCTTCGCCGAGGCAGCGGCCGTCGAGCCGCACGTTGCGGAACACGGTCCACGGGCCGACATCGTGGCGGGCGCGCCAGCGCGCGATGCTGCGGTCGAAATCGGCGACCACATAGCCGATCTGGTCGATGGGGCCGAGGATAGGGTCGTTCATGGTGTCTCCGTGGCGGGCGCGAGCGGGCGCGGCGCCGTTTCGTGCGGCATTCGGCGCGTGATGAATGACGGTCATGATGGCAACAAAGGCGGCGCGGCGTGCCGTCCAAACGGACTAGCTGCACGCTATCCGGACGGCGCTGGGCGCTGCATCGCTGACGACGGATTTGCGTATAGGACGGGACGAGCGAGGAAGGCGAGAGAGGCGAGGAAAGCGAGGAAGCGAGGAACGCGAGGAACGCGAGGAACGCGAGGAACGCGAGGAACGCGAGGAAGCGGGCAAGCGGGCAAGAGGGCAAGCGGGCAAGCGGGCAAGCGGCAAGCGGGGAAAGCGGAAAAGCAGGAAAGCAGGAAAGCAGGAAAGCAGGAAAGCAGGAAAGCAGGAAAGCAGGAAAGCAGGGAGGAGCCGAAGCTGACGAAGCGCGTAAACCGGATTCGCGCATTACCCCGCGTTCGGCCTCTTGACCGTCAGTCGGCACACCGTTGCAAGCGCAAGCAGGTTCGGATCACGTTCACGCCGATGCAGGAAGCTGAGGCCGATCGTCTGGCGGATCGTCGGTCCGGCGAGCGGCACCAGCGCGATCTTGTGCGAGAAGAGGTCGCGCACGCGGCCCGGCAGCAGCGAATGGCCGACACCGCCCGACACGAGGTTGATCAGCGAAAAGATGTCGCCCACGCGCATCACGACGTTCGCCGTGACGCCCGCGGCCCGGAACGCTTTCGTGAAACCGTCTTGCGTCGCGAAACCTTCGCCGAGCGACACGAACGGCACGTCGCGGCAGGCGGCGAGATCGACCGCATCGCATTGCGCGTACGGCGAATCGATTGGTGCGGCGAAGAACATTTCGTCCTCGAACAGCGCGATTGATTCGATTTCGGCGTCCGGTTCGGGCAGCGCCATCAGCGTCGCATCGATCGCGCCTTGCCGAAGCTTGTCAAGCAGGTCGGCGTTCGAGCCGAGCACGAGCTCGGCCTGCAGCTCGGGCCGACGCTCCTTCAGCGCGATCACGACCTCGGGCACCGTACGGATCGTCAGCGAATAGAGCGAGCCGATCTTCAATTGCCCGGCGCCGTAGCCGGCGGCTTCCCGCGTCGAGCGGATCCCGTCCGTCATCGTCTTCAGCACGTCGCCCGCGACCTCCGCGAGCACCTGCGCGGCGTCGGTCGGAATCAGGTTCCGTCCTTCGTGGCGAAACAGCGCGCAATGCATCCCTTCCTCGAGCGTGTGCAGCGCGCGATGCACGCTGACCGTGCTGACGTTGAGCGCCTCGGCGGCTTTCGCGAGGCTGCCGGCTTCCATGAAGGCGAGAAGCACCTCGAGCTTGCGGAAGGTGATCTCTTCGTTGATGCGATTGCGCATGGTCGGGGCGGCGGGAAGGGCGATCGACGATTCTGCCGCAGAACACCGGCAGCAACAATGCGCGAATGTCCGGAATATCCGCATCGCGGCGGTACGCGATGACGACGTTTAATCTGCGGCTAAGTATCGACCGCTCCCGTTAATTGATGCGGGTTTTCGGCGTCCCTATGATCGGTTCATGCCGGTTGCGCTCGGGCGCGGGACGATCTTGCGTGTCCCGTCGCGCGCAGCGGTTCGCGATCGCCCGCCCGGGCGGCGGCCGGCACGGCCCCACGAGACTGCAGGAGACAAGCATGCGCGACCTACGTCGGAACACGCGGCATCGGCAAGTCGTTGCCGCTGTCGTCGGCAATACCCTCGAGTGGTACGACTTCATCGTCTACGGTTTCTTTTCCGGCATCATCGCGCGGCTGTTCTTTCCCGCCGAAAGCCAGTATGCGTCGCTGCTGATGTCGCTCGCGACGTTCGGCGTCGGCTTCTTCATGCGTCCGGTGGGCGGCATCCTGCTCGGGCTCTATGCGGACCGCAAGGGCCGCAAGGCCGCGATGCAGCTCATCATCTTCCTGATGACGCTGTCGATCGCGCTGATCACGTTCGCGCCGTCGTACGCGACGATCGGCCCGGCGGCGCCGATCCTGATCGTCGTCGCGCGGCTGCTGCAGGGCTTCGCGACCGGCGGCGAATACGCGAGCGCCACCGCGTTCCTGGTCGAGAGCGCGCCCGCGCACCGGCGCGGCCTGTACGGCTCGTGGCAACTGATCGGCCAGTGTCTCGCCGTGTTCTCGGGCGCGGCGATGGGCGCGTGGGCCACGCAGTCGCTGTCGGATGCGGCGCTGCACAGCTGGGGCTGGCGCGTGCCGTTCGCGCTCGGGCTGCTGATCGGGCCGGTTGGCTTGTGGATCCGCCGTCACATGGAGGAGACCGAAGCGTTCCTTGATGCGAGCAAGTCGACGGTCGAGCCGCCGGCGAGCGTGTCGCGCGTGCTGCGCGACAACCTGCGCGGCGTGCTGGTGTCGATGGGGCAGACGATCACCGGCACGGCGGTGTTCTACGTGATGCTCGTCAACATGCCGACGTTCGTGCACAAGACCTTCGGGCTGCCGCTCGACCAGGTCTTCAAGGTGCAGATGGTGGCGGTCGCGCTGCTGACGGTGACGATTCCGGTCGCGGCGATCGTGTCCGACCGCATCGGCCGGCGGCCCGTGCTGATTGCCGGCACGCTGTCGCTGCTGACGCTCACGTATCCGCTGTTCTCGTGGCTGGCCGCCGCGCCGGGCGTCGGGCGCCTGCTCGTGATGCAGCTCGTGATCTGCACGATCATCGGCATCTGCTACGGTCCCGCGCCGACCACGCTCGCCGAGCAGTTCGCGACGCGATCGAGATCGACCGGCGTCGCGCTCGCGTACAACGTTGCCGTGATGGTGTTCGGCGGTTTCGCGCCGTTCATCGTCACATGGCTGACGCGTGCGAGCGGGTCGCCCGTCGCGCCCGCGTGGTACGTGCTGTTCGCCGCGTCGTTCGGGCTGGCCGCGAGCGTGTTCATGCACGACGGCGCGCCGTGCGTGCTCGCGCGCCGGCAGTTCTCGGGCGAGCCGCTGAGCGCCAAATAGTCGTTCGCCATTCGGGGCGATCAGCCATCGGCCCGGGCGGCATGCGACGTATCGGCGCCGCCGATGGTCAGCATCGCGGGCGGCGGCCTACCGGGGCCGCCGCCCGCTCGTTACGCTGGCGCGATCATCCACTCTGTCCGGAAGGTCGCCATGTCCCGGCTCGACTACACGCTGCTCGGCCCCTGCCTGCTCGCCATCGCGATCGACGCGATGGGGTTCGGGCTCGTCTACCCGATGATGTCCGCGATCTTCAGCGATCCGCACGCGGGCATCCTGCCGGCCGACGCCGGCGAACACGCGCGCAATTTCTACCTCGGTGTCGGCTACGGGATCTATCCGCTCTGCATGTTCTTCGGCTCGTCGCTGATGGGCGAGTTGTCGGACCGTTACGGCCGCCGCCGGATCCTGCTGCTGTGCGTGCTCGGCCTTGCGGCCGGCTACGCGCTGATGGCCGCCGGCGCGTGGCACGGGAGCGTCGCGCTGCTGCTGGCCGGGCGCGGGCTCACCGGTTTGATGGCCGGCTGCCAGGGCATCGCGCAGGCGGCCATCACCGACCTGAGCACGCCCGGGAACAAGGCGTACAACATGAGCATCATGTCGCTCGCGTTCAGCGCCGGCGTGATCGTCGGCCCCGTGCTCGGCGGCGTCACGTCCGACCGGACGATCTCGCCGCTGTTCGACTACGGCACGCCGTTCGTGCTCGTCGCCGCGCTGTCGCTCGTGTGCGCGTTCTGGACCTGGGCGTCGTATCGCGACACGGCCGCGCCGCGCGGCGACACGCGCATCGATCCGCTGCTGCCGCTGCGGATCATCGGGGAAGCCGCACGTCAGCGCAACGTCGCGTTCCTGTCGGTGGTGTTCTTCCTGATGCAGGTCGGCTACGGACTCTACCTGCAGACCATCATGCTGCTGCTGCAGGCGAAGTTCGGCTATACGAGCGCGCGGCTCGGGCTGTTCAGCGGCGTGATCGGCATCTGCTTCGTGTTCGGCCTGCTGTTCGTCGTGCGGCGGATGCTGCGCGTGTGGCGGGTGGTCGACATCGCGAAGACGGGCCTGCTCGTCGCGGGCCTCGGCCAGATCGCGTCGGCACTGTTCCCGCACGAGCCGGTGCTGTGGGTGCTCGCGATGGTGGTCGGCTGTTTCGACATGGTCGCCTACACGACCATGTATACGGCGTTTTCCGATGCCGTCAGCGAGGACCGGCAGGGCTGGGCGCTCGGCGTCGCGGGCTCGGTGATGGCCGTCGCATGGGTCGTGACGGGCGCGCTGACGAACCTGCTGCCGGTATTCGGCGAGATCGGGCTGCTGCTGATCGGCGGCGCGGGCTTCCTGCTCAGCTTCGTGATGATGGTGAGCTATGGGCGCAAGCAGGCCGGCGGGCGCGCGACCGCGCTGTCGTAGACGGTTGCGCGCAGGTTGGCCCGATCCTGTCGGACGTTGTCCTGCGGGTCGCTGACGCGCGTGAGCGCGCGGCCCGACACCAGTGCCTCGCGGTCACGGCGGGTCAGCCCGCGGCGGCAATCTGGCGCGGGGCCGCGTGCGGCGACGTGTTGACGACCGGGCAGGTGCTCGCGCTCGATGTCGCACGACGCATGCGCGGCCGGTGCGCTGGCCGCGTTCAAGGTGCGAAGCGGTCGGCCGCGCATCGGCGCGCGGCCCGCCCGGTCAGAACATCGTGTTCCCGTTCGCTGCTTTTTCGGGCACCGGCTGGATCACGTCCCAGTGCTCGACGATCTTGCCATCCTTCA
Source organism: Burkholderia sp. BCC1998 (assembly GCF_905339875.1). NCBI lineage: Bacteria > Pseudomonadati > Pseudomonadota > Betaproteobacteria > Burkholderiales > Burkholderiaceae > Burkholderia > Burkholderia sp. BCC1998. The sequence goes on from NZ_CAJPHE010000005.1 coordinate 325,251, forward strand.
CGCGGAAGATGTCGACCACCGCTTCGCCGCGATCGCCCGGGCGCTCGGTCGCATGCACGTGCAGATAGACGAGGTCACCGTCGGTCGCGCTGCGGACGATTTGTGCGCGTGATTCGGGGTTCTTCTGGAACGCGCCGACGAAGTACGACACGAACGGCTTCTTACCGTCGGGCACGTGCGGGTTGTGCTGCTTGTAGTCGTCGGCGACGACGGCGGCAGCCTCGAGCGCTTCGTGCTTGTTGAAGAAGCGGTCGTAGAACGTCAGCACGAGCTGGCGGTTGGCTTCCTCGGCGGCCAGGTCGCGCGCGGCCGGGCCTGCGGCCAGCGCGGCGGTCGATGCGGCAAGCAGGACGAACGCGGCAACGGTGCGGACGGGCGAGCGGAGCGATGACATGCGGCAGGTTCCTTGTCGGGAGATGCGTGGACGGAATCCGCTCGGCCATCGAGTCGATCGAATGGTACAGTTGCCGCGAACCCGTCACAAGAAGTCACCGCGGTGTGAACAGGTCACACCGCGGTGACCGTGCATTACCCGTGAAAGAGAATCCCGTCATGTCGTTTCCGTCCGCCGACGAATCCGTCGAATTCGATCAGCCGTGCCCGATCCGCGATGTGCTCGACCGCATCGGCGACCAGTGGAGCCTGCTCGTGCTCGACGCGCTGTCCGGCGGCACGATGCGTTTCAACGAACTCGCCCGTGCGATCGGCGACGTGTCGAAGCAGATGCTGTCGCGCACGCTCAAGCGGCTCGAGCAGGACGGCTTCGTCAGCCGCACGCTGTATGCCGAGGTGCCGCCACGCGTCGAATATGCGCTGACGGACCTCGGGCGTTCGTTCCTGACGCCGATGCACGCGCTGATCCGCTGGGCAGACGAACATCATCGTGCGATTTGCGCGGCCCGTCGCCGCGCGCGCGAGTAGGAAAGCAGCGGGCGTTGAGCGGAGTGCGTCGTGCGGTCGCGTGACGGCCGGCGACGGGATGCGTGCGTTGCGGCAGCAGCAGATGATTTCGTTATCCGAAAGTTTCGAGGGCGCTGCTTTCGCATGCGGTGTCGCGAAGGGCGCAACGCAAGCCTGGCGATCGGCGTTTGAAGGGTGCCGACGACTGTCGTGACCGGGGCAAGCGCGATTGGCATCCGCACGGTCGGTCAGCTCGTATTCAGGACAGGGCGGCGTGTCGATCGGCAAGGGCGTGGAAGCGGCGGATTCGCGCCGACCGACGGCCGGCGCGGACGACTTAACGCCAGGTGCCGTCGACGTAGACCCACACTCGACCCTGGCGCCGCCAGTATCCAGGTACCCACCTGCGCCCGGGGCGGCGGGCGACCCAGCGTCCGGACACCCATATATAGTGGCCGCGCTGCCAGCGCCAGTAGCCGTCGGTCCAGACATAGCCGTGCGGCCGTGGAGGCGGCGGCCGGCGATCATGCCGCGGTGCAGGCGGCGCGAAGCCCGGGCGATCGGAATAAGGCGGCCTGCCGGGGCCCGGAGGCGGTCCGGGCGGCCGGTACCCGGGCGGGGCGGGCTGGGCGGAGACGGTGCGCAGCCAGCCGCCGGTGGCGGCAAAGGCGGCGGTCAGTCCGACGGCGCGCAGCAACGAGCGTCGATTCATGCGGGTCCTCTATATATGTAGTCGAAGCCGCCTTACATTAGCCCGCCGGTCCCGGAGCCGGGTTACGCCGGTCGTTAAGGCTGTTACCGCATGTCACGACGGCCCGGCGGCTGCCGGGGCGCCGCCGTCGATCTCCCCGTTGAAGTTGGCGCCGACGGCCAATGGGGGCGGCTACGGCCGCGCGGCCGAATGTTTACCGTTCAGTCGCTGCGTTTTAGGCGGCCAGGCCCAACATTTGAGATTGTTTTGGGTAAAAATTACCGTTTTCGCGTGGTTCCATCGATTCCGTTTGTTGTTTCTATGCAACCGTCAAGACGATGACACGAAAGAATGGTGGGATGAAAGCCTCCAAAAAACATCCGTCAATAGGTCAAAAAAAGACGTTAAAACAAATACTTATAACGCGTCCCCACTTTCATTATTTCTAGTTCTGGAAAAGCTTATTTCTTTATTTGCAGATCGCGCCCCTAGGGTACACCCCTAAACTCACGGTTCCCAAACGGGCAACTATCCGGGCGCGGCCAGAAGGACCGATGGCGCTCCCGGGCGGTTGCAGACCGTTTATGAACAAGGTCGCGAGACCTGCCTCTTTTTAGAAGGGAGCTCCACGAATGAACAAGACTCTGATCGTTGCAGCAGCTGCAGCATCGTTCGCTACCGTCGCTCACGCGCAAAGCAGCGTCACGCTGTACGGCGTGCTGGACGCAGGCATCACCTACCAAAGCAACGTCCAGAACGCAGCCGGCCAAGGCAAGTCGCTGTGGTCGATGGGTTCGGGCATTGACCAGAGCCGCTTCGGCCTGCGTGGTTCGGAAGACCTCGGTGGCGGCCTGAAGGCAATCTTCACGTTGGAAAGCGGCTTCAACATCGGCAACGGCAAGTTCGCGAACAACAACGGCATGTTCAACCGCCAGGCTTTCGTCGGCCTGTCGAGCCAGTACGGCACGGTTACGCTGGGTAAGCAGTACGACTCCGTCCAGGACTACCTGGCACCGCTGACCGCAACGGGCTCGTGGGGCGGTACGTACTTCGCTCACCCGTTCAACAACGACAACCTGAGCACGAACGGCGGCTACTCGGCTAACAACACGATCAAGTTCGCAAGCGCGAACTACGCTGGCCTGCAATTCGGCGGCACGTACTCGTTCTCGAACAGCACGAACTTCGGCAACAACCGTGCTTACAGCGGCGGCGTGTCGTACCAGTACCAAGGCCTGAAGCTGGGTGCAGCTTACTCGCAAGCGAACAACCCGAACAACAACGGCACGGGCGCAGTTGACTCGTCGTCGGCTCTGTTCAACGGCCAAGGCCGCCTGCGCACGTACGGCGCGGCTGCTGCATACGCATTCGGCCCGGCGCAAGTTGGCGCAGCATGGACGCAATCGCGTGTCGACAACCAAGCTAACGGCGCGGCTACGTTCCACGCTGACAACTACGAAGTCAACGCGAAGTACAACCTGACGCCGGCTCTGGGCCTGGGCGCAGCGTACACGTACACGAACGCGAAGGTTGCTGGCGAAAGCACGCACTGGAACCAGTTCGGCCTGCAAGCTGACTACTCGCTGTCGAAGCGCACCGACGTCTACGCACAAGCTGTGTACCAGCGCGCTGCGAAGAACGGCGTTGGCGCATCGATCTACAACGGCGACGTCAACACGCTGCCGAGCTCGTCGATCAACCAAACCGCAGCAACGGTTGGTCTGCGTCACCGCTTCTAAGCGTGACGGCTGGGTAACCAGCTTCGCAGTATCGAAAAAGGCGCCTTCGGGCGCCTTTTTTTTCGCCCGCCGCATCGGCGATGCGGGCTGCGATGACGCTGCGTATCGTCCGGCCGCAAAAAAAGCGAGGCGCTGAGCCTCGCTTTTTGTTTGGTGTGCCGACGTGTGCGCTGCCGGCCGGCAGCATCAGCGCGTGTATTCGCCGTTGGCTTCCGGCTGGAACACGATCGCGGCGACCTTCATCAGCCTTTCGGCGCCGCTCGGCTGCAGCACTTTCACCAGCTGGCCGCGTTGCGTGCCGAGCAGCGCCATGCCGACCGGCGAGAACACGTTCAGGCGGCCGAGTTCGAGATTGGCGGCGTCCGGATAAACAATCGTCCAGGTGGCCTGTTCCTGGGTCGCTTCGTCGAGCAGTGTGATCTGCGAGTTCATCGTGACGACGTTTGCCTTGATGGCGTCCGGTTGCACGATGTCTGCGCGCTCGAGCAGCGTGTCGAGCATCGTCTGGAAGCGCGGGTTGTGTTCGGCGTGCTTCTCGAGGCGAGCAACGTCGAGTTCGGTCAACTGGTAAAGGCGTTGTTTCATGGCAGTTCTCCAAATGATCGGCATGGGGCAGGCGGGGCGTGCCTATGGGGATCGCCCGGAGCCTGTCTGACCTGGCTCCGGGAAGGAGGCCGAGCCGTCAGATCAGGCGCCGGGCAGGCGCGAGCGGCGCCTGGGCCGTGCGTCGAGCGAGGGGATGCGCCGGCTGGCCGGCGCGCACGCGCACGCCGACCGGGCCGGGCGGCGAAACCGAAGCGAGCATGGGCGCGTGCATGGTGAATGGGGTATCGAGAGGTGAATAAAACCTTACGATTCTACAACACAACCTTCCGGATCGGTGCTTCGGCTGTCGGCCTTTCGTCAGGCATTGTTGTGAAAATGATTTAAGTAATAGCGATCGCGCACGGTGACAGCGGTCGATTTTTTCCGAAAATGCAACGCTGTATGTTCAAACCAAGGGTTTCCCCTTGGTATGGCCAGCACTACACTTGATCCATCGCTTCAGACAGTCCCGCCGGGAGCGACGTCAAAAGAGAACATATTTCGGAGGTCCACCATGAAGTCGATCATCTACGCAGCGATCGCTGCATCCGTTCTTGCCGCCCCGATCGCATCGTTCGCACAGTCCGAGCAGGGCTTGACTCGCGACCAGGTTCGGGCCGAGCTCGTGCAACTCGAACAGAACGGCTACAAGCCGCTCGCGAGCGATTCGCAATATCCGGACAACATCCAGGCCGCGGAACAACGGATCCAGCCGAACCAGCCGATGCTCGCCCAAGCCGATACGAGCGGTTATGGTGCGGTGGCGACGGGCGCAGGCCAGTCGGGCCGCCGCATGACGCATGAAGCCGCGAATCCCGTGAACTCCGTCTACTTCGGCAACTGAACATTCCCGGGTCTGCCCGAGCACAGCATGTGACCGACGGGACGCGCGCCGCTTGCGCGCGTCTGCGTCAGCAGAGCAGAACCTCCGTCGCCGCATTCCGGCGGCTTTTCCGCCCAGACGCTCGCGCGTTTGGGCCTTTTTCGCTGGGACGGATCAGGCGGACGTGACCGTCGGGGTGCCGTGGATATAGTGTTCGAGTTGGCTGATCGTGAATTGCTGGTCGGCAATCACGCTCTTCACGAGGTCGCCGATCGAGATCAGGCCGATCAGCTTGCCGTCCTGGATGACGGGCAGGTGGCGCATCCGGTGCTCGGTCATCAGTGCCATGCACTCATCGGTGGATTGCGACGGTTCGACGTAGCGCACCTTGGCCGTCATGATTTCCTCGACGCGGGTGGCTTTCGACGAACGGTCCTGCAGCACGACCTTGCGCGCGTAGTCGCGCTCGGTGACGATGCCCGCGATGTCGTCGCCGTCCATGACCAGCAATGCGCCGATTCCCTTTTCCGCCATCAGCTTGATGGCGTCATAGACGAAATCGGCTTTCTTGACGGTGTAGATCGTGCGGCCGGAATCCGGCTTGGCTTTGAGAATTTGCGCGACAGTCGTGCTCATTTGCTTTCTCCGTGTGCGGGACGATGCAGGGAAGGCAGGGCGTGATGCGCGGCACCCGACGGGCCCAGTATAGCCGGGCCTGCTGCGGCAGTCGCGTGACGTTTCCAGATTAGCGGTAAACTCCGGTCACGCACTATCCACACAACTCCTACATTCCAGATCGTTTCGATTGAATTCATGATGTCTTCGCGTCCCCAATCGCCCACGCAGGGCAATGGCCAGGCAGACGAGTGCGTGACGCTCGTCGCCACCGCGTCGCTGCCCACGCGCTACGGTACGTTCACGTCGTACGCTTTCCGCGTATCGGGCAGCGATGCCGAACATCTCGCGCTCGTGATGGGCGACGTCACCGGCGAGCAGTCCGTGCTCACGCGGCTGCATTCCGAATGCCTGACCGGCGACGTGTTCGGCTCCTTCCGCTGCGATTGCGGCGAGCAGCTCGATCTCGCGCTGCGCTACATCGCGGCGGAAGATCGCGGTGTGCTGCTGTATCTGCGCGGCCACGAGGGGCGCGGCATCGGCCTGAGCAACAAGATCCGCGCATATGCGCTGCAGGAGCAGGGGCGCGACACCGTCGAGGCGAATCTCGACCTCGGCCTGCCCGACGACGCCCGCGAATACGATTCGGCCGCCGCGATCCTGCGGATCCTCGGCGTGACGTCGGTGCGCCTGATGAGCAACAACCCGAAGAAGTTCGACACGCTCGTGAAGCACGGCATTCCCGTGTGTGAACGCGTGGCGCTCGCCGTGCCCGTGCGCGAGGAAAACGAGCGTTACATCCGAACCAAGCAGGTCAAGTTCGGGCATTACTTCGAAGAAAACGAATAGCGGAAATTTCGGACTTGTCCCGATTCGTCCGAACTGATCCATCAATGTCCATAAATATTTGAATTTTAAGGATTATGTCGTGTCCGTTGATGCCTCGGTAAACGCATTGGCGCTTGTCTCCGTGTGCCTAAACTCGTTGCCTCGGCGTAGGTTTATGTGATGTAGCGCAGAAAACCTACGCCGAGTATGCTTCTCTCGAGAAAACCTACGCCGAGGGAAGAATGCGGTTCGATGCACGTGTCGCGGCCAAACTGCTGAGTGGCGAACACCTGACCTTTGAGGGGTTCCCGGGGTTACGCCTCCAGGCGTCGACGAGCCGCAAGTCGTGGACGTATCGTTACAAGTCGCCGGTCGACGGCCGGATGCGACAGGTAAAGCTCGGCGAATGGCCGGCGATGGCGTTTGCCGCAGCGATCGCTGCGTGGGAAAAGAACCGTGTCGAACGCGATTCTGGCACTGAGCTTTCAGCGCTCCGCCGAAAGCGAGATAAATCGACTGCTCGTCCATCACCTGCCGTCTACACAGTTGGACAGGTGTGCCGCGACTATCTTGAAGGGTATGTAGAAGTAAGTCGGAAGACAAAGGGAGCGGTTGAGGTCGCACGTATATTCAAGGCGATGTTGGGGCCTATTGCGGACGTGAGCGCAGCGACCATCACACGCGCCCAGGCATTCGACTTAGTCGACTCGCATCGGTCAACGCCTATGCTTGCGGCGCGCCTTCGTATGGAGCTTGGCTGCGCATGGCACTATGCGCTTGATGCTGGGCGCCTTCCCGAAAATACTCCGAACTGGTGGCGGGAAGTTCTACGAGGGCGATTGAAGAGCAAAGGGCGCAAGGTCGAGGGGAAATACACGGGGACACAGAAGCGGGTGCTCTCGCTGGACGAACTCGGCACATTGATCCGATGGTTGCCGAACTTCAGTTTGACTGTTGCTGACGCGTTGACGCTCTATATTTGGACCGGTACGCGGGGTGGCGAAATTGTCGCTATAGAGAGTACCGAGATAACCGAGGAAGCCGACGGTCTCTGGTGGACCATTCCGAAGGAAAAGACCAAGGGATTACATAACGAGAGAGCGACAGATCTTCGAGTGCCACTCATAGGCCGTGCCGAGGTTGTTGTGCGACGACGTCTCGATCAGGCCAAGGGAACGTTTCTTTTTAAGTCGTCGCACGGATCGTCGATGGACCAAACCGTGGTTCAGCACGGCGTCTACTATCATCAGCCATATTGCAAGATCGCGCCGAAGCATGACCGGCCGCGTTTAGCCGTCACGCATTGGTCAGCTCACGATCTTCGACGCACAACCCGGACGCTGCTCGCGACGCTGGGATGTCCCAATGATATTGCCGAGGCCGTCCTCGGGCATGTACAGCCTGGAATCATCGGTATCTATAACCGCCATACCTATGACAAGGAACGGCGCGAATGGCTCACGCAGCTGTCACATCGTCTCGAAGCGATTGCCGCGACGTATCCCGCGAAGAAGCAGATCGTCGGTGTTTCTTGATCGAGCTTCATTGAGCTTCAAATAAAAATAATCGACCGCGCAGGGCGGAGCGGTAAGGATTTTCGACTCAGCCTCATTTGGGAAAGGATTGCTGCGGAACTTCGAGGAAATCCGTCGTCCGATTGGTGCGCCGCCAAACGGAATGTTGTTCCTGCTAGCGCGTTTGCCCCGCTCGGCAAATGCCTACTAAAGTCGGATGTACGTGCGCAATCGCAAGTACGAAGTGCTCCCTAAATCTCATCGATTCTCCGGTCGTGCATGTTCGCAATGCCTCTGCGCGGATAAGGAGTCAACGGCAGCAGACGAAAGGTGAAGTGGAATGAAGATCTGTTTCTCTTTGAAGGAGGTGGCAGCGGCACTCTCGCTGTCACCGGCGACCGTACAGAAACTCGTACGAGAGAAAGCTTTCCCTGGGCCGCGACTACTGTCGGGCCGGAGGGTAGGATGGCTCACACATGAGGTTCAGAAGTGGGCTGACGCTCGTCCGGTTGCCGACCTGCTGCCACCTGAGAATTCCGGCGCTAGGAAGCGGCGAGTTCCTCGAGACGATCGCCCGGCTACGTGAGTCCTTCCGATTTCGGCGCCGAGGCTGTAATGGTCTCGCCCCCACGATACCGCACTGGCTCAATTTGACCAATTGTATCCACGGCTACCTGACCTGCGGTGGAATTTTGTAGCCAATCAGGCAGTGAGTCTCGCGTCGATATTATCGGAATCCAGCCAGGCTCGACGGACCGTGGCGGGAGGTTGATAGCGATGTGCACTATGGGGCCGGCGCTCGTTGTAGAACTGCCGCCAGCGTTCAATGAGCACCTTCGCCTCGGCGCGGCTGCGGAACCATTCCCGGTTCAGCAATTCGTCACGCAGCTTGCCGTTGAAGCTCTCGACGAACCCGTTTTGCCACGGACTGCCCGGTGCGATGAAGGCCGGACCGATGGCAGCATTTCGCAGCCAGCGCATAACCTTGGCAGCGGCAAATTCGGCGCCGTTGTCAGACCGAATGAACGCGGGCTTGCCGTACAGCCGCATCAGTCGCGACAGCGTCAGGATGACGTCCTGCGACCGCAGGCTGGCACCAACCTCGATCGCCAGGCACTCGCGGGTGTATTCATCGATCACGCAAAGCATCTTCAACGCCCGCCCGTCTGCTACGCCTCACGCTGGGCGGATGGATGTTGATCGAAGGCTGGCCCAAACTGACGATCCCAACGAGCAAGGTCGACTTCGTAGAAAGGATTGGCTTTCATCCAGGCTGGCTGTTCTCGCCCTTGTTGGCCGTGATGCAGGTGGTCGGCGGTCTCTCATTCATTCTTGGGCTCTACACGCGGCCTTTTGCACTGGCAAGTGCAGTCATGCTTCTCGTGACGGTGTATTACCGTGCATTTTCCCTACGATGCGGCTCCGTTGCTCACACAGGCCGGAATTGACAGCCTGAAGGCGAACCCGGCATTCTCCACGCCCAATGGTGCGAAACGCTTGGCTGATGGCGGTGTTTTCTTCGTCAAGCTCCTTCAACGCAAGGTATTCAGCTTTCCAGCATCTGGGCCATCGGCAACCTTTTCTTCGCCGCGTTCGGCGGTGGCTTGTTTTCGCTGGATCGCAAAATCAGCAGGACCTTCTAAAGTCGCAGCCGTGATGCGGCTTCGTCGGTTCTCGGGTTCGCGGCTTCAGTCTAAAGGTCCCATCGAATGGCCGCCTGGATACTCTCCGGGCGACCAAGTATGACTGGCGGGAAGTTGGAGGCTTCACTCAAGCGGCGGCTATGGGGAATCTCGTTCGCCGGGCGAAAAAGGGAGTGATCGGCTTGACACTTCTTCAATCTGATGCCGGCAACTTTGGATCGATGCCAGTCATCGACACCGATTGATCCCACAGCCGGCGGGCCAGTGCGGTGTCTTGCGCCGCTGCAGAACGCTTGGCCTCACCCGACACACCGCGTACCCCGCGGAAGCCAATGGGGCCATAGTAGCCCCCTGGCGTCACGATGTCGGTCGCGGCCTGCAACGCGGGCCAAGCCCCCTTGTCGGCACTATTGAGCAAGACCCCGACGATGGGATTGAGCACTTGCAAGGGGCCCATGTACCGCCCCAGGTTCGTTGAGGCCATTCCCGGATGACAGCCCACGGAGGTGATCTTCGAGCCGGCTGCTCGCAGCCGCCTGTCCAGCTCAAAGAAGAACAGTGCGTTGGCGAGCTTGCTGGCCGCATAGCGTTGCATACGGTTGTAGCTCTTCTCTGCATTGAGGTCGTCCCAATCAAACGTCGCACCATGGTGCGCCACGCTGGAGGTCGTGACGACTCGCGACCCAGCAGTGGCGCCCAACTGCGGAAGCAGCAACGCCGTCAGCGCGAAACAGCCCAAGTGATTGACGCCGAATTGGAGTTCGAAGCCCTGCTTGGTGTGCATCAGCGGGGGCGTCATGACACCGGCGTTGTTGATGAGCCCATCCAGGCGTGGCTCGCTGGCGATGTGCTTGGCCATGTCCCGGATGCTGTCCAGATCCGCGAAGTCGATGGGCATGAAGCCCAGATTGGCACGCGGCGTAGTCCGCGTGATCTGCGCCATCGCCTCGTGCGCCTTCGCCTCGTCCCTGCATGCGAGCAGCACGCGCGCACCGTGCTGCGCCAGGACCCGCGTGATTTCATAGCCAATGCCGCTGTTGGCGCCGGTAACGATAAAACACTTGCCAGTTTGATCCAGTACATCGGCTTCCGTGAAGCCTCGGGGTTTCGACATGAGATTGCTCCTCGTGAGGTGAAGTGGGTTGCAGTAGGCGACTGCTCTCACCCTTGCTATCAGCGCAAAACGCGTTGTTAGCTTCGACGCTCAGGACTAAAATGAGGCAGCCTCCGAATAATAAGCGGAGCCATCCTCCGTTTGCAAGGGAGTTCAATTTGGATGTCGGAAAAAAATATGAGGCGCAAGCCACGCGCTGATGGCGAGCGAAATCGCAAGCGCCTGCTGGAGGTTGCGCGGGTGGCTTTTGCCGAGCATGGCTTATCTGCCAGCCTGGAGGACATCGCGCGGACGGCGGGGGTGGGTATCGGCACGCTGTATCGGCATTTCCCCTCGCGCCAGGTGCTGGTCGATGAGATTTATCGTGAGCAGGGAGAGCGCCTGACGGCCGCGGCCGCTGAGCTGAGCCGAAGTCACACTCCTGTCGATGCCTTGCGCGAGTGGTTGATGTTGTTCATCCAGTCGCTGGAGAACAAGCAGATCATGGCCGGGGTGCTCGCATGCATGTCGGAGGACGGCGGCGCGGACTACTGCGCCTTGTCAGGCGAGCTGCTTGTGACGGTTTTGGACGGCTTGCTGCAAAACGCGATCCGAAGCGGGAGCATCGGCCAGAAGATCGAATCGCTTGACCTGCTGTGCGCTATTGCGGGCATCGCGAGCTATAGTCCAGATCCCACCTGGGAACAGAGCGCCAAGCGCCTCGTGAATGTTCTCCTTGCAGGGCTGAAGTGTTCTGAAGGGCAGCTCTAGCCCCTAGCCATCTCTTGGCAGCCTTCCACCGCTGAGGCCGCCCCCTCGGCGCTACTTTCTGAGGTTGTCGCATCGCTTGTCACCAGCAGACGAATGCCAAGCGCGACCATCACGACGCCGGTGAGGCGCTCCTGCCAGGTCTGCAGGCACGGCCATCGAAGAAGCCACTGCCCCATAGTTCCAGCAGCGAGAGCCACCCCACCGAGAGACAGAACGCCAACGAGATTCTGGATCGAGCCCAACACAAGCAGCTGAAGCCAGACCGGGCCGGCTGATGGATCGACGAATTGCGGCAGGAACCGCTGGGTGGAGCAACCATGCTGGCATCAGGCAGCGCAGCACGAGGCGCAACTGCACTGGATCGACCATACCCGTGACGCGTACCCGGTCGTGCGCGGCGGTCCACTGACCTGACAGCATGAGAGCGAGGATGCCGCGCGGATCGACAAGGGGTTCGCTCATCGCATGCGTCTCACGTGAGGATTCAGTCACCCTGCAGCGCCTGCTGCACCAGGTGACTGTCTACATACTACTCCATGCTCACGATCATGCCTTCCTTGAGGCGGTAGATGCAGATCATGGCGGGGGTACTGAGTTGCATGTCGGGCGGCGGCGACGAATTCTGTGCGTTGTCCGGTGAGGTACTTGTGGCGGCATTGGACCGCCTGCTCGAGCGTGCGGTCCAGAGTGGCGACATCGTCCGGGCGGTCGAATCGCTCGACCTGCTGTGCGCGATCGCGGGCATTGCGAGCTACGGTCCAGAGCCTGGTTGGGAAGCAAGTGCTAGGCGCTTGGTGTCCATTCTGATTGCGGGGATGGTCCGGTCTGAATAGGCCCTTGGCCATTTCCGTGGCATAAGCCTTCTTGGTGTCGCCTCATTGCCGCTATCGGGAAGCGCAAAACCGTCTGCCGTGTACCTGCCTCATCGGCGATTGGTCGTTTCACGTCAGAGCGATCAGGTTTCCGAACGTCGGCATACATTCGGCGCGACCGCTCGTCGGCGCGCTTCGCATCTGTACCTGAGCGCCTCGGAGGCTTGCGCGCACGCGAATCCCGTCGTTGATTTATGAATGGAGCTAATAGGTCTTAGCAATTTTTGCTATCCACCTGATGATGGACAAACGATAAAGTGCAACGAACAGGGGTGTGCCGCGGCTGTGCGCGGAGCCCCGAAAACCAAATGCACAGTATTCCAGGAGGATCGATATCGCGTGGAGACGCTGTTCCCGGCTGCCGGTCGCATTGTGCGCAGTAGCGCGTAGTGCGCGGTCATCGACACAAGCGCGTCGACATTCTGTCGCTGCTTGATCGGGAATCGGGTAAGTCGCCACCATTCATTCTGGAGTACTTAAGTTGAAACGGAATCTTCACATCCTCATTATCGCGGTTGGTCTTGCTGCCCCGATTTTTGCATCTGCTCAATCGCTAACGAAGGGGCCAACGCGCGAACAGGTTCGTCAGGAAATGATCGAGTACGCAGCCGCTGGCTTTAACCCTGCACATCTGAATCCTGCCACATGGGTTGACGACGCGCGCGCGGCGTCGGCGAAAGTCGCTGCTGGTCGGGTAGCGGTCGCGCACTCGTCGCAATGGGTGGCCAGCAGCGAATCCAGCAACTGCGACTGATCCTCCGGATCTTGTCGCTCCGCCTCCGACATCGGTGACAGTAAAAGTCGTGTATTGCGCATTTTTTTGGTGTGCGTTCAACGAATCGATTCAGCCATTTCATCTCGACAGGAGCATTAGCAATGAGCAAGTCACCCAACACTGATTCCAATCTCGGCGATGAGGTTATCCCGATGGACTCGGAACGTCGCGACTTCCTGAAGGCCGCCGGCATGGGTGCCGTGGCGCTTGGTGCGCTATCCGTCTCGGGCGGGCTGGCCCTTGCGGCTGATGCACCCCAGGTCCAAAGCGCACCCACGGGCGCGGACAACTTTTACAAGAGCGACAAGGTGACTCTCCAGCGGGTCACATTCAAGAATCAGTATCAGATGTTTATCGTCGGAAATCTTTTTGTTCCGAAGAACCTGGATCGGAGCAAGAAGTCGCCGGCTATCGTCGTTGGGCACCCGAATGGTGCCGTCAAGGAGCAGAGCGCGAATTTGTACGCTCAGAAGATGGCGGAGCGCGGCTTCGTTACCATGTCCCTTGATCTGCCTTTTTGGGGGGAAAGTGAAGGCGCGCGCAATGCCGTCGCGCCGGACATGTACACGGAAGCCTATATGGCCGCTATCGATTTCCTTCGTGCGCAGCTGATTGTCGATCGCAATCGCATTGGCGGGCTCGGCATTTGCGGTAGCGGATGTTACATGGTCAACGCGGCGAAGATTGATCCTCGCATCAAGGCCATCGCAACCGTGAGCATGTACGACATGGGCTCTGTCAACCGGAACGGGTTGAACCACTCCCAATCGCTCGAGGAGCGCAAAAAAGCTATTTTGGCTGCGGCTGAACAGCGCGACATCGAGTTCGCGGGCGGGCCCGTGAAGCATGTCGACACCATGCTCGTAAAGCTGCGACCCAACGCCGATCCGATCGAGCGAGAGTTCTTCAACTTCTACCGCACTCCTCGCGGTGCCTACGTGCCGGAGGGCACAACGCTGTATCTCACGACGAACCGGCCGATCACTGCTGAAATCAAGCAGATGAACTTCTACCCGTTCAACGACATCGAGACGATTTCCCCGCGTCCGATGCTGTTCATCACGGGCGATCAGGCGCACTCCAAGGAGTTCAGCGAAGACGCATACAAGCGCGCGGCAGAGCCGAAAGAGCTTCACTACGTTGCGGGTGCCGGGCACGTCGATCTTTATGATCGCGTGAACTTGATTCCGTGGGACAAGCTCAACGCATTCTTCGTCAAGAATCTCGCATAAGCGTATATCCCATGACAAGTCGGGCTTTCAATGTGTCGGCGGCGGCGATCTGGCCTCGCCATGAGGCCGGCCATTGGCGCGTCGCTTTGGCAGTGACGCTGTGTGTCGCTGCGCAGCCCGCCTTGGACATCTACGTGACGTTGCTGACACGCTTTGCCGGATTGCTTAATGGAAACGAAGCCCTGGCAACTTACGGAATCGCGATATCCGGAACCTCTGCCGTACTTGGTGACCTATTCGTCACGGCCTTGGACGATATGACATACCGCAAATTTTCGTTGCTGCCAATTGTCTCGCTGGGAGGCGTCTTTGGCGTGGCTGTAGGTGCGCGATCCAATCGGGTCATCCACTTGGTCAGGCGCGCGCTAACGGCCGTGTTGGTTAGCAGTTTCTCGATGACGTCGGCTGCAATGTCTACGAGGCAGACACGGCTTCAACGTATCAGCAAGGTACTGAGGGTCATCATCGGCGGGACGGTTCCGGTTACTGTTGTCAGCGCTCCGTTGGGGTGCTATTTCGGACAATTCATCAGTCGGCGTGAAACGTTGTTCTGCATGGTACCGGTGGCGCTCGTTGCCTTCGTCTGTCAACGGCGGTGGAGCGCCAGACACTCACAACCCACGTGATGTGAACTCCTCTCCACCTGCGCGCTATTCATCGTCGGAGGTATCCAACCGAAGCCCGCTCCAACTCATCGGCAGGGTAAGGGGGAAGGGATGTTTCAACAGTGCAAAGGATGTCGGCCCTCTACCCCGAGCTAGGAGTTGGAGCGCACAGTGTTGACGGGTACGACTTTCGATAAATCAACGATCAATACAACGGATACCGACGTGGCGCTTTCTTCCTTTATGGCTGCGATTGCGGCTTCGGCGATACTTGGGTATTCGACACTAGCTGTTGCGGATGCGCCAGAGCGACCTTCAACGATAACCTTCGCCGCCGATCAGCTCTACCCGGAAACAGCAAGCTGGTCAGAAAAGGAAAAGGTCTTCTTTGTTAGTTCCATCCGTCACGGCACGGTGGGAAAGGTTGCAGTCGATGGACAATATACGCCGTTCATTTCCGACAATAGGCTTGTTTCGACTGTTGGGCTTCTCGCTGATGACGCGCACAACACATTGTGGGTGATCAATGCTGATCCCGGCCTCGGCGTACGTTCCAGTGCGACGACGCAGGGCAAGCTGGCCGGCGTCGCAGCATACGACGAATCTACCGGCGCGCTGCGCGCTTACTACGACTTGACGAGTCTGAGCCAAGGCGCACATTTCGCAAACGACCTTTCGGTTGACGATGCCGGGAATGCCTATGTCAGTGACAGCTTTGCGCCGATGATTTTCCGCATCGGTACGGATGGCAAGGCATCGATCCTTGTCCGTAATGAAACATTTGGCACGGGGGAGAACTTCAATCTCAATGGCATCGCGTGGGCCAAGGATGGCTTTCTGATCGTCGGGAACACGACGACAGGAGAATTGTTTCGTGTGAGCACGGCTGATCCCGTTCAAGTCGACAAGATCAAACTTTCCGAACCATTGATCGGGGTCGATGGCTTTCATCTGATGGATCGTCGCCATCTTGTCATCGTTCAGCAACGTATTGCGGCCGGAGGGGGCGGCGACGAATGGATCAAGGAACTGGTTTCGACTGACGGCTGGAAAACCGCCAGGGTCGTCCGTCGTGCGAAGAGTGTGGCGTCGGCGCCGACTTCCGTTACCCAGGTCGGTAACACCATCTACGCACTTGCGTCGCGGATAGATACCCTCGCTAACCCGAAGGCATTAAAGGTTAGTGACTACGTACTGCAAAAATTTTGAGCTTTCGCTGAAATTTCGCCTTGCAAGAGGTCGTGTGCAAAACATGATCTCCCGGGGCAGGGAATTGGCTGCGCGTCGCATACGGCAGTGGTATGGTGCTGTCAATGACGAGACGGCGAATCATCGATCATGGAAGACAGTACACTGCGCGATTCCTTTGGCGGGCTGACGGCATTCATCGCCGTCGCCCGTGCAAAGAACTTTACTCGAGCTGCCGTGCAGTTGGGCGTGTCCCAATCCGCAGTAAGCCACGCAGTTCGTGCGCTGGAGGAGCGGCTCGGCGCCCGTCTGCTCGCGCGCAATTCGCGCACCGTCACGCCGACAGAAGTAGGGGAGCGGCTCCTTCACGTCGTTGCGCCTCGCTTGAAGGAAATCGACGCAGAGATGTCCGCTCTGTCGGATCTCCGCGACAGCCCGAGGGGCTCCATACGCCTCACCGCGCCGGACTATCCGAGCCGCACGATTCTCGCTCCCAAGCTGAAAGAGTTTCTGCCTAAATATCCTGATATCAAGGTCGAGCTGTGTATCGACAATCGCTTTGTCGACCTTGTGGCTGAGCAGTTCGATGCTGGCGTCCGGCTCGGCGAATCCATTGCGCAGGATATGATCGCCGTTCGAATCGGTCCTGACGTTCGTTTCACCGTCGTCGGAACGAAACGGTACTTTTCCACCCATGTGGTGCCTCGAACCCCCGGCGATCTTGTACACCATAGCTGCGTCAACTTGCGACTGATGGCGCACGGCGGATTTTGGGCCTGGGAGTTCGAAAAAGGTGGACGACCTGTCAATGTTCGCGTCGATGGTCAGTTGGCGTGTAACGACATTTACGAATGTTTGAACGGCGCAGTGGCGGGGCTTGGGCTAGCGTATGTTCCAGAGGATCTCGCCGAGCCGTATATCAAGGCGCGGCACTTGATCCCCGTTTTGACGGACTGGTGTCCGTTTTGGGGCGGGTTCCACCTGTACTATCCCAGCCGGCGACAGTTATCGGGAGCCATGGCACTGCTCGTTTCCGCGTTGCGTCATGAGCCATAGCGGTGCGAGTTTTTTCACATCTCGTCCGCCTGTGCCAGGTTGCAAGAAGGCTTCGTGTCTCTATGCATGGAATCAATAAATGTCACGGGAAAACTACAGCGAACTGCTGGCATTGATCGCGGTTGCGCGCGAACGAAGCTTTACTCGCGCCGCTGCGCAGTTGGGTATCTCGCAGTCGATGCTCAGCCACACGATTCGTGGGATGGAGACGCGGTTGGGAGTGCGTCTGCTTACACGTACCACGCGCAGCGTCTCTGTGACGGAGGCTGGAGAGCGGTTGCTGCAGGTCGTCGAACCGAGGTTCAACGACATCGAAGCAGAGCTCAAGGGCATCATCGAAATGCGGGACGTTCCAGCGGGAACGATTCGTATCACAGCGCCAGAGCACGCGATAGATACGTTGCTCTGGCCGAGACTTGCGAAGATCCTCGCGTCATATCCGCAGATCAAGCTGGAGCTCAACGCCGACTATGCTTTGACAGATATCGTCCAGAGCCGGTATGACTTTGGAGTGCGTCTCGGCGACGAGCTGTCGAAAGATATTTCCGCGGTCCGTATTGGGCCTGACCAACGTTTCGCGATCGTGGCTGCGCCATCGTACTTCGCGTCACAAGCAATGCCAACCAAGCCGCAAGATCTGGTCTCTCATGATTGCATCAACCTTCGGCTTCCGACACTGGGAAACCTGTACGCCTGGGAACTCAGTAAAGGCCAGCGAAAAGTAAACGTCCGGGCCGACGGGCGGCTCGTATTCAACGGCATCTATCAGGTGTTGAACGCTGCTCTATCTGGTTATGGGTTGGCTTACATCCACGAGGACTTGGCGCAGCCTCATCTTGCCGCCGGAAGATTGCTGCCGGTGTTGAAACCTTGGTGGCGCACGTCCCCGGGATATCACATCTACTACTCCACTCAGCGCGAGGTTTCACGTGCGATGCAAGTCCTGATCGACGCACTTCGGCACACGAAGTAGCTGCTCGAGTCGTCGAGGCGGTCGAGTAATCCAGTGCGTGCTCGGCGTCGCATTTATCAATCTGATTCATCGGTCCATTCCGCATTAAGGGTATTCACTGATGGCTTCCCGGCCCTACTATGGGTTCCGAAGCCGGGGCCGCTAGCGATGAATTCCCGTCGCGCATGTCGAGCCCTCGGCAGTCAATACCTTCGTTGAGATGCACCAATGCTACATCCGCGCGTCGGATGGACGGGCGTTGCTGCGTCCTGCATTTTGGGAGCGGACATCATGACCCCTTCATCTTCTTCATTCGTTTCCTCGAGGCGCCAGATAGGAAGTGCGGTAGGCGCCATGGCGCTGTGTGTGGCAATGCTGATTGCCTCGGAATTCATGCCCGTCAGCTTGCTGACGCCGATTGCGCATGATCTGGATGCAACCGAGGGCCTCGCTGGTCAGGCAATCTCGGTTTCCGGTTTCTTCGCCGTCCTGGCTAGCTTGTTCGTCGCGCCGATCGCGGGGCGTTTCGATCGTCGGCATGTGTTGATGAGCATGACGGTGCTGATGCTGATATCGCTCGTGCTGATCGCCGTGGCGCCAAACTTCGCTGTGCTGATGATCGCACGGGGATTCCTGGGGCTCGCCGTCGGAGGTTTCTGGTCGCTGTCCACCGCGACGGTGATTCAATTGGTGCCGGTGCAGCGCGTACCCAAGGCGCTTGGAATGATCTACATGGGGAATGCGATCGCAACAGCCTTCGCTGCTCCGATCGGCGCGTACGTCGGTGGCCATCTGGGTTGGAGGTTCGTTTTTGCTGCGCTGGTGCCACTGGTACTGGTGAATCTGCTATGGCAAGCGGTAAGCCTGCCGAGCATGCCTCCACGAGCGGCGATTCCCGTCACCAGGTTGTTCGGGCTGCTGAAGCGTCGCAATGTTGCAGTCGGAATGGTCGCGGTCATGCTTACCTTCGCGGGCTCCTACGGAACGTTCACCTACTTCCGCCCGTTTCTGGAAACGGTAACCGGAGCCGACGCCAATCAACTGTCGATGCTGCTGCTCGGATTGGGTATGGCCGGTTTTGCCGGCACTCACTTCGCGGGCACGATGCTGCATCGCAACCATGTTTACCCTCTGTTGCGCTGGTTGCCGATCGCGCTGGCCGCCGCGACGCTGGGGCTGGTGCAGTTCGGACACCTGTTCGTGGGCGCGGCGATGATGATGATCGGATGGGGCGCCGTGAATGCGGCGATCCCCGTAACCTGGTCCACCTGGCTGGCGAAGGAAATCGACGATGAGCCCGAAAGCGGTGGCGGCTTGATGGTCGGATCGATCCAGTTGGCGATCATGCTGGGCGGAGCGCTCGGGGGAGCACTCCTGGACCACATCAGCGTGTTCGCTCCTTTGGTGGGCGGGGTGGTGTTGCTCCTTCTGTCAGCGTTGCTCATTGGTAATGGCGCACGCCTGAAGAAGACGGAAAAGCTCGACTGACAAAGTTCTGGGCGCACGTACGCTCGATTTTGTAGGTGCGTCGCTCAGCAAAGGTTCGAAATTGCCCGAAGTACTGGTTGCTGCGCAGCAGTGTCAGCTGCAACGCAGCCAGTGTGGCACCGCTCAACGCTCATGATCGTGGCTCGACGATGTGGCATTGCCGGAGCGTTGAAGTCTGAGGTGCTCCATGTCGAAGCGTTCCGGGCATGCGCGAACACCGCGCATCACTGCGTGCTTGGCCCGGGGCGGATTAATCAATCCTGTTCATGCCCACATTCAACAATTCGAGGTTCTGCGCAGGCCGCGTAACCGTAACATCGCGACTTGCGTAAATCTCAGATACGGACGGCGTCATGGTAAAGCTTACTGTCAATGATGAGAATCGCTCGTTCGAGGGCGATCCGAGTATGCCTGTGCTTTGGTATTTGCGTGATGAACTCGGGCTGACGGGGACGAAGTTCGGTTGTGGCATGGCGCTGTGTGGCGCGTGCACCGTACTGGTCGATGGTAGTCCGGTTCGATCGTGTCTGACGCCGCTTGCGAATGTCGCAGGTCGCAAGGTAACGACGATCGAAGCCGCCGAGCAATTGCGCATCGGCCAAGCGCTGCAGGCCGCCTGGATCGAGCACCAGGTGCCTCAATGCGGCTATTGCCAGTCCGGGCAGATCATGTCGGCGATCGCATTGCTTTCCACGAAGCCTCGCCCGACCGACGACGATATCGATGCAGCAATGAGCGGAAACGTGTGCCGATGCGGCACCTATGTCCGGATTCGCGCTGCCATACACAAGGCCGCGAATGTGCTCGCAGCGCGAGCGTAACGCCGGCCGGAAACCTTGGCCATCACGACGCTCGTGACGAAAAACAGGATGCAATCCATGACGAACCACTCCGGTGTTCCGAACGAAGGCGCAGAGTCGAGTGTGAGCGACAGTCCTTCCATCGCAATGTCTCGCCGCAACTTTCTCGGGAGCATGGCAGCGTTCACGCTTGCGCTCAGCGTCCACGGAGGCGTAGCCCGTGCGGCGGCCGTAGTCGGAAAGTCGGCGGCACCGTTGACTTTCGAGCCGAATGCCTTCATCCGCGTTGCCGAGGACGGCAAGGTGACCGTGATCTCGAGTTACCTCGAAATGGGCCAAGGGACGTTTACGGGGCTGGCTACTCTCGCCGCCGATGAACTCGACGTGAGCTTGAGCGAGATCAC
Organism: Burkholderia sp. BCC1998; assembly: GCF_905339875.1. Taxonomy (NCBI): domain Bacteria; kingdom Pseudomonadati; phylum Pseudomonadota; class Betaproteobacteria; order Burkholderiales; family Burkholderiaceae; genus Burkholderia; species Burkholderia sp. BCC1998. The sequence continues at coordinate 345,825 of NZ_CAJPHE010000005.1, forward strand.
CGTTACGGGGTCTCCGGCCGATCTGGAGCATTACATCAATCCTGTCCTCGCCGCGCGAGGATTCAAGGTGCAGGCGACCGGCGGCAGCACGGCGATGGCGGGAGCCTGGGTTCAAATGAGGCACGCGGCGGCCACCGCCCGGACCATGTTTGTGGCTGCTGCGGCCAAACGGTTCGGCGTGCCTCAGGGCGAACTCGTGGTAGAGAGCGGCGTCGTTGTCCACGCGCGCTCGGGACGCCGGGCAACGTACGGTAGCCTGGTGGCCGCTGCCGCCGCAGAACCCATTCCCAAGGAGGTCGTGCTCAAAGACCGAGCCCAGTTCCGGTTCATCGGCAAGAACGGTACGCGTCGCGTGGACATTCCCGCCAAGGTCAACGGTAGTGCGATATACACGCAGGACATCCGACTTCCCGGCATGCTCGTCGCCGCGATCGCGCATCCTCCGAAGCTGTGGGCGAAGGTGCGCCGTGTCGATAGCGCTAAGGCGCGGTCTATCCCCGGTGTGGTCGAGGTGGTGCAGGTTCCCGGCGACAACGAGATTCAGGGTGGTGTGGCGGTGCTGGCCCGCAACACGTGGGCGGCCCGTCGGGGAAGGGACGCGCTGAGAATCGAGTGGGACGAGCGGGGCGCGCTGACTGCGGACTCTTCCACTATCGTCGCGAAGTTTCGCGAACTGGCCGGTATGCCGGGCGTGGTGGCGAAGGAGCGCGGCAAGGTGCTCGACGGCACGCCCACCGGTGCCAAGGTGATCGACGCAGTCTATGAGCAGCCGTATTTGGCACATGCGCCGATGGAACCACTGAACTGCGTCGTGCATTTGACCAAAGACCGCTGCGAAATTTGGAACGGCGAGCAATGGCACACGGGCGATAGCACCGCAGCCGCGAAGGAACTCGGCTTCGCATTGAACCAGGTTCAGCTGCATCAGCTCTACGCAGGGGGGAGTTTCGGCCGGCGCGCCAATCCGAGATCGGATTTTGTCCGCGAAGCCGTTCGCATTGCGATTGCCGCACGTAAAGCGGGCATCGACGTGCCGATCAAAATGGTGTGGATGCGCGAAGACGACATGCGTGGCGTTCAATATCGTCCGCTTACTGTGCATCGTGTGCGTGCGGTCGTCGATGCTTCGGGGCAGCTGGCGTCCTGGCACCATCGTGTCGTCGGGCAGAGCTTTTTTCCGTCGTCCGATCCCAAGGCGGTGGACCATAACCTCGTGGAAGGGGTGGCCGACACGGGCTATGCCATTCCGAATTTCCGGGTGGAACAACATAGCTACAACGCGTTCGCGATACCCGTGGCATGGCTTCGCTCGGTGGGTCATACACACACCGCGTTTGTTGTGGAGACGATGATCGATGAACTGGCCGCGGCGGCCGGGAAAGATCCCTATGCGTTTCGACGGCAGCTGTTGCAGTCAAGCCCACGCGACCTCGGTGTGCTCGATCTCGCCGTCGAAAAGGCGGGATGGGGCAGGCCGCTGCCTGCCTCAAAACCCGGCGATCGACGCGCGAGAGGAATTGCTGTCCACGAATCGTTCGGTACGCACGTCGCGCACGTAGCGGAAGTCACGCTACATCGCGACGGCTCCTACTCCGTGGACCGGATCGTATGTGCAGTCGATTGCGGCACGGTTATTAACCCTGACATCGTCGCCTCCCAGATCGAGGGCGCAGCCGCGCTCGGCCTTTCGTTCCTGCATCAAGCCATAACGTTCAAGCAGGGACAAGTCCAGGAAAGCAATTTTCACGACTATCCGATTCTGCGAATGAATGCGATGCCGCGTGTAGAGGTGTACATGGTGCCTTCGACCGCCGCGCCTACGGGCATTGGCGAGCCTGGCACGCCGCTCCCTGCGCCGGCCGTGGCGAATGCTCTTGCTGCCATCACGGGCCGGCGGATTCGCGCATTGCCTTTGCGTGACGACGTGCTCGCATCTTGAGCAGGAATATGCAATTGAGACGAATTGATACCATGAAGATCCTCCGCTGGATGGCTTGCGTCGGTCTGGCGGCCGTTCTCGCCATTGCAGGATGGCTCGCATACAGCGCGCTTCGACCGTCCGGACCGGAACCGGCGCCGCCTTTCGCGGGCGTGCCGGCGGATCTGCCGGCAGGCGTGGCACGCGGCGGCTACCTCGCGACGGCGGCGGATTGCATCGCATGTCATACGGCTCCGGGTAGCAAGCCATTTACGGGCGGCCGCGCGTTCGATTTGCCGTTCGGAAAGATCTACTCCACCAACCTCACGCCCGACAAGGAAACCGGGATAGGCGGCTGGACTGACGATGAGTTCGTCAGGGCTGTGCGCCAGGGCGTGGGTCGGGCCGGGCACTTGTATCCCGCGATGCCTTATACGTCATATACGGCAATGAGCCGCGAAGACGTGTTGGATATCAAAACGTATCTGCTTTCCCAGGCACCAGTGCGACAGGTCGCGCCGGTCAACACGCTCGAGTTTCCGTTCAACCAGCGTTGGGGCATGGCGCTCTGGAACGCGATCTTCTTTCACGAGCAGCGATTCAGGCCCGATCCCGGGAAAAGCGTGGAGTGGAATCGCGGCGCGTATCTGGCAGGCCCGCTCGGGCACTGCGGCGAATGCCACACACCACGAAATGCCGGGTTTGCAATGCAATCTCGTGCGTACCTGTCGGGTGCCGACATCGATGGTTGGAAGGCGTATAACACGACGCAGGACGATCTTTACGGTATTGGCGCGTGGCGGGACGAGCAGATTGCCGGCTATCTTTCGACGGGGCACGCACCTGGCCGCAGTTCCGCGGCGGGCCCGATGGCGGAGGTTGTCGAGCATAGCCTTCAACATTTGACGCCAAACGACATCAGCGCATTGGTCGCATACCTTCGCGGGATAACGCCTGTGAAGGGTGGTGATGCAGGGCCCGTGGAGCTTGCGCACATGTCGGGCACGATCTTCTATCCGCCCGTCACCGACGACGCCGATTTCAGCCTGCTGTTCATCGAGACTTCAGGCTGCCTGCCGATGTGCGGCCACGCGACGATCGGCTCGATCGCGTTCGCGATCGAGGAGCGGCTCGTCGTGCCGAAGCGGCCGGGCACGGTGACGGTCGACGTGCCGGCCGGGCAGATCGTCGCGCGCTACGAGATGGACGGCGGGCGCGTGACGTCGGTGCGCTTCACCAACGTGCCGAGCTTCCTGCTCGCGCGCGACGTCGAGATCGACATTCCCGCGCTCGGCACGCTGGCCGTCGACATCGCGTACGGCGGCAACTTCTATCCGATCGTCGAGGTTCAGCCGAATTTCCCCGGCTGTGAGCATTTCACGCCGGACGAGCTGCTGACGTGGGGCCGCGACGTGCAGCGCGCGGTCAACGCAGCGCTCGACGTCGTGCATCCCGATGATCCTGCGATTCGCGGCGTGCATCACTGCATGTGGACGGGCAAGCCGATCGCCGACGATGCGCACGGGCGCGCGGTGGTGATCGCCGGCGACAGTCTCGTCGATCGCTCGCCGTGCGGCACCGGCAGCTCCGCGCGCGTCGCGCAGCGCTTCGCACGCGGCTGGCTCGCAGCCGGCGACGCGTATTGCCACGAGAGCCTGATCGGCAGCCGCTTCATCGGCCGCGTGGAATCGGTCACGCGCCTGAACAGCGGGCTCGACGCCGTGCGCCCGAGCATCGAAGGGCGCGCGTGGGTCACGGGCCGCGCGCAGTATCGCGTCGATCCGTCCCAGCCGTATGCGCACGGCTTCAGCCTGCAGGAGTTCGTCAATTGAACGCGATTCCGCGACAACACGCGCCCGCCGCCCCCGGCACCGCACGCGAGGAAACGGCCGTCGTGATCGGCGGCGGGATCGTCGGCGTGTGCTGCGCGCTCTATCTGCAGCGCGACGGCCGTGCGGTCACGCTGATCGATCCGGCCGCGCCCGGCGACAGCACCGCGAAATGGAGCTGCGGACAGATGGCGGTCAGCGAGGTCATTCCGCTGTCGAAGCCCGGCATCCTGATGAAGGTGCCGCGCTGGCTGATGGACCAGAAAGGGCCGCTCGCGTTGCGGCCCGGCGCGCTGCCGGGCATCCTGCCGTGGTTCTTCCGGTTCGTCGCGTCGGCCCGTCACGCGAAGATCGTGTCGATCGCGCAGGCGATGGCGACGCTGACGCACGACGTCTATTCCGATTACGCGCCGCTGCTCGATGCGTGCGGCGATCGCGCGCTGCTGGGCCAGCGCCCGGTGCTCGAAGTCTTCGACGATCCGGCCGGCATCGCGCACGAACAGCCGCATCTCGAGCTGCGGCAATCGCTCGGCTTCGCATCGCAGCGGCTGAACGCCGCCGAGATCGGCGATCTCGAACCGGCGCTCGCCGGCCGGTTCAAGCACGGGCTGCTGTTTCCCGACTGGCGCGCGGTCAACGATACCGAAGGCTTCATCACGGCGCTGACGGCCAGCTTCGAAGCGCAGGGCGGACGCCGCATCCGCGCGAATGCGGCGCGCATCGATGAGGCGAACGGACGCGCGACCGGCGTGACGCTTGCCGATGGCGAGCACATCGCGGCCGATCACGTGATCGTCGCGGCCGGCACCGGTTCGCGGCAATTCTTCAGCCAGCTCGGCGTGCGCGTGCCGCTCGAAGGGATCGCCGGCTACCAGGCGCTGGTGACCGACCCGGGTGTCGAGTTTCGCCACTCCGTGATCTATGCGGACGGCGGCTTCTGCTTCAGCCCGATGACGCGCGGGCTGCAGATCGGCGGCACCATCGAGTTCGCGGGCCGCAATGCGGCGCCGAACTTCCGGCGCGCGGACATCATCCTGGAGAAGGCCCGACGCATCCTGCCGGCGCTACAGACTTCGCGCGTCGAATACGGCGTCGGCTATCGGCCGTTCCTGCCCGACACGAAGCCGGTGATCGACCGCTCGAAGCGGCTGCCGAACGCGATCATGGCGTTCGGCCACGGCCAGCTCGGCCTCACGCTCGGCGCGACGACCGGGCGCCTCGTCGGCGACCTCGTCGCCGGCTGCCCGACGCGGCAGGACCTCGCGCCGTTCAGCGCTTATCGCTTCGCCTGACATTCGAGACCTTTCATGCTCATGCACTCCTACGAACGACTTTTCATCGACGGCCGCTGGGTGGCGCCCATTCAGGGCCGTACCTTCGACACGCTCGATCCGTCCAACGAAACCGTGATCGCCAAAGTGGCCGCCGCGACCGCGGACGACATCGACGCGGCGGTCAACGCCGCGCGCCGCGCGTTCGACGAAGGCCCGTGGCCGCGCATGACCGGCGCGCAGCGCGCCGCCGTGCTGCGCGCGATCGCGCAACGCATCCGCGACCGCCTGCCCGAACTCGCCGAACTCGAAGTGCGCGACAACGGCAAGCCGCTGCCCGAAGCGCTGTGGGATCTCGGCGACGCCGCCGGCTGCTTCGACTTCTATGCCGGGCTCGCCGAACAACTCGACGGCAACGCCGAAACGCCGGTGCCGCTCGCGGACGAACGCTTCAGCACGGTCGTCCGCAAGGAGCCGATCGGCGTCGCCGGCGCAATCATCCCGTGGAATTTTCCGCTGCTGATGGCCGCGTGGAAGGTCGCGCCCGCGCTCGCGGCCGGCTGCACGATGGTGCTGAAGCCATCCGAACTGACGCCGCTCACCGCGCTCGAACTGGCCGGCATCGCCGACGCGGCCGGGCTGCCGGCCGGCGTTCTGAACGTCGTGACGGGGCTCGGCGCGGACGCCGGCGCGCCGCTCGCCGAACATCCGGGCATCGACAAGCTCGCGTTCACCGGCAGCGTGCCGACCGGCAGCCGGATCATGCAGGCCGCCGCACGCGACATCAAGAACGTGAGCCTCGAACTCGGCGGCAAGTCGCCGTTCATCGTGTTCGGCGACAGCGATCTCGAAGCCGCGGTCGAATGGATCCTGTTCGGCATCTTCTGGAACCAGGGCGAAGTGTGCTCGGCAACCTCGCGCGTGCTCGTCGAGCGTTCGTTGTACGCGCCGCTCGTCGAGCGGCTCGCGCAGGAAGCGCGCAAAATCACCATCGGCAACGGTCGCGACGACGGCGTGCTGCTCGGCCCGCTCGTGAGCCGCGGTCAGTACGACAAGGTGCGGGAAGCCATCGCGCGGGGCCGCGACGAAGGCGCGCGACTCGTGACGGGCGGCCGGCGGCCCACGCATCTCGAACGCGGCTACTTCATCGAGCCGGCCGTGTTCGCCGACGTGCCGGAAGACAGCTGGATCTGGCGCGAGGAAATTTTCGGGCCGGTCGTCTGCGTGCGGCCGTTCGATACGGAAGACGAAGCGGTTCGCTCGGCCAACGATTCGCGCTTCGGGCTTGCCGCGGCGGTCATGTCGGCCGACCTGCCGCGCTGCGAGCGCGTGGCACGCGCACTGCGCGCGGGCATCGTGTGGATCAACTGCTCGCAGCCGACGTTCACGGAAGCGCCGTGGGGCGGCTACAAGCAAAGCGGGATCGGGCGCGAGCTCGGCGAGTGGGGCCTGAACAACTACCTCGAGATCAAGCAGATCACGCGCTACGACAGCGACAAGCCGTGGGGCTGGTACATCAAGTAGGAAGGTGAATCGATCATGCGCTGGAACAAAACGCTGCAGCTCGTCGACGTGCATTGCGAGGGCGAGATCGGCAAGGTCATCACCGGCGGCGTCCTCGACGTGCCGGGCAAGACCATGCTCGACAAGATGAACTACATCAACGAAACCGACGACAGCTTGCGGCGCCTCGTCGTGCTCGAACCGCGCGGCTGCCTGCAGATGTCGGTCAACCTGCTGCTGCCGCCGACGCGGCCCGACGCGCACGCCGGCTTCATCGTGCTGCAGGCCGACAAGGCGCATCCGATGTCCGGCAGCAACTGCATCTGCGTCGTGACCGCGCTGCTCGAACTCGGGATGGTGCCGATGCAGGAACCCGAGACCACCGTCGTGCTCGACACACCAGCCGGGCTCGTCACCGCGCGGGCCGCATGCGGCGACGGCCGCTGCGTCGGCGTGTCGCTCGACATGGTGCCGGCGTTCGTCGAACACCTCGACGTCGACGTGCACACGCCGGAGTTCGGCACGATCAAGGTCGACATCGCATTCGGCGGCGTGTACTACGCGCTCGTCGACGTCGGCCAGATCGGGCTCGACATCGCGCCGGACAACGCGCGCCAGCTCGCGACGCACGGCGTGCGGCTCAAGGAGATCGTCAACCGGCAGGTGGCCGTGCAGCATCCGCTGTACCCGGAGATCGACGAAGTCGCGTACGTGATGTTCCGCCACCGCGTCGACGACACGCTGTACCAGACCTGCACGACGCTGCCGCCCGGCCGGGTCGACCGCTCGCCGTGCGGGACCGGCAGCTCGGCCAACCTCGCGACGCTTGCCGCGCGCGGACGCGTGCAGGTCGGCGACCGCCTCACGTCGCGCTCGACGATCGGCGGCGAATTCCGCGTTGAGCTGCTCGGCACGACCGACGTGGGCGGGCGACCGGCCGTGCTGCCGCGCGTCACCGGGCGCGCGTGGGTGTTCGGGTTCCAGCAGCTCGGCGTTGATCCCAACGATCCGCTGGCGGCCGGATTCATGCTCAGCGATACGTGGGGCGACGGATTCGGGCCGTCGGCCGCATCGGGCACGTGAGGACGCGATGCTAAACTCCAGAGCGCGCCCGGCGACCCGGGCCGATTACAGGAAGGGTAGCGAGATGAGCAAAGAGGCCGTTGAAACCGAAGGTGGCGGCCGCCGGCACGGCGGGCGGTATGTGTATGAGGAATTGCGCAAGCAGATCCTGACGCTCAAGCTGAAACCCGGCGTGCAGCTCGACGAAATCTCGCTGGCTGCGCAGTTCGGGCTGTCGCGCTCGCCGGTGCGCGACGCCATCGCGCGGCTGAGCAGCGAAGGGCTCGTCACGATCCTGCCGAACCGCACGACGCTCGTCACACCGTTCGAGATCGAGGAATTCCCGAAATACATCTCGGCACTCGACCTGATCCAGCGCGCGGTCACGCGGCTCGCGGCCACGCAGCGCTCCGAAGCCGACCTCGCGAAGATCCGCAAGGCCGACGACGTCTACATGGAAGCCGTCGCGAGCGGCGACTTCCAGGCGATGTCGGAGACCAACAAGGCGCTGCACATGGCGATCGCGCACGCGGCGAACAACCCGTACTTCGTCGGCTACTACGAACGGCTGCTCGGCGAAGGGCAGCGCCTGCTCCATCTGCATTTCGACTTCACCGTGAGTTCGCCGACGGCCGCGAAGCTCGGCCGCGACCACGACGAACTGATCGACGCGATCGTGCGGCGCGATGCGGACGCGGCCGAGCGTGCCGCACACGAGCACACGATGCTGTTCCAGAAGCGCTTCCTCGATTACATGAAGCAGAACATGACCGAATCAATGGCAGTCGTCTAAGTGTGCAGTTACTGGTTGGCCTGAAAGCTGCCCCAGTCTTACTCGAAAGACTCCAACTCTGGCGTGATTGTATTGACGATTTCGTGGGCAACGTCAACTCGGTTTCCTGTCGTAAGGTGGTCGCCCGCGCATCGGTGCTACCTCGCATCGGCTTTGAGTTGTTCGGTCCGGGTGCCGAAGCGCAACTTTGCGGGTATCTTGTCGGGAATCTGCCCGGTGCCCCTTTGTGATCAAGACATTGCGGCCGTTATTCGATTGCGGCCCGGCTAAATATGGGTAGGATCGTGGGTAGGGCGCCATCTGCGATTGAGGGAGTCTTACCTGGCGGGTCTCCGCGAGCGATGGTTGTAGTTGGCTGCCTTCCGCCATTCCGCCGCCATGCCCGTCATGCAGCGACCACCATGACGACCAACCATGAAAAAGGCCCGCAAAATACGCGGGCCTCGTGCAATCAGCAATTGCCTTTCTTCGCCTGTCCGGGCGGGCAGAACCCGTTCCCCGGCCCGCCCTGCGGTGCCACGACGACCGGCGGACCCGGCACGTATGCGACGCACCCGCTGAGCGCGCCGACCACGCTCGCCGCGGCGAGCAATGCGATAACCCCTTTCTTCACTTCGTTCTCCCGTTTATTGAGGAAAGGGCTGTGAGGCCCTTTCGATGATGCTGCCGATGCGTCAGAAGCTGAAATTGACGTTCGACTGACTGGTCGTCGCGTTGACGTTCGTCGATTGCGTTGCGCCCGACGCTGCGTCCGCTTCGATCGTGTATTGTGCCGCGGCGGTCGGCGATGCGGCCAGCGCGACCGGCAGCGAGCCCGAGTACGTGCCGACGATCGGCGCGGCCGTGGGCACGTTGAGCGCATACGTACCCGTATCCAGATTCGCGTTGATCGACGTGATCTCGTACGCGTTCGCATCGACGGTCTGCAACGCGCGCACGAACGCGTTGGCGCTTGCCGTCACCGTGCCGCCGACCGTGCTCATCGTCGATGCCGGCAGCGTGATCGGGGCAGTCGACGCCGACACGGCCGTGGTCGTGTTCACCACGACCGGGACCGAGCGGACGATGCCGGACGCGAAGTCGTTCTGCACGATCACGACGTCGTAGTTGCCTTGCGTCGAGCTCTGGATCAGCGGCGACAGCACGAATTTCCCGGTGTTGTCGGCAACCGTGCCGCGGACCACCTTGCCGCCTTGTTCCGCATACACGGTCGCGCCGGCTTCGGCCGAGGCGACATAGCCGGAGATCGCGCCGCTCACGACGGTCGGGATCGCGGTGACGACCGGCTTCAGCGCATACGTGCCGTTGCCGCGCTGGACGATCGACTTGCACGCGTTGAAGTCGAGCACGAGGTCGACGAGCGTGTTCGGCTGGACCGTGAAAGGCTGGATGATCTTGTAACCGCTTTGCGTCGCGCTCGGCGTCGCGAGCGCCTGTTCCGTGCCGCCCGTCGGGACGACCGAGTTCGCGAGGGTGTTGCCCTGGTTCGGCGCGAGAACGAGGCGGATCTGCTGATACTGGCCGGCCGGCAAGGCGGTCTGGCCGATATCGGCGAGCACGCCGTTGGTCAGCGACAGCAGGTCGATCTTCTGCGGTGTCGCCAGCGTGATGGTCGACCAGCCGGCGTCGTTATCGGAAGCATTCCCATTCGCATTGACGCGGACCTGAGAAACGGTCACGAATACGTGATCGAAGCCGCATGACGGTGCATCGGTCATCGCGACATGCAGCGTGCCGGTTTGCGCGCTGCCGCCATCGTCGCCGCCGCCGCATCCTGCGAGTGCGAACGGCACCGCTGCCGCGCATAGTGCGGCCTTCCAGAATGTGTTGTTCATTGTTTTGTCCCCCTTCGAGGTTATTGTGCGTGCAACGAAGCATAGCCGCGGGGAACGCCCACAGTATGAGCAGCTTTGAAACGAACCGTAAATCCTGCGTCGGAGCGTAAGAACCGCTGCCCGTCGATCGATATTCGCGACGCAATGGCAGGCAATAAGGCCCACAGCGAAGGAATCCTGTCCGGATCGATCGAGCAGGGCATGAGTCGCCGGGACACGGCATGTTCGCGATCGGCAAAAACTTGATCGGTGAAAGCACTAAATCCGCCCTGATTATTTCGCCGCTATAGTCGAATCACGAATGGTAGATGCGAGCGCCATGCGCCGCCGCCATTCAGGCAAAGACTGTAGACGGGTGCTGTATGAAAAACACAATCGAAAAGACCACCGGACCGGTGTGGGGTGTGGCGGCAGGCGTGTTTCTGGCTGCCGCAGGACTGAGTCTCGGCATCTTCCCGAAATCGCTGAACAGCACGGGAACCGCAAACGACTTCCTGGCGTCCGGCGTCGCGATGCTGGGAATCTTCCTCGTCGTCTATTCCACGCACGAACTACGACGAAAGCGCCTGCACTGAGCGCTGGCACACGCGCGTTCCGCCAAACGCCGCAAAGATGATGCCGGGCCGATCGACGGCTCAGGAATGCGCGCGTCCTTTTGCCTGGCCCGTATCGACCAGCAGATCGTCGACGAGGATTTCGCCGGCCGCGCGGCCTGCGCGCAACGCATTGCGGGTGTTGCGGAACAGGTGGCCGCCGTCGTCGGCGAGGCGAATCGGTCCGAGCAGGCGCGGCGCGCTGCCGGCCGAGCGCACCTGCACGACCGCGACGAACCCGAACCGCAGCGGGGCGGGCGGCGCGTGGTCGCGCGATTCGTCGAGCCGGAATTCGCAGCGGATATCGATTGTGTATCCGCGGTAGGTGTACGCACTGTTCATCTGCAGCTCGCTCGGAAGGGAACGCGGTGATGGACCGTGGGCGCATCATATCGGCTCGCGCGAGCCGGCGGGGGTGGGGTGTCTACCTACTCGAGGATTTCGTGCTCGTAGACGAGCTCGACGATGCGTTTCGTCGGGATGCTCGCGCGCAGTTCGTCGACGTTGTCGATGCGAAACCACTTGCACTTCTCGATCTCGTTGCTCGCCTGGGCCGTGTGCTCCGGGCCGACTTCGGCGAAGAACACGTGATGCACCTTCGCGAGCCCCGTGAACTGCATCGAATAGACGAGGTCCTGGCCGGTGATGCCGGTCTCTTCCTGCAGCTCCCGATGCGCGGCTTCGAGCGGTGTTTCGCCGCGCTTGATCGTGCCGCCGGGCAGCGCCCAGCGCGACGATGCGCGCGCGACGAGCAGGACCTGCCGTTCGCGGTAGCAGACGACGGTCGCGCGTTCCTTGACGGGAACCGCACTGGCTTCCGGCGCATTCGTGGAGATGGGGGCTTGAGGCATGAACGGATTCTAGCGAGACTCGGGCGCCCGGCCAAGCCGGGCTCGTCGAGCGCGACGCGGCCTGTCGGCCGGGCCGCGTCGTCATGGAGTCCGTAGCGTTACTTCTGTTCCGGCAAGAACCAGTTCATCACGAGCGCGCAGATGCCGCCCGTCGCGACACCCGACTCCAGCACGTTCTTCAGTGCATGCGGCAGGCTGTTCAGAATGTCCGGCACTTGCGACACGCCGAGGCCGAGCGCGAGCGACACCGCGATGATCAGCAGCGCGCGGCGATCGAGCTGGACGCCGGACAGGATGTTGATGCCCGACGCGGCCACCGCGCCGAACATCACCATTGCCGCACCGCCGAGCACGGGCTCCGGCACGGCCTGCAGCGCGCCCGCGACGACCGGGAACAGGCCGAGCACCACGAGCATGCCCGCGATCCAGATGCCGACGTAGCGGCTCGCGACGCCGGTGATCTGGATCACGCCGTTGTTCTGCGCGAACACGGAGCTCGGGAACGTGTTGAACACGCCGGCCAGCAGCGAGTTCGCGCCGTTCACGAGCACGCCGCCCTTGATCCGCTGCATCCACACCGGCCCTTCGACCGGCTCCTTCGAGATCTTGCTGGTGGCGGTGACGTCGCCGATCGCTTCGAGCGACGTGACGAGGTAGATGATCAGCATCGGCACGAACAGCGACCATGAAAAGCCGATGCCGAAATGCAGCGGCGTCGGGACCTGGAACAGCGCGGCCTGGTGCACGCCGGTGAAGTCGAGGCGGCCGAGCACGGCGGCCGCGGCATAGCCGATCACGAGCGCGATCACGAGTGCGGTGCTGCGCACCCACACGATCGGCACGCGGTTCAGCAGGATGATGGTGCCGAGCACGAGGCACGACAGCGTCAGGTTCTGGGCGCTCGCGAACGTGCCGTTGGCCATCGCGCCGTAGCCGCCGCCCATGCTGATGAGGCCGACCTTGATCAGCGTGAGGCCGATCAGCAGCACGACGATGCCGGTGACGAGCGGCGTGATCAGGCGCTTCACGAACGGCAGGATGCGCGACACGCCCATCTCGACGAACGAACCGGCGATCACGACGCCGAAGATCGCGGCCATCACGGTCTCGACCGGCGTGCCTTGCTTGACCATCACGCTGCCGCCGGCGATCAGCGGGCCGACGAAGTTGAAGCTGGTGCCCTGCACGATCAGCAGGCCGGCGCCGAGCGGGCCGAAGCGCTTGCACTGCACGAAGGTCGCGATGCCGGAAATCACCAGCGACATCGACACGATAAGGGTCGTATCCCGGCTCGATACGCCGAGCGCCTGGCAGATCAGCAGACCGGGCGTGACGATCGGCACGATGATCGCTAGCAGGTGCTGCAGCGCGGCGACGAAGGCGACCATCGGCGCGGGCCGGTCGTCGGGACCGTAGACGAGATCGTGCGACAGGTCTGCATCGTCGGCGCCGTGGGCAGTGGAGCGGGCGGGGGAAGCGGGTTGCATGGCGAGCGGGCCGGACAAGGTGGAAAGTGCGGCATTTTAGCCGAAGGGCCCACCGGCGCCGCCCGGGGGCGATGCAATAGCCGGAATTCGGAATTCTGCTCGCCGCGCTGCAGGAGCGTATCGCCGGGCCGGTCCATGCGATCCGCGCCGCGTTGCCGCTGATGCCCGCGACCGGCTCGATCGTGCTCACCGGCGGACAGCTGGCGGACCGTCCGTCCGGGCAAGGCACGTCGGTCATCGCGGCCGCCGTGCGCGGCGTCGAAGCACTGGCGCAGTCGCTTGCGCTGGAGCTCGAGCCGATTCGCGTGAACGTCGTCGCGCCCGGTTTCGTCGACACGCCGCTGTACGACGCATTCGGCCCGGAAGCGCGCGACGCGATGCTCGGCCAAGCGGCGGCGGCGCTGCCCGGCGGACGCGTCGGTCGCGCCGACGAAGTCGGCGGAGCGATCGCGTTCCTGCTGGGCGACGGCTTCGTGAATGCCGAAATCCTGCATGTCGACGGGGGCGGCCGGCTGGTGTGACGCGCGGGCATTCGACGGCCCTGCCGTGAACCCTTCGCGCGAAGCGTGCCGTCGCATGCATGGCGCGTGCGCGGCGCAAGCGGCACCGATTCAATACAATGCGACGACGAGGCGTCGGCACCGTGTCGGGCCGCCGACCGCCGCCTTCGACGAGCGACCGCGCATGGTCGAATGACGACCCGTCATGACGGGCCGCTGGCGAATACGGAGCGCAGCATGAACGAACCTTACCTGCAGGTCATCGCCCATTTCTTCGCGAAACCCGGCAACGGCGACCGCGTAATCGAATTGCTAGCGGAACTCGCGCCGGCCACGCGGGCCGAGCCGAAGAACCTCGACTATGCGTACTTCCGCTCGCCGGTCGATTCCGACCACATCGTGATCCTCGAGCGTTACCGCGATGCCGACGGCCTCGACGTGCATCGGGAAACGCCGCATTTCCAGCGGCTCGGTGTCGGCGCGATCATTCCGTTGCTCGATCGCCGCGACGTGACGCAGTACATGGTGCAGCCGGACACCGGCACGGCGACGCCACCGGGAGGCACCCGATGAACCCGTTTCAATTCCGTACCGTGCCGACGCAGATCGTCGAATTCGGCTCCGCGCGCCGGCTCGGCGCGCTGTTGCGCGAACGCTTTCCGGCGCTCGCGCGGCTGTGCGTCGTCACCGACGCGTTCCTGCATCGCAGCGGCGTGCTCGCGCCCGCGCTGGAGAGCCTCGCCGCGCACGGCTGGCAGGTGACCGTGATCGACGACGTGATCGCCGATCCGCCCGAGCACGTCGTGCTCGAGGCGACCGCGCGGGCGGTGGCGGCCGATGCCGAGATCGTGCTCGGCCTCGGCGGCGGTTCGTCGATGGACGTCGCGAAGCTGATCGCGGTGCTCGCGCCGGGGCGGCAGGCGCTGGCCGACATGTACGGCGTCGACAAGGTTGCCACGTCCCGGCTGCCGCTCGTGCAGATGCCGACCACGGCCGGCACCGGCTCCGAAGTGACGGCCGTGTCGATCGTCACGGTCGGCGAGGCGCGCAAGATGGGTGTCGTGTCGCCGCAGCTGTTCGCGGACGTCGCGATTCTCGACGCCGAGCTGACGCTCGGGCTGCCGCGCGCGGCAACCGCCGCGACGGGCATCGACGCGATGGTGCACGCGATCGAAGCCTATACGTCGTCGCGGCTGAAGAATCCGGTGTCCGACATGCTGGCCGTGCACGCATTGACGCTGCTGTCGCGCAACCTGCTGAAGGCCTGCGACGACGGCAACGATCGCCGCGCGCGCGAAGCGATGCTGGTCGGCGCGATGTTCGCCGGCCAGGCGTTCGCGAACGCGCCGGTCGCGGCCGTGCATGCGCTGGCCTATCCGGTCGGCGGCATGTTCCACGTGCCGCACGGGCTGTCGAACGCGCTCGTGCTGCCGCACGTGCTGCGCTTCAATGCGCCGGCTGCCGCGCCGCTGTATGCGGAACTCGCGGCGATCGTCGCGCCGTCGGCCGCGGGGAGCGACGAAGCGAGGACGCAGGCGCTGATCGACGAGATCGATCGCCTGATCGTCGCGACGGGCATTCCGCGCACGCTGCGCGAGGTCGGCATCGGTGAGGGCGACCTGCCGAGGATGGCGTCGGATGCGATGCTGCAGACGCGCCTGCTCGTGAACAATCCGCGCGAGGTGACGGAAGCCGACGCGCTGGCGATCTATCGGCAGGCGTGGTGACGCGGCGCGCGTGACTGCGTGGCGGCTGCACGGGCAACGACGCGACGGCGCCGGCAAACGCGTGGCCGCATGGAATCGAATCGGATCGAATCGACGGACGGGTTTCGAGGCGAGGCTTCGGTTATCCGGAAAGCAGACGGTACCGCTCGGGCGGGTGTGCGCGCTCAGGGTTTGCTTCTGTCCAAAAGCGCCGGAATCTCCTTCTTCAGCAGATCGACGACGACCCGCACGCGCGGCGGCAGCGGCCGTTGCGCCTGGACCAGCGCGTTGAGCGCGAATGAGGGAATCGTGTATTGCGGCAGGATCTCGACGAGCTTGCCGTGCGCGAGCGCATGGGCGCAGGCCGGCGTCTGCACGACGCCGATGCCGCCACCGGCCAGGATCGTGTCGAACATCGGGCGCCAGTGGCTCGTCGTCATCACCGTCTGGATCCGCGCGTATTCGAGCGTCTTGTCTTCGCGTTGCAGCGGCAACTGCTCGTTCGCGAAGATGCCCTTGACGCGGATGAACGGGTGGTTCGCCAGATCGGCCTTCGTGTCGATCGGGCCGTGGCGGTCGAGATAGGCGGGCGCGGCCACGAGCACGCGGTCGACCTGGCCGAGCGGATGCGCGACGAATCCGCCGTCGTCGAGCTGGCCGAGGCGGATCGAGATGTCGACGCCTTCCGTGACCGGATCGACGATGTTGTCGTTCAGCACCAGGTCGATGTGCAGTTGCGGATACGCGGTGCGGATATGCATCAGCGCCTGCGGAATCACGACCTCGCCGAAGCATTGCGGCGCGGCGAGCCGGATCGTGCCGCCGAGCGTGTTTTCCGTTTTCGATACCGCTGCGATCGACGCTTCGGCCGCTTCGAGCAGCGCCTTGCTGTGTTCGTAGAAAATGCGGCCTTCGTCGGTGCACGTGAGCGTACGCGCACTGCGCATCAGCAGACGTGTGCCGAGACGTTTTTCGAGCTTTTCGATGCGCTCGCTGACGGCCGGTTGGCCCATGTCCAGATCCCGTGCCGCGCCCGACATCGTGCCGCGCTCGACGACCCTCACGTAGATGCGCATCGTCGCCAGCAAATCCATGAAATCACGCCCCTTGTCCGGTTCGGGTGATGCCGAGCGGTGATGGTACCAAAGCAGGACCGGTACCGAAGGTGCGCGACGAGCCGATACTCGGTATCGGTACGAAGGCACGCGCCAGAAAAAGGCCGTGAGATCATCGACGCCGTGAGCGAAAATCCGGCTCATGCGATCGACGGGAGCCGACATGACACAACGGGACGAAGCGGCGCGCACGCGCTGCGTCGCATGGCAGATCGCGCAGACCTGGCAGGCGGCCGAATGGTGCCGGCTCGCCGAGACGCGTGCGGGCATCGACCTGTCGGGAGCAGTGGCGGGCGCGCTCGACGGCACGCCGTTTCGCGTCGACTATGCGATCGTATGCGGCGCCGACTGGCTGACGCGCTCGGTGCGCGTGACATACTGGCTCGGCGCAGCGCCGCCCCGGCAACTCGCGATCGAATGCGACGCGGGGCACTGGACGATCGACGGCGGCGCAGCGCCGGCCCTCGCGGGCGCGACCGATATCGATCTCGGCTTCAGTCCGTCGACCAATACGCTGCCGATCCGGCGTCTCGGGCTGGCGGTCGGCGCATCGGCCGTCATTCATACCGCGTGGCTACGTTTTCCGTCGTTCGAGATCGTGCGAGGCGAGCAGCGCTATGCGCGCACGGCGGAGCACGTGTACCGCTACGAGAGCGGCACGTATGCAGCCGATATCGCGGTCGACGACGCGGGTCTCGTCACCGATTACGACGAATGGCGGCGGATCGGCGCGACGCGTTCGCCGTAACGCGTCGCAGCAGCGGTGCGTCAGCGCGCGTTGGCGACCGTCACCTTGCCGGGAATCAGCTTCAGCGTGCTGAACGCGTCGGCGATGCCCTGCTGGTACGCCAGCGTCGCATCGGTGACGGGCTGCACACCGTAGCCGGCACGCTTGAGCGCGACTTCGAGCGTCGGCGCATCGAGGCCGACGAGCGGCGACAGTTGCGCGGCGACTTCCGGAACATGGTCGCGTCCCCAGCGATCGACCGCGTCGACTTCCTCGAGCAGCGTGCGCAGCACCTGCGGCTGCGCGGTCGCATACTTGCGCGCGGCGAGGTAGTACTGCGTGTTGCGCACGAGCCCGTCGCCGTCCGCGACCACGCGCGCGCCGAGCTGCCGTTCGGCCGCGGCCAGGTACGGATCCCAGATCACCCACGCGTCGACGTTGCGCTGCACGAACGCGGCGCGCGCGTCGGCGGGCGTCAGGTAGATCGGCTGGATGTCGGCATACGTGAGGCCCGCATGCTCCAGCGCCTTCACGAGCAGGTAGTGGACGTTCGAACCCTTGTTGAATGCGACCTTCTTGCCGCGCAGCTGCGCGACGGTGCGGATCGGCGAATCGGGCAGCACGACGATCGCCTCGCCGTGCGGCGCGGGCGGTTCGTTGCCGATATAGACGAAATCGACGCCCGCGGCCTGCGCGAAGATCGGCGGCGTTTCGCCGACCGTACCGACGTCGATCGCGCCGGCGTTCAGCCCCTCGAGCAATTGCGGACCGGCCGGGAATTCGAGCCACTGGACCGCCACGCCCTGGCTTGCGAGCCGCTTCTCGAGCGTGCCGCGCGCCTTGAGTATGACGAAGTTGCCGTATTTCTGGAAACCGATGCGCAGCCGCTTGTCGCTGCCCTGGGCCAGTGCAGGCATGCCCGCGAGCGGGCCGAGCGCGAGCCCGGCCAGTCCGGCGGCCGCGCTGTGCAGCCACTGGCGGCGGCGCGGGCTTGCCGGGGTTGTTTCAAGATCTGCGTGCGGTAGGTCGTTCATTGAGGCGTCCTGCTGGCGGGTTCACGGGTCGCGCGGCCTGGCGGCGCGATCGGCGCGGGACGCAGCCGGATGCGGGCGATGCGCGCAGCCGGCCGGCCCGCGCCGGATGCACGACGATACGGCCGCGCGGGCCGGCGGCCAACCAACGAATCCGCATATGCAAATCAGCGGCCGGACGATACGTGAACGCCGGGGCGGCGGCGCGCCGCCGCGCTCAATCGGTGCCGAGCGGGCTTTCCTCGATCGCGTCGACACGATCCGGATAGAACGCGAGGTGCGCGCGGATCGATTCGACGGCCGGGTTCGGATGCTCGTACGTCCACACCGCGTTGGTCGAGCGCTCGCCGCCGGCGGGAATCGAGTAGTACGCGCAATCGCCCTTGTACGGGCAGTACGTCGCATGGTCGGTGCGTTGCAGCAGCGCCATGTCGGCATCCTCGCGCGGAACGTACAGCACGGCCGGATAGCTGGCTTCACGCAGCGCCAGCGCACGGCGCGTATCGGCGACGATCTTGCCGGCCACCTTGACCACGACGCGCGACGGGTGCGGTTCGATCGTGATCGGATGATCGGGGCCCGGCGACTTCACGGGACGAGAGGGCGTAGCGGGGTTGAGCGACATCGTGGATCCTCCGGGAAGGGGCGGCGCGCCGGCAGGCACGCCGCGCCGGAACGCGCGCGCCGGGCGTATCCCCGCGCACCGCTGCCGGCGTTGACCAACCGATACGATGCGCCCATTCCGGAGAACCTGCAGGGGGCCGGAAGGACGGGTCGCGAACGGCGTCGATGCACGACGTGGGGCGGGCCGCTGCAGCGGCATTCGCACGCATGTCCCCGGTGCTCGCGCGGACGTTTCCATGCGGCGGCAGCGGGATGCATCCGCGGCGATAAGCAACGCGGAATTAATTGGTAAGCGATCGGCGGGCGGCGCGCGAAGATCGGCGGTCGTCATTCGCATGACAGTCCTTCCCTGACCGCCACCATGAAGATTCCATTCGTTTCATCGGCCGCGCATCGTGCGCGGCATACGTCCGTTGCCGTTGCAGTGCTGCGCGGCGTTGCCGCATCGCTGCTGTTCGCCGGCACGGTCACGCACGCGTTCGCGGCGCCGGCCGGCAAGACGCTCGTGTACTGCACCGAAGGCAGCCCGGCCGGCTTCGATCCGGGCCAGCACACGACCAGCACCGATTTCGACGCGAGCACGTACACGGTCTACAACGGGCTCGTGCAGTTCAAGCGCGGCACGCTCGATCTCGTGCCGTCGCTCGCGACGAGCTGGGACGTGTCGGCCGACCAGCGCGTCTACACGTTCCACCTGCGGCGCGGCGTGAAGTTCCAGACGACCGCGTGGTTCACGCCGACGCGTCCGTTCCAGGCGGACGACGTCGTGTTCACGTTCCGCCGGATGCTGGATCCCGACGATCCGTTCCGCAAGGCCTACCCGGTCAGTTTCCCGTACTTCAGCGACCTCGGGTTCGACCGCAACATCGAGCGCATCGAAAAGCTCGACGACGATACGGTGCGCTTCGTGCTGAAGCAGCCCGACGTCGTGTTCGTGCGCAATCTCGCGATGGCGTTCGCGTCGATCCTGTCGGCCGAATATGCGTCGCAGTTGACGGCGCGCCATCGCGAAGCCGACATCAACCAGCTCCCGGTCGGCACGGGGCCGTTCCAGCTGCGCGCGTACCAGAAGGACGCCGTGATCCGCTACGACGCGAATCCCGACTACTGGAAGCCGGACGACGTGAAGCTCGCGCATCTCGTGTTCGCGATCACGCCCGATCCGGCCGCGCGCCTGCAGAAGCTCACGGCCGGCGAGTGCCAGGTGTCGGTGTTCCCGCGGCCGGCCGATCTCGAGACGGTGCGGCGCGATCCGAAGCTGACGCTGTTTTCGGGGACGGGCTTCAACGTCGGCTTCGTCGCGTACAACACGCAGCATCCGCCGCTCGATCGCGTCGACGTGCGGCGCGCGCTCGACATCGCGATCGACAAGACGGCGATCATCAAGACCGTGTTCAACGGCGACGCGACGATCGCGACGAACCCGATGCCGCCCGCGCAATGGTCGTACAACCCGCGCCTGAAGGATGCGCCGCGCGATCCGGCCGCCGCGAAGGCGCTGCTCGCGCAGGCAGGGTTCCCGAACGGCTTCGACCTGACGCTGTGGGCGATGCCGGTGCAGCGCCCCTACAACCCGAACGCGCAGCTGATGGCGCAGCTGATCCAGCAGGACTGGGCGAAGATCGGCGTGCGCGCGAAGATCGTCAGCTACGAGTGGGGCGAATACAATCGCCGCGCGAAACGCGACGGGCAGCACGACGCGATCCTGTACGGCTGGTCGGGCGACAACGGCGACCCCGACAACTGGCTCGGCACGCTGCTCGGCTGCGAGGCGGTGCACGGCAGCAATCTCGCGAAGTGGTGCAACGCGGATTTCGAGCGGCTCGTCAGCGCGGCGCGCACGAACTCGGACGTCGCGAAACGCACGTCGCTCTACGAGCAGGCACAGGTCGTCTTCAAGGATCAGGTGCCGTTCACGCCGATTGCGACGTCGATCGTGTCGCTGCCGATCTCGAAGCGCGTGCACGGGCTGACGTTCTCGCCGCTCGGCGGGCACCGGTTCGACGGCGTGTGGCTGGATTGAGGCAGGAAGCCGGCGCGCGTGCGCCGGCTGTCGACACGGCGGTCAGTTCAGCGCGACCGCGGCCGCTGCCTCGACCGGCGAGCCCTCGAGCGCGACGGACGCCCGGCCGTCGGGGCCGACCGGCACGTCGCCGATGAGCGTCGTGCGGTAGAGCTGGCGATCGAAGTCGAGATCGAAGATGTCGACCGGCGCGAGATGCGCGGTCGCGCGGTTGTCCCAGAACGCGATGCTGCGCGGCTCCCACTTGAAGCGGATCGTGAATTCCGGCCGCGTCACGTGTTCCCACAGCAGTTCGAGCAGGGCCTGGCTCTCGCGCGGCGTCAGCCCGACGATCGACTTCAGGAAACTCGGGCTCACGTACAGCGCGCGTTCGCCAGTCTCCGGATGCACGCGCACCAGCGGATGCTCGGTCACGAGCGGGCGGCGCTCGACGGCTTCGTCGAATGCGCCGGTCGCGCGTGCACCGGGCGGCGGCGTGAAGCGATGGATGCCGCGCAAGCCGTCGACGAAGCCGCGCAGCGGTGCGGACAGCGTTTCATAGGCGCGCACGAGGTTGGTCCAGTGCGTGTCGCCGCCGTACGGCGGAATCGTCACGCCGCGCAGGATCGACGCCCACGGCGGATTGACGGCGGCCGTCACGTCGGTGTGCCAGCCCGTCCACGGCCGGCGTACCGGCTCGCCTTCGAAACGCGTCGCCTTGCGATGCTTCGCGATCGAATAGACGGCCGGATGACCGTCGACGTGGCCGAACACCGGGTGGCCGACGGTCGGCTCGCCGAACTGCGCGGAGAACGCGACGTGCTGCTCGTGCGTGAGGAACTGCTCGCGGAAGAAGATCACGCGCCATTTCAGCAGTGCGGCGCGAATCGCGGCGATCTGCGGCGTGGTCAGCGGCTGGGTGAGGTCGATGCCGCGGATCTCGGCGCCGATGTGGGCGGACAGCGGGATCACGTCGACCGGCTCGGCGGCGGGTACGGGTAGGGCGCTCATGCGACGCTCCTGGCGGAAGTGAACGGGGTGGACGGACTGCGACATCGTTGCGCATGCAAGCGTCGGCCCGGTGGCGGGAAGGTCATGGTCGGATCCTCCGGTCGGGAAGGCAGGAAGGCAGGGTGGCGCCGGCACGGTGGCGACCGAAGCCGCCACCGTGCAGCGAACGTCATTGCAGCGTCGCGCCCGGCCCCTTCAGCACGACGCTGCGGCGGCCGTCGATGCCGACCGGCACGTCGCCGTGCACGGTCGCGCGACGCACGACGCGGCGCGCATCGCCGTAGTCGTTGATCGCGTAGTGCTGCGTCGCGCGGTTGTCCCAGATCGCGACGTCGCCTTGCTGCCAGTTCCAGCGCACGGTGTTCTCGAGGCGCGTCACGTGTTCGTGCAGCACCTGCAGCAGATGGGCGGAATCCTGCGACGACAGCCCCTTGATCTTCTGCACGAAGTGTCCGAGCACGAGCGTGTGCTCGCCGGTCTCCGGATGCACGCGCACGACCGGATGTTCGGTTTCGTAGACGGTCGACGTGAACACTTCGCGGTAGCGCTTCAGTTGCGTGTCGTCGGCATGCACGTGCGTCGACGCGTAGTCGTACGCGTTCGTGTGCACCGCCCACAGCGTGTCGGCGAGCGCGCGCAGCGACTCGGGAAGATGCGTGTATGCGGCCGCCGTGTTGGCCCACACGGTGTCGCCGCCGAACGGCGGAATCACGACCGCGCGCAGGATCGACACCTTCGGGTACGCGTCGACGAACGTCACGTCGGTGTGCCACGAATTGGCGCGCGCGCCGTGCGCGGAATCGAGTTCGAGCAGGTGCGCGCTGCCGTCGACGGAGGGCACGGTCGGGTGGGCGACCGTCTCGCCGAAGCGGCGCGCGAAGGCTTCCTGCGCGGTGTCGTCGAGATGGCCCTGGTTGCGGAAGAACAGCACCTTGTGGCGCAGCAGCGCGGCCTGGATCGCGTCGAACGTCGCGTCGTCGAGCGTGCCCGACAGCCGGACACCGGCGATTTCGGCGCCGATCCGGCCGGCGACCTGGCGAAGCTGAAGCGGGACGGCGGCCGTGCGCGGCGCGGCGGCGTGCGAAGCATGCGATGACGGGTGAGCGGCGTGCTGGACTTCGGACATCGGGAGTCTCCTGGGTCGGGTCGATCGAGTCTCCATTCAAGCAGGGACCGCGCGGAACCGGAACCGATGAATCGTCACAACCTTAGTGCGCGCCGTGATGATCGATATGTGTCGGCATGCTGAGCGTTTCGGGCACGGCATCGGGCCCGCCGCGTGAGCACATCACCACGCGAGCCGCCATGCGCCGATCCGATGCGTATCGAGCGCCTCGTCACGGTTTGCCCGGCTGCCGCTGCCGCCGTTGCCGGGCGGTTCGAGATCGTCGAAATCGGCGAGCACCGCGTCGCGCAGCCGCGCGAATTCCGGCGAGTCGCGCCGGCGCGGCCGCGGCAACGCGACGTCGAGGATGCGCTCGATGCGCCCTGGACGCGGCGCCATCGTGACGACGCGATCGCCGAGATACACGGCTTCGTCGACGTCGTGCGTGACCAGCACCATCGTGATGCGTTCCTGTTCCCAGATGCGCAGCAGTTCGTTCTGCATCCGCGCGCGCGTCTGTGCATCGAGTGCGCCGAACGGTTCGTCGAGCAGCAGCACGCGCGGGCGATTCACGAGGCCGCGCGCGATCGCGACGCGTTGCGCCATGCCGCCCGACAGCTGGTTCGGGTACGCATGCTCGAAGCCGTTCAGCCCGACGAGCGCGATGTGCTCGGCTACCGCGCGCCGCCTGGCCGGCGCGTCGAGCGGCGCATTGCGCAGTGCTGCCTCGATGTTCTGCGCAACCGTCAGCCACGGGAACAGCCGGTGATCCTGGAACACGATCCCGCGCTGCAGCGACGTGTCGCGCACCGTTTCGTCGCCGGCGCGGATTTCGCCCGCGTAGTCGGTATCGAGCCCGGCGATCAGGCGCAGCAAAGTCGACTTGCCGCAGCCGCTCGCGCCGACGATCGTGACGAACTCGCCGGCACGCACGTGCAGCGACACGTCGTCGAGCACGGCGAGCGACGCGCCGCGTTGCGCATAGCGTTTGCTCACGTGGAGGATATCGAGCGAATCGGAAGCGGGAGTCGTCATGGCGGAAAGGGAAGCAACGGGAAGGAAGAGGGCGATCAGCGGCGCAGCTCGCCGCGCCGGGCCAGCACCTTGCGCTCGATCGCGCGCGCGACCGCGTTCAGCGCCCAGCCGGTCACGCCGACGACGATGATCCCGAACAGCACGAGATCCATCCGGAACTGCTCGCTGCCGTCGATCAGCGTGTTGCCGATCCCGGCGCCCGCGACGAGCAGGTACTCGGCGCCGAGCGTCGCGAGCCACGAGTAGATGAGGCCGAGATACAGCCCGGTGAAGATCGACGGCAGCGCGGCGGGCAGGATCACGTGGCGCACGAGCTGAAGCCGCGAATAACGCAGCGCGCGGGCCACGTCGACGTAGGTGCGCGGCACCGCATGAATGCCGTCGCACGTATGCGCGGCGACCGGCAGCAGCGCGGCGAGCGACAGGAACACCACCTTGGCGACGTCGCCGAGGCCGAACCAGACGGAAATCAGCGGAATCCACGCGAACAGCGAGATCTGCTTGAACGTGTCGAAGCTCGGGCCGACCAGGCGCGCGGCGACGCGCGACAGCCCGAGCGCGGTGCCGAGCAGCAGGCCGCCGGTCGCGCCGATCGCGAAGCCGCACGCTTCGCGCGCGAGCGATGCCGACAATGCACGCGCCAGCGCGCCGCTGGTCGTCTGGGTCCACGCGGTGTGCAGCACGTCGGCCGGGCCGACCAGCAGCCCGCTCTTGACGAGGTGCGCGGACGACACGGCCCACCAGAGCGCGAGCGTGGCGAGCGGCAGGACGAAACCGCGCCAGTCGGGCACGGGAAAGCGACGGGCGATCCTGACGGCGGGCGCTGGGGCGTCCGATGCGGACGTGGCGTCAAGCGGCATGGGAGGAGAATCCTTGAATCGGGTTCAACCGCGGAATGCGGACGGCACGCCGCGGCGCAGCCGTGCTTCGAGCGCGTCGAGCAACCGGTTGATCGCGAGGCCGACCGCGCCGACCACGATCACCGCCGCCATCACGAGATCGAGCTGGAACAGCTGGCGCCCGTACACGATCAGGTAGCCGAGCCCTTCCGACGACGCGACGAGTTCGACGACGACGAGCGCGAGCCACGATTTCGTGAATGCGAGCCGCACGCCGGTCGCGAGCGTCGGAATCGCGGCCGGCAGCACGACGTGGACGATGCGCTGGCGGCGCGTATAGCCGAACACGCGTGCGGCTTCATCGAGCGCGGGCGGCGCCTGGCGGAACCCCTGCAGCGTGCTCATCGTCACGGGGACGAGCGCCGCATGCGCGATCAGCAGGTACTTCAGCGGCTCGCCGACGCCGACGAGCAGCAGCAGGAACGGCAGCCAGCCGAGCACGGGAATCTGCACGAGCGCGTTGAAGCCGGGCAGCACGTAGGCTTCGAGCGTGCGCGACAGGCCGAGCGCCGCGCCGGTCGCGAAACCGAGCAGCGTGCCGGCCGCGAAGCCGACCAGCACGCGCTGCAGGCTGATCAGCGTGTGGCGCGCGAGATCGCCGCTGGCCGCGAGTTCGGCGAGCGAGTCGGCGACGTGCGCGGGCGGCGGCAGGATCTGCGGTGCGATCCAGCCGCGCGCGCTGCCGACGGTCCACAACACGAACAGCAGCGCGGGCAGCGCCCACGGCGCGAGCAGCCACGCCACGCGTTTCGCGGCCGCCGCGCGGGACGGCGCGGCGCGCGCGTGCGAATCGGACGACGGAATCGGGATCGCGGTGTCGCTCATCGGGCGGGTCCGGGTCAGGAGAGGGGCTTGCCGGCCGCGTCGTAGCGCGGCCAGTAGTGCTCGAGGTGCTGCGCGCGCAACGCGTTGTCGAGGTACTTCGGCTCGAACCAGCCGTCGACGTCGACCGGCTGGCGGATCAGTTTCAGCTTCAGCGCGTCCTGCGCGACGGCCTTGTAGCGCGCGACGAGGAACGGATCGATCAGCGGCGACAGGCGGTCCTTCAGGCGCTGGTTCGCGTAGTCGGCCTGCCACGACGCATAAGGCACGCCGCTTTTTTCCCACAGCCTGAACAGCGCATCGCGGTTCGCTTCGTCGGACGACCATTGCGCACCCTTGACCAGCGCGTTGACGACGCGTTGCACGATGTCCGGATGCGCGTGCTCGAAGTCGTCGAGCACGAGCAGGTGGGTCTGCCGCGTGTATTGCGGGCCGTCGTTCTGCGATTCGTAGATGATTTTCGCGAGGCCCGCGTCGCGCAGTTTGTACAACTGATAGTCGCCCACCGACGCGTCGATGCCCTTCGACGCGAGCGCGGCGAGCGAACTCGCGGAGTCGAGGTTGATCACGCGCAGGTCGCGTTCGCCGAGGCCGTTCTTCGCGAGCGCGTTGTCGGCGACGAGCTGCAGGTTCGTGCCGCGGAAGATCGACACGCGGCGGTCCTTCAGGTCGGTGATCGAACGGATGCCGGAGTCGGGCGGCACCGCGATCTTCACGCCCGAGCGCACGCTCGCGGCGAGCAGCAGGCGCGTCCTGATGCCGTTCGAGCGCGCGAGCACGGCCGGCAGGTCGCCCTGGTAGGCGAAGTCGAGCGCCTTGTTGGCGATCGCCTCGTTGACGGCCGGGCCCGCGCCCTTGAAGAACAGCCACTGCACCTTGATACCGTCGGCCGCGAATTCCTTTTCGACGAGTTGCTGCAACTGCGCGGTGGCCGCGCTCGACCCGCCGAAGGTCGGCGGATCGCCGGTGCCCTGCTGGGCGACGCCGATGCGGATCGTGGCGGGCTTGTCGGCGTGCGCGGCGGCAGCGGGCAACGCGACGAGGGACGCGATCAGCAGCGATCGCAGCAGGCGCAGTGGAGACGGGAATCGGTCGATCATGGTGCGTCGGATGGTGAGGAGTCGAAATCGGGCCGGAGGGTGTCGAACCATTCTGGAGGACGCCTCGGGCGCGGGACAAGCAACGATTTGAACTATGCTTATCGCCGCGTTTCGGGTTGGCAAATCACGCGTGGCGCCGATTGGAAATGGCGAGACGGGCGAGCGCGGCGTGCGGATTGCGCACGCCGATCGGCGGCGAACCGAGCGTCGGTGACAGCGGCGCCAATCCGGATCGGGCAATGCGATCGGGTGCGCAAAATTTTCCGAATCATGCCGGTGTGCGCGAAAAAGATGCCGGGGAAGGCACGCGCGAGTCCGTTTCAGGTTCGAACAGGAAAATCACGCGGCATATCGGAAAACTGAATAAAAATCATCGAATTGCAACGGCGTCGGCAACGATGCATCCCGTTATTAACATTCTTACTGCACGCCGCGCCGGGCTTGTTGCATCATGCTGAAAAGCGGTAAATGGCATGCGCAAATTTCATCGCTGAAGGGCGTCGCCCATAAATGCACTCCGACGCTAAATAATTTGAAATCGCCGAAAAAATTGTCTATACCCTAGACGAATCAGTGAGAATTGCATTGTGCCAATGCAGCTATGCAACAAGCGCGCGCATGTAGCGGCGGATTCCATTGCCGACCAGCGCGCGTTGCAGCGATCGAATGGATTCCGGGGGATGCGCATGGCCCGACGACAGGGCTGCCGCATGAGTCACGAATGGGCGAAAACGCCGTGCGTGCCACCGAAGCAGCGCCGCTTCTTTTCACTCAACGGTCGATCACCGACCCCGTCACACGGAGGTTGTCATGCTGCAATACGTCAAGACCTTGCTGCGCGATGAACGCGGCGTCAGCTCGCTCGAATACGCGGTTCTGGCCGGCATCGTCGTGGTCGCACTGGCGGCGGTCGGGGTCATCCTCAGCAGCTCGTCCGGCGGCTTGCCGGCCGTGTTCACCGCGCTGATCAACAAGGTCACGGCGTTGATCTGATCTCCTGAACCCGCGCGCCGCCGACGAACACACGGATCCGCAGCGGTACGACGTATCCAGCCGGGGCGCGCCGACGGACGGCTCTCCGATGCTCTTTCTCGTACAGTCGGCGGCGACGCTCGTGCTGGTGTCGCTCGCGACGCAGGATGTGCGCGCGCGGCGCCTGTCCAATCGCGCGGTGCTGGCGTTCGCGATGCTGTATTTCGTTGCGGCGGCACTCGCGCGCGAAGGGCTCGCGCACGTCGCCGGTCACGTGGCGACCGCCGTGGCGATGCTGCTGCTGTTCGCCGGCCTGCGTCACGCGGGCTGGATCGCCGGCGGTGACGTGAAGCTCGCGGCGGCGGTATTCCTGTGGGCCGGCCCGGCGCTCGCGTTCCCGGTGTTGACGATCGTCGGTGCGAGCGGCGCCGCGTGCGGCCTCGCCGCGTTGGCGGCCGTCGCATGGCAGCGTCGCGCCGCGCCGGCGCGTACGATTGCGACGCGCGGCGTGCCGTACGGAATCGCGCTCGCGCTCGGCGGGGCGCTGGCCGTCTGGGCGCCGTTCCCTCACGCGGTTTCGCTTGCCTAGACCGGGGACGCACGCCGCCATGCCCAAACCCCTGAGAATGACCGTGCTGATCATCGCTGCCGCGATCGGCGCGTTCATCCTGCGCCAGCTGTATGTCGCCGCGTCGACGCCGCCGGTGCCCGGCGAAGCGGCCGAGGTACGCGTGCGCGTCGCGGCGGCGGACCTGCCCGAAGGGCTGCTGCTGCGCGACAACGATCTCGCGTGGAAGCGCATGCCGCGCACGCAGGTGCCGGCCGGTGCGTTCGTCGAGTCGCAACCGGGCGCGGACCTGAAAGGCGCGCTGCTGCGCAATCGTGTCGACGCCGGCGCGCCGATCCGTGCGGACAACGTGATTCCGGGCGCCGCGCCGGATTTTCTCGCGGCCGCGCTGCAGCCCGGCATGCGCGCGATCTCGGTGCCGGTCGACGACGTGTCGGGCAATGCGGGGCTGATCCAGCCGGGCGACTTCGTCGACGTGGTGCTCACGCAGGAGATCGGCGGTTCCGCGACGACGCCCGGCACGTTCGAAGCGGAGACGGTCGTGCGGCGCGCGCGCGTGCTCGCGGTCGGCTCGGAATTCCAGCGTGCGAAGACGCCTGCGAGTGCGCCGGACGTGCCGGCCCGCGCGCGCACGGTCACGCTCGAGGTCGCGCCGCGCACCGCGCAGGTCGTGCTGGTCGCGACGCGCCTCGGCTCGCTGTCGCTGTCGCTGCGCAGCTTCGCGACGAGCGATCGCCGGCAGGCGGCGGGCGGCGACGAAGCGGAGCCCGATACGCCGCCGGTGTGGGCCGGCGACGTGTCGCGCGCGGCGCGCGGCGCGCAGCGGGCGCCGGCCGCGAGAACGGACGCCGGCACGCGGCCGGCGGCGCAGGGCAATACGGTCGTGATCTATCGCGGCTCGTCGGTCGACGACGGGTCGCGTGGCACCGGCAGTGGCACCGGCACCGGCATGCCGGGCCTGCCGCCGCTGCCATCCGGTTGGCCGGGCACGCCGGCGGCGCCCGCGGCGCCCCCGGGCGGCAATGTCGCCGCGGATGCGACGGCGCAGGTGCCACGGATCGCGGCGCCGCAGTGAGCAGTGACGATTCGGGCCGGCCGCCCGGCGGCCGGCATTTGACGGGAACACGCATGGTGCGCATGGTTCGTTGGATCGCTTTCTGGTGCCTGGCCTGCATCGTCGCGCCGGGCGTCGCACTCGCGCAGCGCGCGGGCGCGGCGGACGCCGGCGCGGCGTTGTCGATCGCGACCGGCAAGGGCGAGATGCTGTCGCTGTCCGAACCCGCGACCGCGATGTTCGTCGCGGACCCGAGCATCGCGGACATCCAGGTGCCGTCGCCGCGCACCGTGTTCGTGTTCGGCAAGAAGGCCGGCACCACCACGCTGATCGCGCTCGGCGCGAACCATCGGCCGATCCTGCGCCGCACGGTGATCGTGCAGGTCGACACCGCGTCGCTGCAGGCGGTGCTCGACAGCCGCTTTCCGCAATTGAAGCTGTCGGTGTCCGGCGCACCGGGCTCGCTGATGGTGTCGGGCAAGGTGCCGAGCGCGGCCGACGCGGACGCCGTGATGCAGTCGCTCGCGCCTTACGTCAACGACAAGGAAAAGATCGTCAACCGGCTCACGCTGTCGCG
This sequence comes from Burkholderia sp. BCC1998, assembly GCF_905339875.1. Taxonomy (NCBI): domain Bacteria; kingdom Pseudomonadati; phylum Pseudomonadota; class Betaproteobacteria; order Burkholderiales; family Burkholderiaceae; genus Burkholderia; species Burkholderia sp. BCC1998. The sequence continues at coordinate 375,815 of NZ_CAJPHE010000005.1, forward strand.
CCCGATCCAGGTGAACCTGCGCGTGCGCGTGACCGAGGTGAGCCGCAACGTCACGCAGCAGCTCGGCATCAACTGGAGCTCGCTCGGCTCGGCCGGCAACTTCTTCGGCGGCTTGCTCAGCGGCCGCACGCTGTTCGATCCGACGACCAAGGTGTTCAACCTGTCGCCGACCGGTGCGTATTCGGTGCTCGGCGGCTTCCGCGCGGGGCGCTGGTCGATCGACGTCGTGCTCGACGCGCTCGATCAGGAAGGCCTGATCACGATGCTCGCGGAGCCGAATCTCACCGCGATGTCCGGCCAGACCGCGAGCTTTCTCGCCGGCGGCGAAATTCCGATTCCGGTCGCGCAGGCCGGCAACACCGGCGCGATCACGGTCGAGTTCAAGCCGTTCGGCGTGTCGCTCGACTTCACGCCGACCGTGCTCGCCGACAACCGGATCAGCCTGAAGGTGCGCCCGGAGGTGAGCGAGGTCGATTCGAACAACAGCGTGACGACCGGCAGCGTCAGGGTGCCGGGACTCTCGGTGCGGCGCGTCGAGACGACGGTCGAGCTGTCGAGCGGGCAGAGCTTCGCGATCGGCGGGCTGCTGCAGAGCCAGACGGCGGATACCGTGGCGCAGGTGCCGGGGCTCGGCCGGCTGCCGATCATCGGCCGGCTGTTTTCGTCGAAGAACTTCCAGGACAACAAGACCGAGGTCGTCGTGATCGTGACGCCGTACATCGTGCAGCCGACCGGCCCCGGCCAGCTCGAGCAGGCGCTCGACACCGTCGCGCGGCCGAGCAGCGATCTCGAGTTCGCGATCCAGCGCAATCTCGGGCTCGACCTGCTGACGGGCGATACGCCGCGCCTCGTCGGCGCCGCGGGCTTCGTGTACTGACCGGAGGAGCGCGCATGCGAGTTCGAACCATCGTCGCCGCCTTGCCGCCGCTGGTGCTTGCGGGCTGCTTCTCGGCGCCGCCGCCGCTCAACCTGCCCGATGCGCGCGCGATCGGCTTCGACGGCGTGCACGCGGTGCCGCCCGACTGCGCGAAGCTGATGCAGCCGTCGCATCTCGTCGATGCGGGGTTCGGGCGGCCCGGCGTGCCGTTCGGCTGCGCGACCTACACGAATCTCGCGACGATGCTCGCGCGGCCGGAGGATCTGGTCGCGCCCGTGCCGTACGGCGGCGCCGATGCGCAAGTCGCCGCCGACGCGGTGCGCCGCTACGTCGAGGATCGCGTGAAGCAGCCGGCTCCGGACAAGACGCTGACGACGACCGGCTCGCCCGGCCACTGACCCGCTCCCGATGCCCATCGCGATGCCGCCCATGAACGTCCTCGATCGCCAGAATGCCAAGCGCGCCGCCGCAGCCGGTGCGGCGGATCTCATCGCGGTCGTGTCCGATGCCGGCAGCGAAGACGTGATCCGCCGTGTCGCCCAGGACCTGTCGATCACGCGCGCCCACGTGCAGCCGGGCAACTGCGACGACGCGATCCGGCTGCTGCAGCAGCACGAGCGCTCGCCGCGCCAGCTGATCGTCGACGTGTCGGATTCGGTGCTGCCGGTGTCCGACCTGATGCGGCTCGCCGACGTGTGCGATCCGTCCGTGAGGGTGGTTGCGATCGGCACGCAGAACGACGTCGGGCTGTTCCGCAACCTGCTCGGCATCGGTGTGCAGGACTACATCGTGAAGCCGCTGACCGTCGAGTTGATGCGGCGCGCGTTGACCGCGACGGAATCGGTCGTGCAGGTGCGCACCGGCAAGATCGTCAGCTTCGTCGGCGCGCGCGGCGGCGTCGGCACGACGACGGTCGCGGTGAGTCTCGCGCGCTGCCTGGCGGGCGAGAAGCGCCGCCGCGTGGCATACGTCGACCTGAACCTGCACGGCGGCGGCGCGAACTCGCGGCTCGGGCTGTCGAGCAACAACGGGCTGATCGAACTGCTGAACATGGAACAGCGTCCCGACGACGCGTTGTTCGACCGCATGTTCGTCACGAAGGGCGACCGCCTGCACGTGCTCTCGGCCGAACTGGCGTACGGCGACGACGCGCCGCTGCGCGACGATGCGATCGCGTCACTCGTCGAGATGCTGAAGGACCGCTTCCATTACGTGCTGTTCGACGTGGGCAACCGCGCCGGCAAACTGTTCGAGGATGCGCTGACGGTGTCCGATCTCGTCTATATCGTCGCGGATCGCTCGGTGCATGCCGCGTACGAAGCCGCCCGGCTTGCGCGCTTCGTGAGGGAGCTGCCCGGCGAGCGGCTGCTGTCGATGATGCTGAACAACCCGCTCGAGCCGGTCAAGGGGCGCGTCGCACAGGCCGACTTCGAGGACGCATTCGGCGGCGTGCGGCTGCGCGAGCTGCCGCACGAGCCGCAGACGCTCGCGGTCGCCGAGAACCTCGGCGAGCCGATCGAAGGCACGAAACGCCGCGGCTTCCTGGACGAGATCCGGTTGCTCGCGAACGGCATCACCGGCGAATCGATGGCCGTCGCGCAGCCGTGGTACGCGCGCTTCGTGAAATGGAGGAAAGGATCGTGACGTTCGGTACCCGCAAACGGCCGACGCCTGCGCCCGGGCCTGCGGCTACTCCTGCCGCGCCGCGCGACGACGCGACGGCACCGGTCCCGACAGCGAGCCAGGCGCCCGCGTCCGCGCGCGGGCTTGCGGTGGCCGATACCCACGAGGCGCTGATTCGTTCCGGCAAGTTCGACGCGATTCGCACCGCGGTGTTCTCGTCGATGAACATGTCGGCGGCGCTGATGAAGACGCGCGACGAAGTGCGCGCGGGCATCGAGCAGGTGGCCGCGCACACGGTCGAGCGCGAGCGCCTGAAGATCACGGCGGGCGAGCAGGTGCTGATCGTCGACGCGATCCTGAACGACATGTTCGGCGTCGGGCCGATCGAGCCGCTGCTCGCCGACGACACCGTCTCCGACATCCTCGTGAACGGCCCCGACCAGGTGTACGTCGAGCGCGCGGGCCGGCTCGAACTCACGCCGCTGAAGTTTCGCGACAACGCGCACGTGACGAGCGTCGCGCAGCGCATCGCGGCCGCGGTCGGGCGCCGCGTCGACGAGAGCAGCCCGATGGTCGACGCGCGGCTTGCCGACGGCAGCCGCGTGAACGTGGTGCTGCCGCCGATCGCGATGCGCGGCGCGTCGATCTCGATCCGCAAGTTCGCGAAGCGCGACATCACGCTCGCGCGGATGGCGCATCAGGGCAACATCTCGCACGGGATGCTGCAGGTGCTGAAGATCGCGTGCGCGTGCCGGCTGAACATCGTGATCTCGGGCGGCACCGGGTCGGGCAAGACGACGCTGCTCAACGCGCTGTCGCAACACATCGAGGAGCACGAACGGATCGTGACGATCGAGGATGCGGCCGAGCTGCAACTGCTGCAGCCGCACGTCGTCAGTCTCGAGACGCGGCCGGAGAATACGGAAGGGCTCGGCGGGATCTCGCAGCGCGACCTCGTGCGCAACGCGCTGCGGATGCGGCCCGACCGCATCATCCTCGGCGAAATCCGCGGCGCGGAGGCGTTCGACGTGCTGCAGGCGATGAATACCGGGCACGACGGCTCGATGACGACGATCCATGCGAACTCGCCGCGCGACGCGATCAGCCGGCTCGAAAGCATGGTGATGATGGCGAACGCGAACCTGCAGCTGCTGTCGATCCGGCGCCAGATCGCGAGCGCCGTGCACCTGTTCGTGCAGGTCGAGCGGATGCGCGACGGCGTGCGCCGGGTGACCCGGATCACCGAGATCGTCGGAATGGAAGGCGAGGTGGTGATCACGCAGGACCTGTTCGCGTTCCGCCAGGAGGGCGACACGACGCGGGACGTGGTGAAAGGCGTGTTCGAGGCGTCGTCGCTGCGGCCGGCGTTCGCGCCGCGCGCCGCGTACTACGGCGTCGAGGACGCGCTCTCCGAGGTCTTCCGGCAATGAGCGCCGCGGATCTGCTCGGGCTCGGCGCCTTCGTCGTGATCCTCGCGGCGGGCCTCGCGCTGTCCGCGTGGCTGGACCGTGCGCGCCACACGCCGGAGCAGCGCATTCGCGAGCGGATGCGGCACCTTGCGCCGTCGCTGGCGGGTCGGGAAGCCGGTGCGGCCGCTGCACCCGGCATCGCGCTGTTCAACCTGCCGCGGCGGCAAAGCCGCGCGCGCGCGTGGCTGCAGCGCTACGTGACGCGCGTGCGCGCGGTTGGCGGCGAACGCGGGATGCGGATCGTCGTCGCCGGCACGATCGCCGGCGCGATTGCCGCGATCGTGGTGGTGCAACTCGTCGCGTTGCCGCACGCACTCCATCCGCTGATCTACGTCGGGCTGCCGCTGGTGGCGATGCGCGCCAGCTATCGCGCGCTGGTCGAGCGGTTCCGGCTGCGTTTTCTCGAAGCGTTCCCGGACGCGATCGACCTGATCGTGCGGGCGGTGCGCGCGGGCATTCCGGTCACGCAGGCGATCAGCACGGTGGGCGACAGCGCGGCGGAGCCGGTGCGCTCGACCTTTCGCTCGATGGGCGACAGCCTGCGCGTCGGCGCGGATCTGAAGGACGTGCTGACGCACGCGGCAGACCGGCTGATGATCGCGGATTTCTCGTTCTTCACCGTCTACCTGCTGCTGCAGCGCGAGACCGGCGGCAGCCTCGGCGAGACGCTCGACGAGTTGTCGAGCATCATCCGCACGCGCCGCGACATCCGCCTGAAAACGCGCGCGTTGACCGCCGAGGGGCGGATCACGACGAAGATCATTTCGGCGGTGCCGTTCGTGATGATCGGCGCGCTGTTCCTCGTGAACCGCGCGTACGTGATGCTGCTGTTCGACACGCATGCCGGACGCGTGATGCTGACGATCGCCGCGGTGCTGCTGACGATCGGACTGCTGACGATTCACAAGATCTCGAAACTGGATACCGCGCGATGACGATGTCGATGCTGGCCGCCCGCGGCCTCGAACTGTTGCTGCTGCTCGCGTGCGTCGCGGCGGCGCTCGCGACGCCCGGCGGCGGCACGCGCCGGCGGATCGCGGAGCGCGTGCAGCAGGCGGCCGGGCAACGTCCGCTGTCGCTGGTGGCGGGGCGGCTGCAGCCGGGCGAGGTACGTCAGGACCTGACGCGGCGGCTCGCGCAACTCGGCGAGCGGTTGCCCGTGCTCGACCCGATGCAGCGTGTGAAGCTCGGGCTGCAGCTGACGCGCGCGGGCTTTCGCGAGCGGCGTGCGGTGTCGTCGATGATCGGCATCAAGCTGAGCTGCGGCGTGCTGCTCGCGGGCGTCGCGATCGTGTTCAGCCCGTACATTCCGCGCTTCGGCGAATACGTCGTGATCCGGGCGCTGGCGATGGTCGCCGCGTTCGTGATCGGCGTGATCGTGCCGGAATACGTGCTCGGCGCAATGATCCGGCGGCGCCGGCGGATCATCGCCGCGTGCTTTCCGGACGCCCTCGACCTGCTGGTGATCTGCACGATGGCCGGCAACAGCCTCGTATCGGGCGTGCGGCGCGTCGCGCGCGAACTCGAGCGCATCTGCCCGCCGCTCGCCGACGAGCTGACGGTATGCGCGGACGAGCTGACGCTGAGCGGCAACGTATCCGAAGCGCTCACGCATTTCGCGACGCGCGTCGACTTTGCGTCGGCGCGCTCGCTTGCCACGACGCTCACGCAATCGCAGCGCTTCGGCACGCCGATCACGCAGGCGCTGCGAACGCTGTCGCGCAGCGAGCGCACCGAGCAGATCGTCGCGCTCGAGGAGCAGGCCGCGAAGCTCGCGCCGAAGATCACGCTGCCGATGATGCTGTTCATCCTGCCGACGGTCGGCCTGATCGCGGCGGGCCCGGCGGCGATTCGCCTGCTCGAGGTATTCAAATGACACGATCCGTGATCCGTGCGTTCGCATTCGCGGCGGTGTTGCCGGTGCTGGCCGGCGGCTGCGCGCCCGGCATCCAGACGCGGCCGGCGTTGTCGCACAAGAGCGACGACCCGCAGGCCGAACTGCGCATTGCCGACAGCGCGCTCGCCGGCGGCAACGTCGATCTCGCGTCGACGCTGTACGAGAAGGTGCTCGCCCGGCATCCCGATTCGCTCCCGGCGCGCCTCGGGCTGGGCGACGTCAGCTACCGCGCGGGCGATCTGGAGCGCGCGCGGATTCTCTACGAGCAGGCACGACAGCAGGCACCCGCGGAACCCGGGCCGCAGGTCGGGCTCGCGCGCGTCGCGTTGCGGCAGCGCCGGCTCGACGAGGCCGCCCAGCGCTACCGCGAGCTGCTGGCCGCGCAGCCGAACCTGCCGCTCGCGGCGGAAGGGCTCGGTACGGTGCTCGACCTGCAGGGCCGCCATGAAGACGCGCAGGCCGTATACCGCGATGCGCTGCGCGCGCATCCGGATGCGCAGGGCTTGCGCGTCGACCTCGGGCTGTCGCTCGTGCTGAGCAACCGGCCGCGCGAAGGCGTGAACGTGCTGCTCGACGTGGCCGGGTTGCCCGATGCGCCGTGGCAGGCGCGCCAGAACCTCGCGTTCGCGTATGGCGTGCTCGGCAACACCGATTCGGCGAAGAAGCTGTTGTCGGCGGATCTGCCCGCATCGGCGGTGGCCGACAATCTGCGCGTCTACGAGGCAGTGCGCGCGCAGCTTGCGGCGCGCCCGGCGCGCGCCGCCGCACGACCGTCGACGGGGGCCGCGCTCGACCCGCACGCGCTGCCGCCCGCCGCGGGGGCGGCAAGATGACACGCCAGGCGATGGGCGTCCGTCACGCGCGCGGCGTCGTATCCCTCGAGTTCGTGCTGATGCTGCCGTTCCTGCTGATGGTGCTGATCGGCATCATCGACACGAGCCTGCTGCTGTGCGACAAGGCCGTCATCACGAACGCGAGCCGCGAGGCCGCGCGCGCGGGCGTCGTGCTGCGCGTGCCGATGCTGACCCCGACACAGATCGCCAACGTCGCGTCGACCTACACGCAGAACAGCCTCATCACCGGCGGCACCGCGACGACGCCGACCATCACCGTGACGCAGGCGAACGGCACGACGGCCGGCACCGCGCTGACGGTCACGGTGACCTACACGTATTCGGGGCTGGTGCTGGGGTCGGCATTCAGCGCGCTGACCGGCCCGGTGACGATCTCGGCCAGCTCGGTGATGCTCTATGAATGACGCAGCCGGCACGCCATGCATCGGCGCCACGCGCGAGCGCGGCTCCGTCGCGCTGTTCTTCCTGCTGTTCCTGATTCCGCTGCTGTCGTTCGGCGCGCTGGCGATCGACATCGCGTGGGTGGCCACGGTGCGCAACCAGTTGCAGAACGCCGCCGACGCGGCCGCGCTCGCGGCGGCCGACGCGATGATGTCGCCGACGGGCGGTGCGCTGAACTGGTCGCAGGCCGCGCCGGCGGCGAACGGCGTGATCGCGCAGAATGCGGCGGCAGGCGCGCCGCTCGCGACCGGCACGGTGACGACCGGGTACTGGAACGTGACGCGCAACCCCGCATCGATGCAGCCGACGACCATCACGCCCGGCCAATACGACGTGCCGGCGGTTCAGGTGACCGTGTCGCGCGCGCCGGGCGTGAACGGCGGCTCGATTCCGCTGCTGCTCGGCGGGCTGCTCGGCATTCCGGGCGCGTCCGGCAGCGCGACCGCGATCGCGGTGCTCGCCGCGCCCGGCGGGGTGGCGGCGGGCGGGCTCTTTCCGGTCGCGATCGACCAGTGCGTGTACAACCAGTACTGGAACACGCTGACCAACCAGCCGCTGATCAATCCGCTGACCAACCTGCCGTACGAATTCTCGATCACGAACGGCCAGACCTACGGCACGCTGTGCATGGGCGGCCAGTGGACGTCGTTCCAGTCGACCGCGAGCGACACGACGACGATGGGCGGCCTGATGGTGACCGGCAACCCGACGACGCTCAATATCGGCGACAGCATCTATCTCGCGACCGGCGTGAAGGCGACGCTCTACACGTCGGTGCCGGTCGGCACGACGGTCGTGCTGCCGGTCGTCACGCAGACGGCAAGCAGCACCTACGTGCCGATCGTCGCGTTCGCGGCGTTCCGTATCGACGTGTCGCTCGGCGGCACGTACAAGTACATCCAGGGGCACTTCGTCGCCGGCGTGAAGATGACCGGCGTCGCGACGGGCGTCGGGCCGTACTACGGGCTGTACGTGCCGCCGCGGCTCGCGTTGTGAGTGTCGTGCCGCGCGCGGCGCAGCAGCACGAGCAGCGCGAAGAGCGTCACGGCCGGGCCGATCTGCGGCAGCAGCAGCCACGGGTTCAGGTATTCGGCGACCGGCAGCGCCCACATCAGCGCGATCGCGGCCTGTTCGCCGCGCAGCCAGCCGTCGCGCCAGCCGATCGACAGCATGCAGGCGATCGCGATGGCGAGCCACGCAAGTTCGTAGTGCCACACGTACGGGTTCGCCACGAGCGTCGCGACCGCCAGCACGGCGGCGCGCACGCGGGTATCGCGCGATTGCGTCCATGCGATGCACGCGGCGGCGATCGCGATTGCCGCGATACACGCTTGCGCGGCATAGGCGGCGCCGAGCGGCACGCCCGCAAGCCGGAACGCCGCGAACGGCGTCGGCGACGCGAGCCAGAACACGACACCGTGTTCGAGGACGATCGATCGCGCGAGTCCGGTGCTGGCGACGAACAGGCGCAGCGACTCGATGCCGCAAATCAGGACGCTCAGCGCGACGAACGTGCCGGTGGCGAGCGCGGCCCATGCGATCGTGCGCCATGCGCGCACGGCGACCAGCACGAACGGGAACAGCAGCGCCATCTGCGGCTTGACCGACAGCAGGCCGATGCAGAGCCCCGCCCAGATCGGACGCCGATCGGCCCAGTGGACGGCCAGCGCCGCGCACGACGCGGTCAGGAACGCGTTTTGCCCGAGCGTCGCTGTGACGAACACGCAAGGCGCGGCGGCCAGCGCGAGCGGGCCGACGCGCGATGCGCCCGGAATCGTGCCGAGACGCGAAACGCGCCACGCGACGAGGCCGAGCACGACGACGCCGATCGCGACGAACACCGGGTAACCGAGCGCGAAGGGCAGTAACGCCAGCGGTGTCACGAGCAGCAGATAGGTGGGCGGGTACAGCCACGGGGCGAAGACGTCGCGGCGAAGGTGCGTGAACAGCCCGGTCGTCAGCCGCGAGAAGGTTGAGAAGTCGTACGCCTGCGCCGGCGAGCCGTGCAGCATCACGTACGAGGCCGACCAGAATACCGAGAAGTCGGCACCGGGGCGTGCCCCGATGCTTCCGGATCCGTGACGAACGACGGTCGTCCAGATCGTGATGAACAGTGCGTCGAGCACGAGCATCAGCACGCTGTACACGACGACGCGCCGCGGCGTGAGCCACGCGCGCACGGGCCGCTCCGCCGAGCGTATCGATTGGTGGGGAATGTCCAATTGGCGCGGTCCGGTTCTACTTGAACGACGCTTTGCGGGCGGCGGCGCCGGCGACTGCCGGCATCGCCGCCCGGCGGCGGGCCGCGGGCGTGCGCTTCAGCGGAAACTGCAGCAGCTTCGATGCCGGCTGGGCGGCGGCATCGCGCTCGGCTCGGTAGCGCCGCCTCACGAGATAGACGGGGCGCTGCTTGGACTCGTGATAGATCCGCCCGAGGTATTCGCCGATCACGCCGATACCGATCAGCTGGATACCGCCGACGAACAGCACGACGGAAATCAGCGACGGGTAGCCGTGCACCGGATTGCCGTACAGCAGCGTGCGCACCACGATGAAGGCGCCATACGCGAGCGACAGCATCGCGAACGTGAGACCGACGTAGGTCCACACGCGCAGCGGCACGGTGCTGAAGCTCGTGATGCCCTCGAGCGCGAAGTTCCAGCGTCGCCATCCGGAGAACTTCGAGCGGCCGCCGCTGCGCGGCGCACGCGTGTATTCGACGATAGCGGTGCGAAAGCCGACCCACGCGAACAGCCCCTTCATGAACCGCCGCCGCTCCGGCAGCGCGCGCAGCGCTTCGACGACCTCGCGATCCATCAGGCGGAAATCGCCGACGTTTTCCGGCATTTCGACTTCGGACAGCGCATTGTGCACGCGATAGTAGAGCGCCGCCGCCGCGCGCTGCAGGTACGGGTCGCACATGCGGTCGGTGCGTTTCGCGGCGACGACTTCGGCACCGGCGCGCCAGTGTTCGATCATCGCGGGAATCAGGGCGGGAGGGTCCTGCAGGTCGGCGTCGATCAGGATCACCGCGGCGCCGGCGGCCTCGTCGAGGCCCGCGGTGAGCGCCGCTTCCTTGCCGAAGCGGCGTGTGAGATCCACGACGTGTACGCGCGCGTCGCGGGTGGCGATCGCGACCAGCCGGTCGAGCGTGCGATCGCGGCTGCCGTCGTTGATGCAGACGATCTCGAAGCGGACCCCGGCGATCGACTCGAGAACGGGCAGCGTTTCCGCAAAGAACGCGTCGATCGTGTCTTCTTCGTCATGAAACGGCACGACGAGCGATATCAGCGGTTTCCTGGCGTGCGTGGACATGCTGCGGTCTCCCGAGAGATCCGGCCTGCGCTGCACCGTATGGTTCCGGTTGTCGTCCGCCGAACGGGCCCGGCCCGGTTCGGCGTGAATGCGGTTCCGGGATGCGTGCCCACCGCCGCCCGGACGATACGTGTTGCGTTCATTGTACGCAGGAATCGCCGATTCGTAACACGTATCGGCGGTTTTGCACGACGGGCGCGCTTGCCGGGCAACGCACCGGTCGCGGCGTGGCCGGCGCATCGCGCGCGGCAGCGCTAGGATGGCGTTTTCACGACCGCGGGAGGGCGCGATGCAGGTTCACGATCTGGTCGGTGCGCCGCTCGATTTCTGGGTGGCGATGGCGGAAGCACTCGGCGCGCCGCGCGTCGACGCCGCGGGATGCACGGTCCTGCGCGAACCGGGCGGCACGCCGGTGCCGTACGCGCCGTCGTCGTCGTGGGTAGACGGCGGGCCGCTCGTCGAGCGTTTGCCGTTCGGCGCGTTCGAGCGCGACGGCGGGCACGGTGCGTGGCGCGCGGTGCTGCATCGGGCAGTGCCGGCGGCCGGCGAGCGTTGCACGTTCAACCAGTCGGGCCCGACGCTGCTGCTCGCCGCGATGCGCACGCTGGTTGCGTCGACGTTCGGCGACGACGTGCCGGATCTCGACATGGCGAAGCCGCGTTGAACGTCCGCACAGGCGACGACGTGCAGCCGGTTACGCGGCCGGCAGGTTGCGCACCGCGATCGACGCGACGTCGACGCGCTTCGGCAGGATCGCGTCCGCGGCCGCGCGATCGGCGACGCGCTGCAGCACGTCGATGTCCGCGTCGGTGACGCCGCGCTGCGCGAGCGCCGCCCGGCGCGCGATGTCGGCGGCCGCCTCGCGCGGCAGGCGCGTGAGCGACGCATAGACGGTCGCGTAATCGGCGGGATGCCCGAGCGCCCACTGGCCGGCTCGGGTGAGCCGCGCGAGCACGTCCGACAGCGCCGCGCGCTTCGCGCGATCGTCGAGCGTGTCGACCGGCGACGTGAGGAACGCGAGCCCGGAATTGATCCCGCTGCCGTCGCGCACGATGCGCGCACCGCGCCGGACCACGTTGCCGTAATACGGATCGAAGGTCGCCCAGATACCGATCTGCTTCGCCTCAAATGCGGCGAACGCGTCGACCGGCAGCACGAAGCGCACGTCGACGTCGCCCGGCGCGAGGCCGTGTTCGCGCAGCGCGCCGTAGAGCTGGTATTGCGAGATGCTGCCGCGCGCCGACGACACGACGACCGTGCGCCCCTTCAGGTCGGCGACGGTGCGCACCGGCGAATCGGGCTGCACGACGATGCCGAGCGACGTCGGCGAGCCGACGCGCGTGGCCACGATCCGCAGCGCCGGATCGCCGAGCGCGGCCGTCAACACCGGCAGGTCGCCGGCCGGCGCGAGGTCGATCGCACCCGCGCGCTGTGCTTCGAACAGCGGCGCGGCGCCCTGGAAATTCGCCCAGCGAAACCGGTACGGCACGCCGTCGAGCACGCGCGCGGCTTCGGCCAGCGCGCGCAGGCCGCCGGCCTGGTCGCCGAGCACCAGCGTCACGTTGGACAGGTCGGGGCCGGCCGCGCGGACGGGCCGTGCGGCGGCGCCGGCAAGCGGTGCGGCGGCCAGGGCGGCCACGCGCAGCAGTGCGCGGCGGCGGGCCGGGGCGGAGGGCGAAGTCATCGGCGGCAGGTCCTCGGTGATCCGCGCGAGAGGCCGCGCGGCTGCCGGGCAGATTACGGAATCGGTTTCGCGCCGGCAAACATCGAATCGCGAAATGCTTATTCGCGCGTCCGTTATCGGCGGGACAGGCGCTAGCCCGCGGCAGGGACGGCGCGCAGGAACGCGCGTACCGCGGGCGCCTTCTCGAAGCGCCGGTGCGCGAGCGCGAGTTCGGACATGATCGGCTTGCCGGCGATCGGCCGGTACACGACGCCCGGCAACGACACGCAGCCGGCGAGCGCGTCCGGGATCACGGCGACCCAGCCGTTCACCGATACGCACGCGAGCACCGCGAGCAACCCGCCCGGCCGCGCGGCGATCACCGGCGCGAAGCGGCCGCGGCGCGCGACTTCGAGCGTGCCGCGCTCCTGTTCCGGCACGGCGAAGCGCGCGTCGGCGAGATCGGCGGCACGCACGGTGGTCATCGCCGCGTAACGCGAATCGGCCGGCACCGCCGCGACGAATACGTCGCGCTGCAGCGTGACGATCCGCAGCCCGCCCGGCAGCGGCAAAGGCGGGCGCACGTACGCGAGGTCGAGCCGGCCCGCGTCGAGTTGTTTCGCGACGTCGTCCATCGGTACCTCGCGCAGGTTCAGCTCGATGCGCGGATGCGCGGCGCGGAACGCGCCGACCGTGCGCTGCAGCGTGCCCGAATAGACGGCCGACGACACGTAGCCGATCTCGATCCGGCCGAGTTCGCCGCGTTCGGCGAGCGTCGCGAGTTCGCGGCCGCGCTGCAGATGCTCGACCGCCGCGCGCGCCTCGGCGAGAAACGCAATGCCTGCCGCCGTCAGCGAAACCTCCCGGCGCGAGCGCTGGAACAGCCGCACGCCGAGCAGCCGCTCGGCCTCCTGGATCCGCCGCGTGAGCGCGGGCGGCGCCATGTCGAGCGCGTCGGCCGCGCGCGCGAAATGCAGGTGCTGCGCAACGCTCAGGAACGCGCGCACGTGACGGAATTCGAGCGGATTCATGATTGCAATTTTCGTTAATGAAACTGCATCGGTATGTCAATGACGGGTAATACCGGGAAAGCCTAGCATACGGCTCGTTCCTCTCGTTCCGGAGCCGTCGATGTCCCAGTCTTCTCCCGCCCCGCGCGCAGGCGCGCCTGCCGTCGCGCGCACGGGCACCCGCCTGCCGGCCGCCGCGACGCTCGCGGTCGCGTCGGCGACATGCTCGTTGATCGTCCTCGACACGAACGTCGTCGCCGTGTCGCTGCCGAGCATCGCGCGCGGCTTCCATGCGAGCTTCGCCGACATCGAATGGGTCGTGAGCGCCTACATGACCGCGTTCGCCGCATGCCTGCTGCCGGCCGGCGGGCTGGCGGACCGCTTCGGGCGCAAACGCATGCTCGGCGCGGGGCTCGCGCTCTTTTCGCTCGCGTCGCTCGGGTGCGGGATCGCGCCGTCGGCCGGCTGGCTGATCGCCGCGCGCGCGGCAAAGGGCGGCGGGGCCGCGCTGTTGCTGACGGCCGCGCTTGCGGTGATCGCGAACCGCTTTCCGGACGGACGCGAACGGGCGCGTGCATGGGCGATCTGGGGGATGTGCATGGGGATCGCGACGGCCGTCGCGCCGCTGGTCGGCGGCGCGATCACGCAGTGGATCGGCTGGCGCTGGGTGTTCCTGCTGAACCTGCCGGTGTGCGCGCTGCTCGCGGCCGGCGCGCGCGTCGCGATCGACGAGTCGCGCGATCCGCACGCGAAACGGGTGGATGCCGCCGGCAGCCTGCTGTTCGGCGCGGCGCTCGCCGGTGCGATCGCGGCGCTGATCGGCGCGCCGTCGCATGGCTGGCTGTCGACCGCGACGCTCGGCCGGTTCGCGCTGGCCGCCGCGCTGCTGGCCGCGTTCATCGGTGCGGAGCGCTGGCAGGCGCGGCCCATGATCGATCTGACGTTGTTCCGCCAGCCGCGCTTCGTCGGCGCCGTGCTCGCGATGTTCGGCTATGCGGCGTGCGCGCAGGTGATGATGACGTTCCTGCCGCTGTACCTGCAGAACGCGTTCGGGATGTCCGCGATCGACGCGGGGCTCGGGATGCTGCCGTTCGCGTTCGCGATGATCGCAGGGCCGTCGCTCGGCGGCCTGCTCGCCGCGCGCGTATCGTCCGGCGGCGTGCTGGCGGGCGGGCTCGCCCTGATCGGCGCGGGCAATCTCGCGACCGCGGCGCTGACGGCCGGCGGCGACTACCGGCTCGTCGCGCTCGGCATGTTCGTGACCGGCTGCGGCGCGGGCATCATGAACGGCGACACGCAGAAGGCGATCATGGCGTGCGTGCCGCCGAGCCGTACCGGGATGGCGTCGGGCATCAGCACGACCACGCGCTTCTCGGCGATCGTGACGGCCGTCGGCGTGCTCGGCGCGGTGCTGGCCGCCAGCACGCACGCGCACCTCGACCGGCTGCTGTCCGCCACGCCGGGCATGCGCGCGTTCGTCGACGCGCCGTTCATGTCGAGCCTGCTGGCCGGCGATCTCGCGCAGGCGCTCGCGCACGTGCCGCCGTCGGCCGCGCGCACGCTTGCCGATGCGGCACCCGCGGCCTTCGCGAGCGGATTCGCCGCGGCGCTGACGGTCAGCGGCGTGCTCGCGCTTGCCGTCGCCGTCATCGCATACAAGTTGCTTGCGCAACCGATGCGCGACGCGTGATGCGTGCGGCGGGCGTTCATGCCCCGCTCATTGCACGCGACGATACGGAGCCGCCGGGCTTGCGCGTTCAGGTTTCACGCAGCGTGTTCAGGATGTCGTCGGCGATCGATTCAGCGCGACTTCGTCGCCTTCGTCGCGACGCGATGAACGCGCGCCGCACGCGCGACACGCGGCCGTTGCGATGCACCGCAATGCGTCGCCTGCCGGCGGCGCGTGCGTCGGGTCGGTTCCGGCGGGGCATCGGCGATCGGCACATTCGCCCGCGCATCCGCATCCGCATTCGCGGCAACCGCCGCGACGGCCGGCTGCGCGGCCTCCGCGTCGAGCCAGCCGCGCGTCGCCTCCGCGATCAGCCCGCGCAGCCAGCGAACACCGTCGACGCAGGCGCCCGACTCATTCCACGTCATCCGGTACACGATCGCGGGCGGCTCGGCCGGCAGCGCCACCGCGCCGAGCGGCAGCAGCTTCGCGTAGTGGCGCGCGAGCCGGTACGTGGTGGTGAGGATCAGATCGGAGCGCACGAGCGCATGCGCGGCGAGTTCGAAGTGCGGCAGCGTGACGACGATCCGCCGCTGCAGGCCGACGCGTTCGAGCTGCCGGTCGATCGCGCCGGACGCTTCGAGCCATGACGGTGTCGGGCACAGCTGCGCGGCTCGCGCGAATTCGGCGGCCGTCATCGCGCCGCGCCGTGCGAGCGGATGCGTGGCGCGCATCAGGCATACGACGCGATCGTCGAACAGGTCGTCCTGCCGGAACCGCGACAGGCGGGCAGGGCGGTTGTCGATCACGACGTCGAGCTCGCCGTCGGCGAGCGCGCGTTCGTCGTCGTAGCCGTCGCCGAGCGGATGGAACACGAGCTGCGCGTTCGGCGCGCGTTCGCGGAACAACGCGACGAGCTTCGGCACGAACAGCACGTTCAGGTAGTCGGGGCAACCGATCCGGTAGGTGCGCACCGACGTGCGCGCATCGAAGGTCGGCTGCTGGATGCGGATGAAGTCGATCACGCGCAGCGCGTTGCGCAGTGGCTCGATCAGCCGCGCGCCGAACTCGGTCGGCACCATGCCGTAGCGGCTGCGCACCAGCAGCGGATCGCCGAGCAGCGTGCGCAGCCGCTTGAGAGCGGCGCTCGTCGCCGGCTGCGACATGTTCAGCCGCACGGCCGCGCGCGACACGGTGCGCTCGGTGAGCAGCACGAGCAGGATGCGCATCAGCCGCGCGTCCAGACCGTCGAGCGCACTCCTTGCGTCGGACGCATCGAGGGACAGGCCGTTCGGCGCCGGTGCGTCCCGCATGTCGCTACGCGTTCCCGCGGCCCGTCATTTGACGAAGGTGCCCGGCCAGCCGACGATCCGCTTCGGGCGCGGCGGCGCATAGGTGCGGACCTTCGACGTCTTCAGCTTCAGGCGCACCAGCGATTCCGCGAGCGCGACCGCGGCTGACACGCCGTCGACGACGGGCACGCCCGTGCATTCCTCGATCTGCCGGTCGAGGCCGGCCATCCCGCCGCAGCCGAGGCAGATCACTTCCGCGCGATCGTCCTTCACCGCGCGCGCGGCCTGGTCGACGATCGACTCGATCGCGCGGGCAGGGTTCTCCTCGAGCTCGAGCACCGCGAGACCGCTCGCGCGCACCGACGCGCAGCGCGCGTCGAGCCCCGCGAGCTTCAGGCGATCCTCGATCAGCGGCACCGTGCGGTCGAGCGTCGTGACGACCGAGTAGCGGTGGCCGAGCAGCATCGCGACGCTCGCGGCCGCTTCGGTGATGTCGACGACCGGCACCGTCAGCAGTTCCTGCAGCCCTTCGCGGCCGTGTTCGCCGTAGCCGGCCTGGATCACCGCGTCGTATGGCTCGTCGTAGCTCAACACGCGGTCCATCACGGCGATCGCCGCGAGGTAGCTCTCGAAATTGCCTTCGACCGATTCCGCGCCGAAGTGCGGCGTCAGCCCGACGATCTCCGTGCCCGGCGACGCGGCGGCGCGCGCCTGCGCGGCGATGGCGTCGGTGATCGACGCGGTCGTGTTGACGTTGACTACCAGGATTCTCATCGGTGCACTCCGTATGCTGCGTTCAGTGTCGGGCGCAGGCGACCGCGATGGGTTCGCCCGAGCGCTCGTCGTATTGCCGTTTGCGATCGGCCGTCAGCCAGTACACGCTGCCCGCGATGGCCGCGCCGAGCAGCCAGGAGAACGGCGTCATCGCGCTGAAGGCCGGCACGACGGCGAGCGTGATCGAGATCAGCGCGGACGGCACGAGCGCCGCGAGCGCCTTGCGGTTCACGCCGCGCGTGTAGAAATACGCGCCGCTCGGCGCTTCGGTATATAGGTCCGGCACGTTCACGCGCTGCTTGCGCACGAGCCAGTAGTCGACCGTGATGATCCCGTACAGCGGGCCGAGCAGCGCGCCGAGGCCGGACAGGAAGTAGACGATCACGATCGGGCTGTTGTACAGGTTCCACGGCAGGATCAGCACCGCGACCGTCGCGCTGATCAGGCCCGCGCGGCGGAACGTCAGGCGGTGCGGCGCGAGGCTCGTCAGCACGAAGGCCGGCGCGACGAAGTTCGCCATGATGTTGACCGCGACCGTCACGATCAGGAATGCGAGGCAACCGAGCACGAGGAACAGCTTGTTCGGCACCGTCGCGATGATTTCCGTCGGGCTGTGGATGATCTGGCCGTTCAGCTTGAATTGCGCGCCCGCGAGCACGAAGCTGATCGTCGCGAACACCAGGATGTTCACCGGCAGGCCCCAGAAGTTGCCGACCCGCACTGTCTTCGCGCTCGGCGACGCGCGCGCGAAATCGCAGAAGTTGAGCACCAGCGTGCCGTAGATCGCAAGCCACAGCGCGCCGCCCGCGAACACTTCGGTCCACATCTTCAGGCCGGTCATCGGCTTGCCGATCGACATCGCGAGATGGCCGCCGGTGCGGCTGAACATCCATGCGGCGAGCGACAGCGTCGTGACGAGGATGATCGGGCCGGCGAGCCCTTCGTATTTGCGGACCATCTCCATCCCGTAGGTGAGGATGCCGATCTGCACCAGCCAGATCGCGACGAACGTCACCCAGCCGAGCGTCGACAGCCCGCAGATCGCGTTCTGGTCGAACGCGACGAGGCCCGGCCAGATCGCGGTGAGCAGCACGCGCAGCACGACCGATGCGAGGTAGGTCTGGATGCCGAACCATGCGATCGCGATCACCGCGCGGATCATCGCGGGCAACAGCGCGCCGTAGATGCCGAAGCTCATTCGGCTGATCACCGGGAACGGCACGCCGGTTTTCTGGCCCATGTAGCCGGTGAGGTTCATGAAGCCGTACACCAGCACCGCGCCGATCGCGAGCGACGCGAGCATCTGCCAGCCCGACAGGCCGAGCGCGAACAGCCCGATCGCGAACGAGTAGTTCGCGATGTTGTGCACGTCGTTGGTCCACAGCGCGAAGATGCTGTAGCGGCCCCAGGTGCGGCCCTCCGCCTTGGTCGGCGCGAGGTCGGGGTTGTGCAGCCGGGGGCTCAGCGCGGGGTCGCGCGTGGCCGTATCGGTTCGCTGCAATGCGTCGTGCGCGCCGAGCACGATGCCCGCACGGTGGGTGGCTTCCAGTTGCACGCTCGTCTCCTTCCATGTGCGGGGCGCGAACCGGCAGCGTGTGCACGCAGCGCAGGCCCGGCCGCCGTGGACGTTATGTCTCGGATTTGTTCGCGAGTATGGGTGGCCGTCGCGGCGATGGGAAATTAAATATTCGGCTGGGGGGCATTTGAAAAATGAATGGGGCCGGGTCGCCGGCGGTGGCGATGGAGGAGATGGACGGCACGCGCATTGCTCGCCACAGGTCTCCATCCAGTCGACATCAGCGGAGGTGTCATGCAGCGATATTCCATTCGTCACGTATCGCGGGTCGTCTTCGCCGGCATCCTGATTGCCGGCCTGGCGGCGGGTGCGGGTTGTCAGAAGAAGAGCGAGAGCGACACCGCTACCGGCGGGAGCTCAACCGGCTCCACCAGCAGCATGGCGCCGGCGCCGTCCACCGCGCCGTCGGGCATGCCGGGCAGCGGCACGGCCGGCGGCCCGGCGAGCATGCCCGGCGCCGCTTCCGCGCCCGCGGGAGCAAGCGGCGGCTGACGGTCGGCGCGGGCGGCATGCGCGGGCCCGTCGCCCGCGTGCCGCCGGGACGGCTGTCGGCGCGGCACGCGTGTCGCAGGGCACGCGTGGGCGGCGCCGTGCGCGTGAAAGATTTGCAACGACCGTTGTAGCGATTCCCGGACCGGCGCCGGCTGCATCCCGCCGGCGCACGCCGCCCGGAACAGGAGGTGCGATGCACAACGCGGAATCGAACCCAACCCCGAAACAGCAGCGCGAACAGATCGCGAAGAGCCCGGTGCAGACGCCGGCGGCCGGCGACATGCCCGATGCGGCGACCCAGGCCGCCGAGGTCGCCGAAGCCGCCGAGGTCACGAAGCGGGCGCTGACCCCTGAGGCCGTCGCGGCGAAGACGCCGACCGGCCTGCCGCCGATCGACGTCGGCGCGCATGCGGTCGACAGCGGCGATCCGGTGCGTCGCGCCAGCGGCAGGATCGTGACGCTCGACAACGCGAACATGGCGATGACCGACAACACGGTCGACGTCGACGGCAAGGGCATGGAGGCGCGCAGCGGCGCGACCGAGTGGCACGACAACGTGATCTATTCGAATGCGTCGCTCGACGACGCGGTCGAGACGCCGGACGAAGGGCTCGGCGGCATCGACAGCCGGCCGGGCGGCAACGTGCCGCAGATTGCGACGCGGCCGGGCTGGCGCGTCCGGCATGTCGGCGATGTCGATGTCGAGCACGGCGACGGTACGCGGGTCGAGCATGTGATTCGTCTCGAGCGGACCGACTGACGACGTAGCGAGGGCTGCCGGGCGGACCGCCGGCCGGCGGTCCGCCGAAGCCGCTATCCGTTATTGCGGGCCGAGTTCCTGCGCGGACGTGTCCGCATCGTTGCCCTGCGCGACGAGCACGTGAATGTCGTTCGGCGTCACGTCGCCGATGCCGCCCGCCGGAATCGTCACCAGCAGCCAGTCGGCGTTGTTGTTGATCGCGACCGGCGCGGTCTTCAGGATCGGCGCCTTGCTGCCGGCCGTCGTGACGATCACCTGGTAGGTTCCGCCGTTCAGGTAGATGGAATCCTGTGTGGATGCCGGCACGGCGTTCTGATACGCGGCGCCCGCCAGCGTCGGGCTTTGCGTGTTGATGTCGGTGCCCGGCGGCACGACGTACACGTCGACGTTCTGCGTGTTCGGCGACGCGTTGAAGCTGCGCACGCGCGCCTTGTCGGACAGCAGCTTCTTGTCGAACGGATCGTCGATCAGCGAAATCGCCGACGAGGTGCTCGGCAACGCGATGGTCGTGTAGTGGTGACCGTTCGCCGCGCCGAACGATTGCGACGCGACGGTCGTGGTCGTTCCCGATACGTCGTAACTGGCGGTCTGCGTGCCCGAATCGATGTCGTGATAACGGGTCACGCCCTTGTACGCGACACCCGACGCATCGAGCTTCGCGTTCAGGTAGTAGTCGAGATTCGGGCCGGCCGGCACCGCGTTGATGAAGCGCGCCTGCGGCTTCGAGATGCCGAGCACGGTGCCGACGTCGTTGCTGTCTCCGCCGCACGCCGTGAGTACGGAAATGACCGAGCACAGGGCCACTATCGTTCGTATGGATTTCATGTCGTCCTCTCGTTCAGGGGGAACCCTGCTTGCGATGCGGAATCGCCGCGCGAGGACTCGCGCGGTGTGCAGCGCCGGGTTGAAGGAAGGATTGCCGTCCGCCCCGGGGGGCGGGCGCGTTGATATCGCAAACGACGTGCCTGCACGGCAGAACATGCGCACGCGCCGGTGTGGCGGGATGCGGCGCGAGGAGGTGCGGCATGCCGTGCGCGAACACGCGCGCGAGGTGACGTGTTTGTAAAAAGGCAGTGCGGCACGTCGCGAGGCGACCTGTGCGCGAGTGCTGCGCCCAGGAAAGCTGGTCAAGCCGTCAGCCGGGGGCGCTGCGACGAATACGGAAGGGCGAGAGGGGGCATGCGCGCATATCGTTGGGCACGCATCGATACGCGGAGAGTCGTGCGAATCGCGCGCGACGACCTCGGGTCGCCGCGCGCATGGAGCGCATCAACGGTTCACGAGCTTCGCAGGATACGCGAGCGCGAGCGCGCATCCGACCAGCATGCATGCGGCGAAGCCGTACAGCCCCGCGCTTTGCGAATGGAACGTATCGCGCAGCCAGCCGATGAAGTAGGTGCTGCCGAAGCCGCCGAGGTTCGCGATCGAGCACGCGAACGCGATCCCGCCGGCGGCGGCCGAGCCCTTCAGGAACGTGGACGGCAGCGCCCAGACGACCGGCATCGCGGCGGCCGCGCCCGCGTTGATCAGCGAGAACAGCAGCACGGTCGCGAGCGTGCCGTGCGACGACGCGGCGGCAAACGCGAGCGCGACGGCCGACACCAGGAACGGCACGACGATATGCCAGCGGCGCTCGCGCGCGCGGTCGGAGCTCGCGCCGCAATACAGCGTCGCGAGCACGGCCGCGGCATTCGGGATCACCATCAGCCAGCCGATGTGATACGCGTCCTTCACGCCGGTGTCGCGCAGGATCGTCGGCAGCCAGAAGCTCACCGCATACAGCCCGAGCAGCACGCACAGGTCGATGAGGCCGAGTGCCCACACCTTCGGATCGGAGAACGCGCGGCCGAGCGCGTGGCTCTTGTTGCCGGACGGATCGGCATCGAGGTTCGCGCGCAGCGTGCGCTGCTCGTCCGCGTTCAGCCAGCGCGCGGTCTCGATGCTGTTGGGCAGCCAGCGCAGCACCGCGAAGCCGAGCAGCACCGACGGCAATGCCTCGAGCAGGAACAGCCACTGCCAGCCGCCGAGCCCGTGGGCGCCGTCGAACGCACGCATGATCCAGCCGGAGATCGGGCTGCCGATCATGCTCGACAGCGGCAGCCCGACCATGAACAGCGCGACGATGCGTGCGCGGCGCGCATCGGGATACCACTGGGTCAGGTACAGCAGCACGCCGGGCAGGAAGCCGGCTTCGGCGGCGCCGAGCAGGAAGCGCACGACGTAGAACTGCATCGGCGTATGCACGAACATCGTCGCGCCCGACAGCAGGCCCCACGTGATCATGATCCGTGCGATCCACAGCTTCGCGCCGACGCGCTGCAGCACCAGATTGCTCGGGACTTCGAACAGGATGTAGCCGGCGAAGAACAGGCCGGCGCCGAGCCCGTACACGGTGTCGCTGAACTTCAGCGCGTCGAGCATCTGCAGCTTCGCGAGCCCGATGTTGATGCGGTCGAGATAGGCCGCGAAATAGCACAGGCAGAACAGCGTGATCAGGCGCAGCGTGACCTTGCGGTAGAGCGCGCCGTGCAGCGTGTCGTCGGCGGAGACGGCGGCGCTCGGGTGTGCGGTAGACATGGGATTGCCCCTGTTCGAATGTGACGGATGAAGTGGGTGGCCGTTCGACGCGAGCGAAGGTTCGCCGCGCGCTGGAGTCTGTATAGCACGCCAATTACATAGCGTACACACTAGAAAATACGGAATCGCGCAGGCATGGAAATGAACGCCTCGGGATAGATCGATAAACCGGATAAGCCCCAAATTTTTCGGGGATTTATACGGGAATATGCACATACCAGCATGGTTTTTGCCCGGCCTATGGTATGCACGAAATTCGTGCGTATACGCTCAAAAGTGGAGTGTGTGCACGCCAGTGCTTCGGCGTTCGGGGCGCGCGCGTCCGGCAGCCCGCCGGATCGCGCGAGCCGCGGGCGTTGCAGCGGCGATGTCCGCGAGCAGGCCGACATGGTCGGGCGCTTGTCGGGCGCGACGCGGGTAGGGCGCGAAGAACCCTGACGCACCGCAACGAAGCAGCGGCCGCGTGACCGGATGCACCGATTTGAGGGTGTACACTGCTTGCCTTTCCCATTCATGCCGCGCGAGCCTTCATCTTCATGGCGTCTTCCAAGGATTCCTACGACTTTCACGACCAGGTCGGGCACCTGCTGCGCCGTGCCTATCAGCGGCACGTCGCGATCTTCCAGGAAGCGATCCCCGATTCGGACCTGACGGCCGCGCAGTTCGTCGCGCTGTGCGCGGTCAAGGAAAAGCAGGCGTGTTCGCTGAACGACATCGTGAAGGCGACCGCGATCGACCAGGCGACCATTCGCGGCGTCGTCGAGCGCTTGAAGACGCGCGCGCTGGTCGAGGTGCTGCCCGACCCGAACGACGGCCGCAAGCTGATCGTGCGCGCGACCGCGGCGGGCCTCGCGCTGATCGACCGCACGGTGCCGTTCGCGCGGCAGGTGACCGAGCGCACGTACGGGCCGCTCAATCCGGGCGAACGCGTCGCATTGCAGTACCTGCTGCGCAAGATGATGGAGGCCGACGGCGACGCGTGACGCGCGGCGCCGTCCGGCCCTCGATGCAAACCGGCCTCATGCGGCGCTTGCCGCGACACTCGCTTCGGTAGCCGGAAGCCGGCCGGCCTCGCGCAGCGCGGCGCGCACCGTCTCCGGCGTGAACGGCGGCGCGTAGAGGCGCACGCCGGTCGCATCGAACAGCGCATTCGCGACGGCGGCGGGCCCCGGCACCGACGCCGATTCGCCCGCGCCGAGCGGCGGCTCGCCTTGCCGCGGCATCAGCACCACGTCGACGTCCGGCACTTCGTCGAAAGTCAGGATCGGATAACTCGCCCATTCGCGCGACGCGACCTTGCCGTCGGCAAACCGCACGCGCTCCTTCAGCGTGCGGCTCAATACCTGGATCACGTTGCCGTGGATCTGGTGGCGCACGCCGTCGGGGTTGATCATCGTGCCGGTGTCCTGGCCGACCGTCACGCGTTCGATGCGGATCTCGCCCGACACGCGATCGACGCTCAGGTCGACGATCCATGCGGACCAGGCCGCGCCGAAACCGGGGAAGCGGCTGTGGACGTAGCGTGCGTATGCGATACCGCGTCCGCGGACGACGCGCGCTGCTTGCGCTTCATTTCCGCGATCCACGCGCCGCGGCGTCCAGCCCGCGCGATCGGCGACGGCCTGCAGCAGGTCGGTCGCGCGCGCGTCCTTGAGATGGCGCAGCCGGAACGCGAGCGGATCGATGCCGGCCAGCGCCGCGCATTCGTCGACGAACGCATCGTGCGCGAACGAGTTCGGCAATGCCGACACGCCGCGCAGCCACGAGGCGCGCACGAGCGGCGCGAGATCCTCGCAGACGAAGCGGCGGTTCGGGCTTTCATACGGCGACACGGCGGTGCGGTCGCCCATTTCGAACACGCGCGGTTCGGGCGCGATCGCGCCGGTCAGGAGCGTCGCGAGCAGCGGCGCGTCGTTCGACGGATAGCGCGTCGTGAAGTCGTAGCCGAGCAGGCGGCCGTCGCGCGTCACGGTGCCCGTCACCTGCATCAGCTGCCCGGCGCCCTTCGGTTCCCACAGATGCTCGTCCGCGCGCGACAGCTGTACGCGCACCGGGCGGCCGACCGCGCGCGACAGCAGCAGCGCGTCGCCGCAGACGTCGTCCGCGCCGTTGCGGCCGTAGCAGCCGGCCGCTTCCATCCGCACGATGTCGATATCGGCTTCGTCGCGCGCCACGAGCGTCGCGAGGTCGTAGCGCAGCGATACGGGATTCTGGGTGCCGGACCATACGGTGATCCGGCCGTCGCCGGGCGCGCGATAGTCGGCGAGCGCGCACGACGGGCCGATCGAGCCGTGCATCTGGAACGGCCACGCATAGGTGCGCGACAGCGTGATCGTGCCGGGTTGCGCGCGTGCCGCGTCGACGTCGCCTTCTTCGAGCAGCAACCGGCGTTGCGCGGGCGCGGCGGCGATCGCGGCCGCGGGCGTGTCGAGCGGCGGCAGCGCGGGATGCGGGCGCCACGCGATGCGCAGCTGGCGTGCCGCGCGGATCGCGTGTTCCTCGCGCTCGGCGACGACGCCGACGAAGTCGCCGAGCGCGACGACCGCCACGAGCCCGGGCACGTCGGCGACCGACGCGCGATCGACGTCGACCAGCGACGTGCCGACGAACGCGCCGCTGTCGTGGCCCGCATACGGCGGCCGCACGACGCGGCCGTGCAGCATGCCCGGCACGCGCATGTCGTGCACGAACGTGAGCTGGCCGGTGGCTTTCGCAGGCAGGTCGACGCGCGGCGACGACCGGCCGACGATCCGGTAGCGGGCGGGATCCTTCGTGCGGGCGTTCAGGTCGAGCGTGAGCGCGATGCGGCGCGCCGCGACGAGCGCGGCGAACGTTGCGGTGTGCCCGCCGGCCGGCGCTGCGATCGTCCCGTCGTCGATGCTCAGTTGCGCCGGGTCGACACCGAAGCGCTCGGCGGCCAGCGCCAGCAGCGCGTGGCGTGCCTGCGCGGCCGCGCAGCGCAGCGGCGTCGCGGAAATCTGGATCGTCGCGCTCGCGATGGTCGGACCCTGGTTCGGCGTCGCGGCCGTGTCGCCGAGCACCATCGTCACGCGCGCGGCCGGCACGTCGAGCTCCTCCGCCACGATCTGCGCGAGCGACGTGCGGATGCCGGTGCCGAGGTCGACGTGGCCGTTGAACGCGAGGATGCGTCCGTCGTCGAGGATCGCGACGAACACCTCGGGCAGCGCCGGCACGTACGACGACAGGCTGCCCGGCTGGCCGGGCGCCGGCTTGGGCGGCGGCGCGGGCCGCCGGATCACGGTCAGGCAGCCGTCGCGCGCAAGCAGTTCGGAGCGGTTCACGGTTCAGGTGTCCTGTCGGGGAGGGCGCGACCGGCGGCCGGTCGCGGCGCCTGCGCCTGCGGCGCTGCTGCCGCGTGCCGCGCACGGGGCGACGGCCCGGGCGTGCGCGATGGCGCACGCGGTCAATCTAGGTCGCCAAAAGCGCAGCGTCAATCGCGCGCCGGCGCGGGCACGGCTGCCGTTCGTACCACCCGTGCCGCACCGCCCGCGATCGGCGCGGCGGCTCAGCGCGCGTGCATGGCATCGATCGCCGCGATCGCATCGTCGAGCGGCATCACGGCCGCGTATTTCTGCTGCATGTCGAACAGGTTCGCGTCGTGCGGCGCGATCGCGCGATCGCCGACGCAATCGGCGAGCACGAGCGGGCGGAACCCGTGCGACATCGCGTCGACCACGCTCGCGCGCACGCAGCCGCTCGTCACCGCACCCGCGACGAGCAGCGTCTGCACCGCGCGCTGCGCGAGCCACGGCGCGAGCTGCGTGCCGAAGAACGCCGACGGCACGGTCTTGCGCACGACGAGTTCGCCGGCGGCGGGCGTGAGTTCGGGCACGATCGCGCTGTTCGGATGGTGCTCGGTCAGCGTCGCCATGCCGGGCACCTTCAGCGAGAACACGTTGTCGTCGCTGCCGTCGTCCGCATACACGATGCGGCTGTGCGCGACCGGCCAGCCGCGTGCGCGCGCGAGCGCGAGTGCCCGCGTCGTGCGCGCGATCGCCGGCGCGATGTTGCCGCCGCCGAACGTCGCGGGATCGGCGAAGCCGACCACGAAGTCGACGATCAGCAGTCCGATGTTGCCGTGCGGCGGCAGCGGCGTGCCGAAACCCTGCTGGCGGTAGACGTTGGCTTCGGCGTGGCGGGAAAGATCGGTCATGGTGTCGGGCACTCGTCGGTCAGGCAGGTTGATCGGTCACGCGGCCTTCGCGCACGACGGTCTCGCCGTCGAGCTCGACCGTGCAGCGGCGCAGCGGGATGTCGATGTGGCAGGTCGTCGTGCGGGTGCCGCCGCCTTCGTTGTTCGGGCCGAGCGAGAACAGGAAGTTGCCTTCGAACGCACGCGCATCCATCCCGATCGTCGCCTCGCGGTCGTACAGGCCGAGCGTCGACCAGCGCGCGCGCGGCTGCAGCCCCCAGCCGATGTGCGAGATCGCATAGCCTTCCGGGTCCGCGAAGGTCTCCATGTAATCGCGCAGCAGGTCGGCATCGACGCCGCCTTCGATGCGCGTCGCGTAGCCGCCTTCGACGGTCAGCGCGATCGGCTCGCTCACGTAATGTTTCTGCGGCAGCAGGATGTCGCCGCGATCGATCACGATCGTGCCGCGCGCGGTGCGGTCGTTCGGGTAAGTCAGCGCGAAGCCGCTCGGCCAGTGATCCCAGCGGCCCGGCGCGTCGACGAAGCCGTATTCGGCGGTCGGCGGGAAATCGCCGAGCGGGCACACGAGCGCCGTGCCGGCCGCGGAGGTCACGCGCATCTCGCGCGCGGCGGCGATTTTCTTCGCGGCGCCGAGCACGCGCGTGCGGTCGGCCAGTGTCGGCACCATCCGCACCAGCACTTCGGGCGGCTCGACCGCGAGCAGGATCTTCGTGCCGGATTTCAGGATGTCGTGCTGCTCGGGCGAGAACAGCAGCGTCATCAGGTCGAGCACGAGGTCGCTCTCGCGCAATGCGGCGATCGCGGCGCGGTTGCCGGTGAGCGGCGTCGTGCCGAGATACGCGAGCGGGTCGCGGCTGAACGCCTTCTCGCCGTTCACCGGCGGCAGGTCGAGCCGGTTGACGATCGCGCCCATCGATTGCGTCGCGATCAGCGCGCACGACAGCGTCTGCGGATGAGTGGCCGCGCTCGTCAGGATCGTGACGGTCTGGCCCGGTTCGAGGCGCGACAGCGTGAGCACCTGCTTCCACGCGTCGATCAGTTGATAGTCGCTGACTGGCATCGTCGGCTCCGGTAATGGCGTGAAGGGAAAGGGGGGGGCGAAATCAGGCCGCGAGCGGCGCGCCGAGGAAGTTGCCGAACGCCGCGTAGAAGCCCGCCGCGTTGTCCCACGGGATCATGTGGCCGGCATCGGGCACGCGCACGTGCTGCATCGACGGCGTCGCACGCTGCAGTTCGGCGACGTCGTCGTCGCGCACCACGTCGCCGCGCTCGGCCGTGATCAGCAGCGCCGGCACGGCCAGTTGCGCGGCATCCGCGTGGAAGTCGTCGGTGTGGAAGCCTTCGTACGACGTGCGCACCGCGCGCTCGTCGCAGGTATGCAGCCACTCGGCGCGCAGTTGCAGTTCGGCATCGGTCCAGGTCGGGCAGAACGCGCGCATCCTTTCGGCGTCGGTGCCGGCGCGCGCGAGCGCCATCGAGTCGATGTACCACGGCAGCTTGCCCGGATAGTCGCGGCGGTTCGGGCCGGACACCGGCGGATCGACGAGCACGACCGATTCGAGCCCGCGGACGCCGCGCCGTGCCGCGCGCGCGGCGATCCGCGCGCCCATCGAATGGCCGACCAGGCTCGTGCGCGGCAGGCCGAGCGCGGCGACGAACGCCGCGATGTCATCGGCTTGCGCATCGAGGCCGTAGTCGAGCGACGGCGACGCGTCGGACAGCCCGCGGCCGCGCACGTCGAGCACATAGGTGTCGAATGCCGCGCCGAACACCTCGCCGACGAAGCCCCACGTGATCGCGGGGCTCGTGATGCCGGGAATCAGCACGATCGCGGGGCGCGACGCGCGCGCGCCCGTGGCGCCGCCGTAGCGCAGGTAGTGCTGGCGGATGCCGTTGGCGCGGACGTTCGCGCCGTACAGGAAAGTCGAGGACATGGCGATGCTCCGAAGTAGCGGGGCGCTCAATACGCGCCGGACAGCAGCGCGCCGGCGCCGGGCACGATCGGTTCGAGATCGAGTTCGCGCAGCATTGCGTAGGTCGTCGCGATCGCGGCCGTGATCACGGGCTTGCCCGTCATCGCCTCGACTTTCGCGACGGCCGGCAGCGACGGCATCTGCACGCACGCGGACAGCACGATCGCATCGGCGTCCTGGTAAGGCAGCGTCTTCACGATGTCGGGCAGGCGCGCCGGGTCGTGGCGGCCGACGTCGAGGTTGTCGGGGATCTCGAGCGCGCGATACGCGATCACGTCATAGCCTTCGTTGCGGATGTAGTCGACCACGAGCTCGGTCAGCGGCAGCATGTACGGCGCGACCACCACGATGCGCTTCGCGCCGATCACCTTCAGCGCATCGACGAGCGCGCCCGCGCTCGTCAGCACCGGCGCTTGCGCGCCGTTGTCGGCCGTGTGCTTCGTGAGGCGCGCCTGCGACACGCGGTGATAGCCGTGGCCCATCGCCATGATCGCGACGAGGCACGCGTAGCCGAGCACGTCGACGCGCGCATCGCTCAGTTCCACCGCGCAGCGGTCGGATTCGGCGTCCATCGCCGCGAGTTCTTCCTTGACGACCTTCTTCATCCGCATCCGGCTCGAGTGATACGTGAAGCGCTCGGGCCGGATCGCCTCGCGCAACCGCAGCATCGCGGGAATCTCGGTTTCCATCGTCGTGTTGGAACTCGGCACGATCTGGCCGATGCGGTAGGTCTTGCTCATGACGGGAGGCTCCGTGTCGGTAAGGGTGGGGCGGCCCGCTGGCGCGGGATCGCCTGGTTTCGGGGAAAGTCTAGTGTGTACATTTGAAAATGACAATGGGTCAAAATGATTCCTTTCAGGCGTAGATCGTTTATTTTCGGATATATATGAGGTTTTATTGGTGTTTTCCCGGATGTGGCGGCCACCGGAAATAATCCTCTTGTCTTGAATAAATTGAGTGTGTACGCTACATAAACACCATTCAATTCGCCCGTTCTCGTGCCGCGTCCGGCGCCGGGCTCACGATCAGGAGATCCGCATGAGCAAACCCCGTATCGCAATCATCGGCGCCGGTCTCGGCGGCACGGCCGCCGCGGCGCTGCTGCAGCGCCGCGGCTACGACGTCGCGCTGTACGAGCAGGCGCCGGCGTTCTCGCGCCTCGGCGCGGGCATCCATCTCGGCCCGAACGTGATGAAGATCATGCGGCGCATCGGCTGCGAGGACGCGCTGGAGACGATGGGTTCGCATCCGGATTGCTGGTACAGCCGCGACTGGCAGACGGCCGACGTACTGTCGCGGATTCCGCTCGGCGACTACGCGCGCAGGACCTACGGCGCGAGCTACCTGACCGTGCATCGCGGCGATTTCCACGCGCTGATGACGCAGGCGGTGACGCCCGGCACGATCCGCTTCGGCAAGCGGCTCGCGGCGGTGGAGGACACGGGTGACGCGGTGCGCCTGACGTTTGCCGACGGCAGCGTCGAGACGGCCGACATCGTGATCGGCGCGGACGGCGTGAACTCGCGGATCCGCGAGCATCTGCTCGGCGCGGAGCCGCCGCGCTATACGGGCTATGTCGCGCATCGCGCGGTGTTCCCGGCCTCGCTGCTCGGCAACAAGCCGTACGACATGTGCGTGAAATGGTGGTCGGAGGATCGCCACATGATGGTCTACTACGTGACCGAGAAGCGCGACGAGTACTACTACGTGACCGGCGTGCCGCAGGCCGAGTGGCCGGAAGGCGTGTCGATGGTCGACAGCAGCCGCGATGAAATGCGCGAGGCGTTCGCCGGCTTCCACGCCGACATCCAGCACCTGATCGACGTGTCGCCGTCGATCACGAAGTGGCCGCTGCTCGAGCGCGACCCGCTGCCGTTGTGGAGCCGCGGCCGTCTCGTGCTGCTCGGCGACGCATGCCATCCGATGAAGCCGCACATGGCGCAGGGCGCGGCGATGGCGATCGAGGATGCGGCGATGCTCGCGCGCTGCCTCGACGAAGTCGGCATCGGCGATTACGCGGGTGCGTTCGCGCTGTACGAGGCGAACCGCGCGGCACGCGCGTCGAAGGTGCAGCTCGTGTCGCACAACAACACGTGGCTGCGCACCAACGAGGATCCGTCGTGGGTGTTCGGCTACGACGTGTTCGACGTGCCGCTGGTGTCGCCGTCGCCGTCGCGCGGCAACGTGGCGGCCGTCGCCTGACGCGCATGCGGTGTCCGCGCCGGATGCCGCGCCGCCGTATCGGTGATCGATGCGGCGGTACGCATTTCGGCGTGTTATACGTGAGCGCTGCGCGCGACGCCGGCCTGTCGCGAGCCGGCGGCCGTGCCCGCTGCCGGCCCCAAGTCACGGCCTGCCGGCCCGCGCCCCGCATTCCGGATCCCTTCATGTCCCATCCCGCTTCCCCGTCGCGGCCGCTCGCGTTTCGCGTGAACGGCACGCCGCACACGTTCGACGCTGCCGCGCCCGACGCGCCGCTGCTGCTGGTCCTGCGCAACGACTGCGCGCTCAACGGCCCGAAGTACGGCTGCGGATTCGGGCAGTGCGGCGCGTGTACGGTGCTGGTCGATGCTCAGGCGACGCGCGCGTGCGTCGTGCCGGCCGCCGCCGCGCACGGGCGCGACGTGACGACGCTCGAAGGGCTCGGCTCGCGCGACGCGCCGCATCCGATCCAGCGCGCGTTCATCGACGAGCAGGCCGCGCAGTGCGGCTATTGCCTGAACGGCATGATCATGAGCACGAAGGCGCTGCTCGACCGTAATCCGTCGCCGGACGATGCGGCGATCCGCGACGCGCTGCGCTTCAATCTCTGTCGCTGCGGCACGCATCTGGAGATCATCCGCGCGGTGCATCGGGCCGCGCGCTATCTGCGGGACGACGGCGATGAAGCATGACCTGAGCGTGCCCGCGCAGCCCGAAGCCGATGCGAGCGATGTGCGGCGCGATGAAGCGGTGGCCGGTTCGGCGCCGCGTGCGGACGACGCGGCGCGCATGCACCGCGCACACTACGAATGGCCGATCGGCGATGCGCGTGCGCACGCGTCGTTCGAGCTCGAAACGCGGACCGCCGCCGATGGGCGGATGACGACGTGGCGCTATCGCGCGCAGGCCGGAACGACACCGGATGCGCGGCGCGCGGCGGCGCAGGGCGGGGCATCGGCTCGGTCGTCGCCGTTCGTCTATCGACATGCGCAGACGTCGATCGAAATGGCCGACGTCCACCACGCGATTCCCGGCCACGCGCACGCATTCGCGCGCGAGTCGTTCGTCGACGAACTGGCCGGTGCGCTGCGGCGCGATCCGGTCGCATTGCGCCTGCAGCATCTCGATGCGTCGCGCGATGCCGGGCCGCGCGAGATCATCCG
The DNA here is from genome assembly GCF_905339875.1 of Burkholderia sp. BCC1998. Taxonomy (NCBI): domain Bacteria; kingdom Pseudomonadati; phylum Pseudomonadota; class Betaproteobacteria; order Burkholderiales; family Burkholderiaceae; genus Burkholderia; species Burkholderia sp. BCC1998. The sequence continues at coordinate 407,616 of NZ_CAJPHE010000005.1, forward strand.
GATGGTCAGCGAACGCGCGGCGTGGGGCGAACCGGCCACGGGCCGTGCCCATACAGCGGCGCAGGACCGCCTCAGTGGGCGCGGCTTTGCGTTCGACGGTGCGGGCGTGCTCGAGGCGCCGTCCGCGGGCGAAATCCCGCACGCGGACGCGGGCCGCGACAACGGCCGCGACAGCGATCCGCACTGGTCCGCCTGGGTCGTCGATCTCGACGTCGATCGCGCGACGGGCGACGTCGCGGTGCGCCGCGTCGTCGCCGGGCAGGGCGCGGGCGAGCCCGGGCAGGCGTCGATGGCGGGCTTGCCCGCGTGGCAGATCGAGGCGGCGATTTCGCGCGTGATGGGCGCGCGGCTGTCCGCACGGCCGGCGCATGACGAGACCGGCGGCGATGTCGCGCCGGATGCGATCGCGCATGAACTCGTCGCGTTCGACGACGCAGAGCCGGGCGCCGGTCGCGCGCAGTCGCTGTCGGCATACGACGCGCAACGGATCGAACAGGCGGCCGCGCCGGCGGCGGCCGCGATCGCGAACGCGCTGTATGACGCGACGGGCGTGCGTTTTCGCGCGCCGCCGTTCGACGCCGCACGCATTCGCGACGCGCTGGCCCGGCCGGAGCCGGCCGATGTCGGCGAGCGCAGTGCCGGCGCGCCGCGCCGCGCGTCATCGCGCTGGCGCCGCTGGCTGGCCGGTGGCGGCGCGGGCGGGGTCGTCGGCGGGCTGATCGGGCTGGCCTGCGCGATCCTGCCGGGCCCAGCGCCGATCGCCCCGGTCGCACCCGGCGGCGCGGACGGCGCGATGTGGAGCGCGGCGACGCTCGAACGCGGCCGCCTGATCGCGCTCGCCGGCGATTGCGCGGTCTGCCATACCGCGCCGGGCGGCGCGGCCAATGCGGGCGGTCTCGCGCTCGACACGCCGTTCGGCACGATCTACACGACCAACATCACGCCCGATCCGGAAACCGGCATCGGCGCATGGTCGTATCCGGCGTTCGCGCGCGCGATGCGCGAAGGCATCGGGCGCGACGGCTCGCATCTGTATCCGGCGTTTCCGTACACCGCGTTCGCGAAGCTGAGCGAGCCCGACCTGCTCGCGCTGTATGCATACCTGATGTCGCAGCCGCCGGTGAAGCATGCGCCGCCGAAGACGAAGCTGCCGTTCCCGCTCGACCAGCGGCGCCTCGTCGCCGGATGGAACTGGCTGTTTCACGACGCGCGGCCGTTCGTGCCGGATCCGGCGCGCTCCGCGTCGTGGAATCGCGGCAAGTATCTGGTCGACGGCGCCGGGCACTGCGGCGCGTGCCATACGCCGCGCAACGCGCTCGGCGCGGAACGGGGCGAGCGCGCTTATCTGGCCGGCGGCGAGGCCGAGGGGTGGGTCGCGCCGCCGCTCGTCGCGTCGCCGGCGTCGCCGGTGCCGTGGACCGAAGGCGCGCTGTTCGACTACCTGCGCACGGGCTTCTCCGCGCAGCACGGCGTCGCGGCCGGGCCGATGGCGCCGGTCGTCGCGGGGCTCGCGGCGCTGCCCGAATCGGACGTCCGGGCGATCGCGCATTATCTGGCGTCGCTGTCGCCGCCCGTCGATGCCGCGGTGGCCGTCGACGCGGCGACCCGCCGTGCACGCGGTGCGGAAACGGTCGCGACGCTCGGCCTCGAGAGCGGCCGGCGCGCGTTCGATGCCGCGTGCGCGGTCTGTCACGCGGAGACGGGCGGGGTCGGGCATTTCGGCGTGCGTCCGCTGATGGGGCTCAACACGAGCGTCAGCCAGGCGGCGCCCGACAACCTGCTGCGCGTGCTGCACGACGGGATCGACCATCCGGCCACCGACGGGCTCGGCTACATGCCGGGCTTCCGCGACGCGTTCGACGACCGGCAGATGGCCGAGCTCGCCGCATACATCCGCGCGCGCTATGCGCCCGGCCAACCGGCGTGGCGAAGCCTGGAGGAGGCTTCGGCGAGAATCCGGGCGCGTGCGCACTGACCGGCGCGCCGGCCGATGCCGGTCGCCGGGCAGAAACCGTGCGTCGGCCGGGAAGCCGGGAAAAGCGACACGCTGCGCAACGACGGGCGTGACGCGGGCCGTAAATCCTGCCGGCAGCGCCCATCGTTTAACCATTCGAAACAATGTGTTCACTGAAAAGGGCATGATCTCCGGCGATCGGGCAGGCATACTGTCGCCTATGTTGCTCAATGCCGTCGAATCGACGCGCGCTTGCCCCCCATGTCCATTGCTCTATCTTTTCGATCCCTGCGAGGGTTGACCATCGCGGCCGTTGCATGCTTGCTCGCCGCATGTTCGACCGCTTCCGACGTGACCACGACGTCGAATCCGAACGTCTTCACCGTGACGACGCGCACGCTCGGCGTGTCGACGACGTGGGCCGACGCCCATGCGAAAGCCGTCGACGAAGCGACCAACTACTGCACGCAGCGCGGCATGCGCGCGAGCCTGAAGCAGGAGTCGGTGACCGGCGGCCGCCGCGTCGACGCGCGCTCCGAACTCGCGTTCGAGTGCCATCCGACCTTCGAGACCGCGTCGAATCCGCGCGGATAAACGCCGCGTCGCCCGCGCGGCCGTAACCTCCGCACCGCTCCGGATGTGAACCGACCCGCGATGCCGTTGACGGGCAGCGCGGGCCGTCGCACGTCCGCCGGCCGCGTTACGCGGGCTGCGCCTCGTACAGCTTCACGCACGCGGAGAAGTCGAGCGTGCCGAGCCCGTGCTGGCTCATCGACTGATAGAGCTGCTGCGCGAGCGCGCCCATCCACACCGGCTGCCGTGCGCTGCGCGCGGCTTCGGTCGCCAGCCCGAGATCCTTCAGCATCAGGTTCGCGGCGAAACCGCCCGAGTAGCCGCGCGCGGCGGGTGCCGCGTCGTTCACTCCCGGATACGGGTTGTAGCTGTCCGAGCTCCAGCAGCGGCCGGTCGACGTGTTGATGATGCCGGCCAGCACGGCCGGATCGATGCCGAGCGCGGCGCCGAGCGCCATCGCTTCGGCCACGCCCATCATCGAGATGCCGAGCAGCAGGTTGTTGCAGATCTTCGCGATCTGCCCGGTGCCAGTGCCGCCGCAGTGCACGACGTTCTTCCCCATGTCGAGCAGCACCGGGCGGACGCGCTCGAACAGCGCGCCTTGCGCGCCGACCATGAAGGTCAGCGTGCCGGCCTGCGCGCCGCCGGTGCCGCCCGACACCGGCGCGTCGGCGAGCGGGAAGTCGCGCTGCGCGGCGGCGTCGGCCATCGCGCGCACGGTGCCCGGATCGATCGTGCTGCAGTCGACCAACGTCGCGCCGGCACGCGCGCCGGCCAGCACGCCGTCGTCGCCGAGGTAGACCGCGCGCACGTGCTGCGCGGCCGGCAGCATCGTGATCACCAGCGACGCGCGGGCAGCCGCGTCACGCGGCGACGCGGCCGCCGTCGCGCCCGCGCGCACCGCCGCGCCGACCGCGTTCGCGTCGAGGTCGAACACCGTCAGCGCGTGGCCGGCCTTGAGCAGGTTGGCGGCCATCGGGCCGCCCATGTTGCCGAGTCCGATGAATGCGATTTCCATGTGCGGGCTTCCTTGATCAGCGCAGCGCGATCGTCGTGTTCACGCCGCCGGCCGTCGCGTCGTCGTCGAACCAGCGCGCGGTGACCGTCTTCGTCTGCGTATAGAACTGCACGACCTGCTTGCCGTACGGGCCGAGATCGCCGAGCTTCGAGCCGCGCGAGCCGGTGAAGCTGAAGTAGGGGACCGGCACCGGGATCGGGATGTTGATGCCGACCTGGCCGATGTCGATCTCGCTCTGGAACTTGCGCGCGGCCGCGCCGCTCTGCGTGAACAGGCCGACGCCGTTGCCCATCGGGTTGCGGTTGACCAGCGCGATCGCGTCGTCGAGCGTGTCGGCTTCGAGCACGACCACCACCGGCCCGAAGATTTCTTCCTGATAGATCGACATGTCGGTCGTCACGTTCGAGAAGATCGTCGGGCCGACGAAGTTGCCCTGCTCGTAGCCGGGCACCTTCACGTCGCGGCCGTCGAGCAGCAGCGTCGCGCCTTCCTTCACGCCCGCGTCGATCAGCGACAGGATGCGGGCCTTCGCCGCCTTCGACACGACCGGGCCGACGTCCGTGCCGGCTTCGGCGCCGGCGTTGACCTTCAGCGCCTTCGCCTTCTCGACCAGCTCGGGCAGCCAGTCGCGCGCCTGGCCGACCAGCACGACGACCGACGTCGCCATGCAGCGCTGGCCGGCCGCGCCGAAGCCCGCGCCGACCAGCGCGTTGATCGACTGCTCGCGGTGCGCATCGGGCAGCACGACCGCGTGGTTCTTCGCGCCCATCATCGACTGCACGCGCTTGCCGTGCTGGCTGCCGAGGTTGTACACGTGCGTGCCGACGCGCGTCGAGCCGACGAACGAGATCGCCTTGATGTCCGGGTGCGTGCACAGACGGTCGACCACGGTCTTGCCGCCGTGCACGACGTTCAGCACGCCCTGCGGCACGCCGGCCTCGATCGCGAGTTCGACGAGCTGCATCGTCGACAGCGGATCCTGTTCGGACGGCTTCAGCACGAACGTGTTGCCGCACACGATCGCCATCGGGAACATCCACAGCGGGATCATGCCGGGGAAGTTGAACGGCGTGATGCCCGCGCACACGCCGATCGGCTGGCGCAGCGTGTAGGTGTCGACGCCGCCCGCGACGTTCTCCGCGAATTCGCCTTGCTGCAGCGTGCCGATCGAGCACGCATGCTCGACCACTTCGAGGCCGCGGAAGATGTCGCCCTGCGCGTCGGGCAGCGTCTTGCCCTGCTCGGCCGTCAGCGTGTGCGCGATCCGTTCGAGATTGCGACGCACGAGGTCCTGGAACTTCAGCATGATGCGCAGTCGCGCGCCGATCGGCGTCGTCTTCCAGGTCTGGAACGCGCGCTGCGCGGACGCGATCGCGGCATCGACCTCGTCGAGCGTCGCGTACGGCACGCGGCCGATCACTTCCTGCGTCGCGGGGTTGACGATGTCGCCCCATTCGGCGCTTTGCGATTCGACGAACGCGCCGTCGATCAGCAGCTTGGCGGTGGGCAGGGCGAGGGTGGTCTGGGGAACTGCGGCGTTCATGGAACTCTCCGGGAAACGGTGATGCGAAGAAAAAACGTGGGCTGCGTCCGTCGCGCGTGCGGCCACGGCGGACGGCAGGTCGAACTGAAATCGGGGCGATGCGGATCGATGCAGGCCGATGCTTACGCACGCGCCGGACGCATCAACGCGGTACACGCGAGCGCGAACACGCCGAAGCCGACGAGGTACGCGATCACGTAGTGCGGCTGGCCGCCGCCGGCCTTGAGCAGCGACGTCGCGATCATCGGCGCGAAGCCGCCGCCGATCACGCCGGCGAGCTGCACCGACAGCGAGATGCCGCTGTAGCGGATTTCCGCCGGGAACTGCTGCGCGAACAGCAGCGACTCCGGCGCATACAGGATCGGGAACACGATGCCGAGGCCGAGCACGATCGCCCACCATGCGGTCGACGTCTGCTGCGTGCCGAGCATCAGGAAGAACGGCGCCGCGAACAGGCACATCAGCACGAGGCCGATCGCGAACATCCGGCGCTGGCCGATGCGGTCGCTGAGATGCCCGCACAGCGGCATCGTGACGAGCGACAACGCCGCGCCGGCCGTGATCGCGTGCAGCATCTCGGCCTTCGGCAGATGCAGCTGCTGCGTCGCATACGCGAGCGCGAACGTGACGACCATGTAGAACCAGGTGTTTTCCGCGGCACGTGCGCCGACGATCGTCAGCACCTCGCGCGGATGGCGGCGCAGCGCGGCCGTCACCGGCGACTTCTCGGCCTTGCCCTGGCGCTGCATCTTCTCGAAGTCCGGCGACTCGGGCACCTTCGCGCGGATGAACCAGCCGAGGCCGACCAGCGCGATGCTCGCGAGGAACGGCACGCGCCAGCCCCACGACAGCATGTCGGCTTCCGGCAGCGCGGCCACCGCCGCCATCGCGACCGACGACAGGATCAGCCCGAACCCGACGCCCGTCTGCGGCAGGCTGCCGAACAGCCCCTTGCGGCCCTTCGGCGCGTGCTCGACGGCCATCAGCACCGCGCCGCCCCATTCGCCGCCGACCGCCATCCCCTGCAGGAAGCGCATCGCGATCAGCAGCGCGGCGGCCCAGTAGCCGATGCGGTCGTACGACGGGATCAGCCCGATGATCATGCTCGGCACGCCCATCAGCAGCAGCGTGATCATCAGCATCGACTTGCGGCCGATGCGGTCGCCGAAGTGGCCGAACACGATGCCGCCCATCGGCCGGCCGATGAAGCCGACCGCGAACGTGCCGAACGCGGCGAGCGTGCCGACGACGGGGTCCAGCGACGGGAAGAAGATGCGGTTGAACACGAGCGCGGCGGCTGTGCCGTAGAGGAAGAAGTCGTACCACTCGATCGTGGTGCCGGCCATGCTGGCCCAGCCGGCCAGCAGGTAGTGCCGCGCGGTGCGGGCGGGCGCCGGCGTCGCGATGGCTGCATGCTCATCGAGGGTGGATCGCGTCTGCATGGTGTCTCCGTATTTATTGCCCGCGGCTCATGGTCCGCAGGTCACGGTCGAGTATAGTTATGCGCGGATCCATGATGTACCGACAAGAAAACCGGTTGGATGTGCATTTATGCATATCGGAACCCGGCCCCGAGACACCTGCCCTTTTTTCCCGCCGATGCGACACGCCACCGAGCCGGTTTCCGGCAACCTGAACTGGGACGACCTGCGCTTCTTCCTCGAAGTCGCCCGCACGCAGCGCGCGAGCGGGGCGGCGAAGCGGCTCGGGGTCGACTACACGACCGTCGCGCGGCGCATTCGCGCACTCGAGGCCGCGATGGGTACGCTTTTGTTCGACAAGTCTCGCTCGGGTGGCTTCACGCTGACCGCCGAGGGGCAGCGGCTCGTCGCGTATGCGGACGCGATGGAGACGACCGTGCAGTCCGCATGCGACCAGGTCGCGAACACCGGCGAGGCGCTGTCGGGCCACGTGCGGATCGGGTCGACCGAAGGGTTCGGCTGCTTTTTCCTCGCGCCGCAGCTCGCGCGGTTTCGCGTCGCGCACCCGCATGTGACGGTCGACCTGCTGCCGGTCCCGCATTTCGTCAACTTGCCGAAACGCGAGGCCGACCTCGCGATCACGCTCGAGCGGCCCGAACGCGGGCCTTACGTGGTCACGAAGCTGTGCGACTACCAGCTGCGGCTCTACGCGACGCGCGACTATCTGGCGAGTCATCCGCCGATCGCCTGCACCGACGATCTCGCGCGGCATGCGTTCATCAGTTACGTCGACGATCTCGCGTTCAGCAGCGAACTGCTGTACCTGGAGCGCGCGGTGCCCGGCGCGACGGCCGGGCTACGCACGACGAGCGTGATCGCGCAGGTGTTCGCGGCGCTGCAGGGCGGCGCGCTCGCGATCCTGCCGTGCTTCATGGCGGCCACGCAGCCGGCGCTGGTGCCGGTGCTGCCGGACGACGTGGTGGTCACACGGTGCTTCTGGCTGACGTGTCGCGAGGACCTGCGCAAGCTGCGGCGCGTGACGGCGCTGTGGGATTACCTGCGCGCGGCGGCGGACGCGAACCGGGCGTTGTTGATGGGGGAGTCGGAGCGGCTCCGGTTCGTCGGGGATCCGGAATAGCGGGGCTGGAGGCGGCGGTGATTTGCGCAGCGGGCGGGTCGGGGTTCACGCGGTTCCAGGTGCACCGCGTTGCGGCACCCCCGCGGCGGCGTCACGCGAGCGCGGCGAAGGGGCCGCCGCCAGGCAGCCGGCCGCCTGGGCGTGCCTAGGCGTAATAGATTCGCCCGACATCCGTGTCGCGTAATCGTCCGGTGCGTTCGGCGTCGTCGAGCGCATCGCCGAAATCGCGCGCGCACAGGTCCGGTCGGCCCAATGCAGTGAGGATGCGCGACACGCGCCACGCGGGCAGCCAGTCCGACCATGCAAGGCGCACGCCGATGAGCAGTGCCAGCATGACGCCCAATGCGAACGGTCCGCCGAGCAGCGTGAGAACGACGAGCGTCGGATCGGAAAATCCGCTGTCGCTGGTCCAGATGCCCAGCAGCATGAGCGGGATCAGGAAACAGGTCATGCCGATGAACATCCATTTCCACGCGAGCCAGAGCGTGTGCGTCAGCCCGGCCAACCCGGTGTCGCCACACGTGTAATCCATGACCATGTGGCGCCGGTCCGGAGACGACAGCGCAAGCAGGCGGCCTCGGCGATCGACCACGGCAACAACGTCGTCGCCGGCGTCGAAGCACTGTCCGCCGAGGAAGCCGCGGTACGTGTTTCCGCCGATTTCGATTTCGACCGGGAGCTTCGCGAACAGGATCCTGCCGTTTTTCCCGACGGTGACGTAGGCGTTTTCCGATGCGAAGGTCTTGCTGCCGCGGATATTCGCATACGACCACGTCGCCGGATGCTCGACCTTGTCGGCCGCGGCGTTCAAGCTGGCCAGGGCGAGGTCTTCGTCGGCTTGCTGAAACACCAGCGCATTGGCGGCGGCACCGTTGCCGGTGAGCGCCGCGGCAATCGGCACCACATAGTGCGTGAACCGGTAGCCGAGCGATTTCTTCCGGGCTTCGGGATCGACGGGCGGCACCTGATGGCGCGCGGCGTCCTCCCGATCGGGACGCTCCAGAAAGCGCATCGCGGTGAGCTTGCCTGCTACCAGACGCAGGGATGACGACATAGGCCGGGGCTGAACGGGGTCGGGGTTCGGAGTCTACCAGCCGGCACTCAGCCCGGACAACCGAGCCGATCCGCGAGTTCGTGCAGATCCTTGACGTCGAAGTCCCACGCGTCGTCGGCTTTCAGGTCGGTCGTCTGGTTCGGCCCGTGTTCGGTCGGCCGCAGCACGAACGCGGTCGCGAGCCCGAGTCGCCGCGCGGCGGCCAGATCGCCATTGTGCGCGGCAACCAGGCACAGCTCGGCCGGCTCGAGACCGAGAATCTCGACCGCTTCGGTATAGACCTTCGGCGACGGCTTGTACGCGTGCGCGACTTCGGCGCCGAGGATCGCGTCCCACGGCAGGCCGCCGTGCTTCGCGACGTTGATCATCAGCCGGATATTGCCGTTCGACAGCGGCGCGATCACGTAGCGCCGCTTCAGCCGCTGCAGCGCCGAGACGGAGTCGGGCCACGGATCGAGCCGGTGCCACGCGAGGTTGAGCGCGTCGACCTCCGCGTCGGGCACGCGGTCGATCCCGTAGCGGTCGAGCGTGCGCACCAGGTTCTCGCGGTGCAGCACGTCGAGCCGCACGTAGCGCCTGCGCCCGCTGCGGATTTCCTCCATCGACGGCGCATATTCGCGGCGCCACGTATCGGCGAATTCGAACGGATCGCGATCCGGCGCATGGCGCGCCAGGAACGTGGCGGCTTCGCGTGCGACGCCGCTTCTCCAGTCGACGATCGTTCCGAACACGTCGAAAACGAGCGCCTTGATGTCGGCAGGGTTCGTCATGGGATTTTCGTGAAGGTCGGTCGAGGGGGACGCGATGCGCGCCGTGGCGGCAGCGCGCGACGCCGGTTCGAATGACATTGAATCACGTATCCGCGAAGACGGCTGGCGGCGTCGCGGCGATGGCGGCGCGCGGTGCGGCATCGAGGGTGCATGAGGGTGCATGACGGCGAGGCGGAGCGGGGAAAACAGGTGTCGCACCGCCCGTCACGGGCCTTCGGCCATGACCTTCGGCACATTCCGGCCCGCGTGTGCGGCGCCTACGCTGGGCAGGTCGCCGGTGCGTGCCGGCGGCGTTCCCCAACCAACCGACGAGGACATGCCATGCCGACCATTTCAGTTTACGGGTTCAATCCGGACGGTGGCCCGAGCGCGCTCAGCGCGCAGGCCACGCGCGACAACCTCAACGAGGACCATCCGACGTGGGCCGTGACGCTGGCCTACACCGCGAGCACCACGACGGCCGCCTTCACGTCGGCCACGGCGTCCGACGCGGATCTCAGGGCCGCGCTGGAGACGGCGTATCCGCCGGCAAGCTACCACGTGGTTTAGGTATCGCGGGCACCCGCCCGGGCCGGCCGGCCCGGGCGGGGTCGTTCATGTCGCGCAACGCGCGCTTGCGGCTGCGACGCGGGCCCGGTTCGCGCCGCAAGCGCGGCGCGTGCGGACGTGCGGCAATCAGCTCTTGTCGTACGAGAACTGGATGCCCGCGGTGCCGCCGGTTTCGATGAACAGGTTGATGAACGCGGGGACGGTCGCGCTACGGGCCCAGTCGCGCTGCAGTTCGCAGAACAG